>JARRBY010000025.1 GCA_029982795.1 Patescibacteria group bacterium
AATTTTAACTCAATTAATTTTTATAAAAATAATTTTTTTATATATTTTCGTTCTTTATTGTGATAATTTGCAAAAAAGTGGTAAACTTATAAATAGTTATGGTGATAATGGCAGTTTAAAGAAAAGAAAATTATAAATTAAAAGAAGGTGTTTTATTTTGTTTAATAATGCTTTAAATATATGTCTGAATCAGTTTCAGAAGATAATTTAGAAACAAAAATAGAAAAAAATGATCCCAAGTTAGGCCTCCTGACTGATTTGAAGGTAGAGTTTGGACAATATTTAAAAAGAAATGAGGAAAATAATTTGGCGATATTAAAAGAGCTTAGATTTATTAAACGGCATTATTTTTTTCGTTCAATCTTTAATATCGCTCGAACAATTTTAATAATATTTGCAGTTATTTTAGGGATTGCTTCTTGGAATGATATTGTCGGTTTTTTCTCTAATAATCTCCAAGATATTATTTCTCGTTTATAGGTTTAAAAATAGTTTTGAATTATTTAAATATGGCAGAAAATATTACAGTTTTTGCAAAAACTAATTATCGCAACGAATTAAAGGAGTTTGGAATAAAAACTGACGATAGACGTCGTCATATGTATTTGGTTGGGAAAACCGGTATGGGAAAATCAACAGTTTTGGAAAATATGATAGTTGATGATATTAGAGCTGGTCATGGGGTGGCGGTGGTAGATCCGCACGGTGATTTAGCGGAAAAAGTAATTGAATATATTCCAACAAATAGAATTAAGGATATTGTTTATTTTAATCCGGCTGATATTGACTATCCAATCGCCTTTAATGTAGTTGAGCAGGTAGAACCACATCTTCAACATTTGGTTGCTTCCGGTTTAATTGGCGTCTTTCAAAAATTATGGGCGGATTCTTGGGGGCCTCGTTTGGAATATATATTGCGTAATGCGATTTTAGCAATTTTAGATTTTCCCGGTTCGACTTTACTAGGAGTGGTACGTATGTTATCTGATAAAAATTATCGTAAACGGGTGGTAGCTAATATTAAAGATCCGGTTGTTAAAGCTTTTTGGGAGAAAGAGTTTTCTGGTTATGCTGATAAGTTTGCCTCTGAAGCGGTATCACCGATTCAAAATAAGGTGGGCCAATTTCTCTCCAGTTCTTTAATGCGTAATATCATTGGTCAGGAAAAATCAGCAATTGATATTAGAGATATTATGGATAATGGAAAAATTTTAATTATGAATTTGGCTAAGGGTCGCATTGGTGAAGATAACTCGGCTCTTTTAGGGGCGATGATGATTACTAAAATACAGTTAGCCGCGATGAGTCGAGTTGATATACCGGAGGCATCACGCAAAGACTTTTATCTTTATATTGATGAGTTTCAAAATTTTTCAACTGATAGTTTTGCTAATATTTTATCGGAAGCAAGAAAATATCGCCTTAATCTTATTTTAGCTCATCAGTATATTGCACAATTAAGTGAGAAAGTGAAGCCGGCAGTGTTTGGCAATGTCGGCACTATGGTGGTTTTTCGAGTTGGCGCCGCTGATGCTGAAGAATTGGTTAAGGAATTTACCCCCACTTTTACCGAAGAAGATTTAGTGAATTTACCTAAGTATGAAATGTATTTAAAGTTAATGATAGATGGGGTTGCTTCTTCTCCTTTTTCTGCTATTGGTTTGCCGCCTTTAAAAGAAGAAGAAAAGAGCGGTAATTTAGAAAAAGTGATTGCGTATTCACGAGAAAAATATGCTAGTAGTCGCCAAGAGGTAGAGGAAAAAATTATGAGTTGGCACGAAAATTATAATGATGAGTCGGTGCCGGTAAGAAATAGGTTAAGTGTTAATTCCAATCAAGGCGTTAAAAATGAAAAAATTTTAAATACTGAATCCACTGGTGGTTATGAAGCAATTTGTTCCGAATGTGGAGCAAAAACCAGAATTCCTTTTGTCCCCGATGGTGTGCGACCGGTTTATTGTCGAAATTGCTTAAGTCGCAAAAAAGAAGAAAAACGGAAGGAGGCCGAAGAGAGAAAGCGATTAAAAGAAGGAGAAGTAAAAAAAGGGACCTTGGAAAAAAAATCAGAGGAAGGGGCGTTATCTTTAGCCGCTTTAAAAAATATCAGACCGGTTGATTTTAAAGGGCGGGAAATAAAAGCGGTTGAGGAAAAGAGAGTTGAGAAAAAGACAAAGTCGGAAAAAAGTTTTGCGGAAGAAATCTTAGGTTTATTGGATGAAGAACAAGATTTTCCGGAAGGGAGGGAGATAAAATTATAGAATTTATGTATTTATTTTTTGATACAGAGACAACGGGTTTGCCAAAAAATTATCAAGCTCCCCTTGATGATTTTTCTAATTGGCCGCGCCTAGTTCAATTGGCTTGGAGTTTGTATGATTTTCATGGTAATCATTGGGAGAGTCAAAATTATATTATTAAGCCAGACGGCTTTGTTATTCCTGAGGAGGTTAGTAAAATTCACCGCATTACGCAAGCAAGAGCGGAAAAAGAAGGGGTTGATTTAAAAAAAGCTTTGCTTCATTTTAAAAGAGAGGTTAAACGATCAACTTATTTGGTTGCTCATAATATCGATTTTGATGAAAAAATAATTGGCTCAGAATTATTGCGGTTGAAACTTACCAACAACTTAACTAATGCTAATAAAATTTGTACCATGAAAAGAACGGTTGATATTTGTCGTCTTCCTAATGGTCGCGGTGGCTATAAGTGGCCAAATTTAACGGAACTTTATACTTATATTTTTCACAGTACTTTTCCTGAAGCTCATGACGCCTTTTTTGATGTTAAAGCTTGCGCTGATTGTTTTTTTGAGTTAAAAAGAAGAAACCAGTTATAATTGATTATTATTTTGATATATGGACAATAAAAGAGATTATTTACGAGTTGGTAAGGCAACTGATTTAAAGGGACGAGATTATAAATTATATCGTTTACTGGAAATATTGCCCGGTTTTTTATCACTTTCTACTTTAATTGTGCTTTTTGTTTTGTCTTATTTTAAGCCAGTTTTTGTGGCTTATTTTATTATCGCCTTTGATGTCTACTGGTTGTTGCTGGTAGTTTATATGGCTATCTTTTTAATTTCCTCTTATATTAATTTACGACGGGGGTTAAAGACAGATTGGCACAGTAGATGTATTAATCTTTCTTATGGTAAATATGATAAGGAAAAGGCAAGCCCAAAATCATTAGCTCGTCAAGGTGTAACCTGGGAAGATGTTTGGCAATTGATTGTTTTCCCAACTTATAATGAAAGTGAAGAGATTATTAGAGCTTCTTTGCAGGCGGTGGCAAATGATAATTTTCCGAATAATAAAAAAATTGTGGCTTTAGCGGTTGAAGCGCGAGCTGGGGCGGAGGGGAGAAAGAGAGCGGAAAATATTAAAAGAGAATTTAAAGATAAATTTTATTATTTTGATACTTTTTTTCATCCGGACGGGATTGAAGGTGAGCTAAAAGGCAAAGGATCTAATCAAGCCTGGTGTGTAAAACAATTAAAAAAAGAATTTTTAGATAAAGAAGGCTTTGATTACGAACGGATTTTAATTAGTATTTTTGATATTGATACGGTGGTAAGGTCGGGGTATTTTTATGCGTTGACATATAAATTTCTAACAGTTGATGATCCTTTTCGAGCTAGTTATCAGCCTATTCCAGTCTATCATAATAATGTGTGGGGGGCCCCTTTCTTTTCTCGAGTAGCCGCTTCTTCCAATACCTTTTGGCAGATGATAATGCAAGTTAGGCAGGAAAGTTTGGTTACTTATTCTTCGCACTCTATGACTTTCAAAGCTTTGGCAGAAATTGGTTTTTGGTCGCCTAAAAGTGTCAGTGAAGATTCTCGAATATTTTGGCATTCACTGTTATTTTATAATGGTAATTATCGAGTGGAACCAATCTATTTTGATGTTTCTATGGATGTTACTTGTGATACCAATTTATCACAAACAGCGGTTAGTTTATATAAACAACAAAGACGGTGGGCATGGGGAGTAGAAAATATTCCTTATCTTTTATTTAATACAATTAAATCTTGGCGTAATCCCGGTTTTAAAAAAAATACCGTAATATGGCATATTTTTATTCAACTTTATGGTTTTCACGCCTGGGCAACCAATGCCTTAATTATTGCTCTTTTAGGGTGGATGCCGATGTTTTTAGGGGGTGATAGATTTAACGCCACGGTTCTTTCCAGCAATTTGCCAATAGTAACTCAAAACTTAATGAGTGTGGCAATGGTTGGATTATTATTATCGGCGGTTATTTCTTCTTTATTATTACCAAAGAGACCACCGCAATATACAATTTGGAAAAATATTTTTATTACCCTGGAGTGGCTTTTAATTCCGGTGGTAATTATTATTTTTGGAGCGGTTCCTTGTCTTGATGCGCAAATTAAATTAATGCGCGGTAAGTATATGGGTTTTTGGGTGACACCGAAGGCGCGAAATTGATAGTTTTAATTGTTATAAATAAAAAAAATCAGTTATCTTGAAGCTGATTTTTTTTGTTTGTCAGCTGCTTGTTAGCTATGTTATAATATAAAGCATGAATCAATTTAGAAATCCGCCGCGCTCTTTTAATGGCGAGAGAAATGAAAATAAAAGAGGATTTTTTAGCCGCTTGTTTTCCAACCAGCGTTTTTTAGCTTTTCTAGGTTTAGTTTTAATTATTTTAATTTCCTTTCCTTTAATTAGAACTTATAGTCAAAAAAAAATGGTGGAAGAGGAAATGGCTGAATTGAAAGCGGATATTGCTAAATATGAACAAGAAACGGCTAAACTTCAAGAAATGATTACTTATCTTGGTTCCAAAGAATCTTTAGAAGCTCAAGCGCGTTTAAATTTGAACCTGAAAAAACCTAATGAAACGGTGGTGGTTATTGATAGAGGAGAGAGTGAATTGGTGGTTGAAAAAGAGAAAAAGGAGCCGGATGAGCGGAGTAATTTACAGAAATGGTGGGATTATTTTTTCTCTTTTGATTTATAGATGAGCCGAGAATGGGGATCGGACCCACGACCTACGGTTTACGATACCGTCGCTCTACCAGCTGAGCTATCTCGGCAGTTAGGAGCGGATGAGCGGAATCGAACCGCCGTCTTCAGCTTGGGAAGCTGACATAATAACCATTATACGACACCCGCTTATTTGTCTTTTTAATTATAATCTTAAAAATTAACATAAGTCAAACCATGATAAATTATAAAAAAGTAATTAAATATTCAATTTTTAGTTTATTGTTTGCGTTAATTCCTGTAACTTCTCGGGCGGATAATAATTTTGAAATAAATTATCATCCCTTAGCTTTTACCGATGAGGTAAGTTTAGTTACTTCTTTAAATAGTGAACAATTTTTAATACCATGGCAGTGGGAGGCGTTAACACCAGCGTATGAATATTCTTTTAATACCAATGGTTTTTATGATCCTAGTCGTCCTTTGGAAGTAAAGATATACTATCCGGAAAAAAGTAATCGTTTAAAACAGATTTTTTCTTTTGATTTTCTTTCTCGGGTTTGGCGTCCGGTACCGACCATTGATAATGTGGAGGAACAATATTTAAGTATACAAACTGACGCCACTTCGGCTTGGTTGATAGCTTTAGCTCAGCCCGATGTTATGAGTACGGGTAAGGCGAGTTGGTATAAGTATAAGGATGGACTATTTGCCGCTTCGCCGGATTATCCAAAAGGAACAAAATTAAGAGTTTATAACACCAGTAACGGAAAGTCAGTTGAGGTAACGGTAAATGACTATGGACCGGATAGAAGTATTCATCCTGATAGAGTAATTGATTTAGATAAAGTCGCTTTTGAAAAAATTGCGCCTTTAAAGGCGGGGGTTGTTCCGGTAAAGGTAGAGGTAATAGAGGCGTTAGATAAAAAGCTTTCGCCTGTTTCCTCGGTATCTGTTTATCCGGAAATTAAAGCCCGTAATGCAATTATTATGCTGGAAGATAGTGGAGAAATAATTTGGGAGAAAGACGCTGATAAGGCAGTGCCAATTGCCAGCTTAACTAAGCTTATGTCAATTTATACTTTTTTTACCACCCGTCCTGATATGAGCCAAGTGGTGAGCTATAAAAAACAAGATGAGCTCTATAATTATGAACATTGTTATCCGTGGGAATCAGCTCGTTTGCGAGTTTCTGAAGGAGAGACCATGACAATTGAAGACTTGGTATATAGCACTTTAGTTGGTTCGGCTAATAATTCAATTGAAACATTAGTACGGGTAAGCGGTTTAAGTCGTGATGAATTTATTAAAAAAATGAATGAGATTGCTAAGTCTTGGGGAGCAGATAATACTAGTTTTACTGAGCCGAGCGGACTTGATCCTAACAATGTGAGTTCTCCTAAAGATTATGCTATAATAACAAAAGAGATATTTAAAAATCCTTTAATAGAAAAGATAAGTACAACTAGCACCTATTCTTTCTCAACGATAAATACCAAAAATTTTCATAATTTAAAAAATACCAATCCCATGTTGAAAGAGGGGGAATATGAAATTATTGGTTCCAAGACCGGTTATTTAAATGAATCGTTATATTGTTTAATGACAAGAATAAAAACAGCTAAAGGGAATATGATAGTGATAAATTTAGGATCAGATAGCAAGGAGAGCAGAATCAGTGATAATAAACAACTGATTGAATACGGATTAAAGGCTTTAAATAAATAAAAAATATTATGATTAGTATTACAAATGCCAATAAAGCTTATACCCGTTATAATAAAGTTTTAGATAATGTTAATTTAGAAATAGAAGCGGGGGAATTTGTTTCTATTGTTGGTCAATCAGGAGCGGGAAAAACTACGTTGGTAAAAATATTAATTGGTGAAGAAAGATTGGATAGTGGCCGAGTGGTGGTTGGTGAATGGGATATAACAAAAATTTCTAAACGAGAAGTACCTTATCTCCGTCGTCAGATTGGAGTAATTTTTCAAGATTTTAAATTATTGCCCAAAAAAACCTTAGCTGAAAATGTGGCGTTTGCTTTGGAAGTTTCTAATAGCAGCATGGCTAAGATAAAGAAAATTGTACCTAGTGTAATGAAAATAGTGGGGCTTGAAGATAAAATGAATCGTTATCCGCACGAAGTATCAGGTGGGGAAAAACAAAGGGCTGTTATTGCTCGGGCTTTAATTCATCAGCCAAAAATATTATTGGCGGATGAACCGACGGGAAATTTAGATGCTTTAAATACTAATGAAATAATTGATTTACTTTTACGAATAAATAAGTTTGGAACTACCGTTATCTTAGTTTCTCATAATAGGGATGTTGTAAATAATTTAAACAAGAGAGTTATTACCATGGATAGTGGTCGGATTATTAGCGATCAAAAACGTGGAAAATATTTATTATAATTAAAATTTAAAAAAATGTTATCTTTGTTTCGGGTTATTAAATTTAGTCTGCAAGATATCGGTCGTAATATTTGGTTGTCAGTTGCCACTATTACGATTTTAGTTTTAGCCTTGCTGTCAGTTAATATTTTGTTAACGGTGCAGGTAATAGGTGATAATGCCACTCAAGCAATACAAGAAAAGATTGATATAAGTTTATATATAAAACCGGATGTACCAGAGTTGCAAATTAAGGCTTTAGAGGAGAAAATAGCTAATTTGCCACGGGTAAAGAGTGTTAGCTATATTTCGCAAGAACAAGCTTTGCAAGATTTTCGGGCTAAATATGAAAATAATCAAGAAGTTTTATCAGCGCTTAAAGAATTAGGACAGAATCCTTTATCGCCCAGTTTGGTTATTATTCCAAATGATTTTTCCGAGGCTAATTTATTAATTAATGAGTTAAGAGTGTTAGATGATCCGATTATTGAATCGCGTGATTTTTCCAATAATACGGTGGTGCTTAGTAAAATTGAGAATATTACCAAACGGGTAAATGATATTGGTTTGTTTATAATCATCATTTTTTTGCTCACCAGTATTTTAGTAGTCTATAATACAGTGCGTGTAGCAATTTATACCCATCGTCAAGAAATTGAGATTATGCGTTTGGTGGGAGCTTCTAATGCCTTTATTTATTGGCCGCATGTTTTTTCCGCCTTTATTTATTCCTTGCTTAGTGTGGCTATTATCATTGTTCTCTTTTATCCTTTTTTGAGTCTATTACAGCCTTATTTAGAGGTATTTTTTATGGGTTATAATGTGGATATCCTTGCTTATTTCTTTAATAATTTTTTCTTTATTTTTGGCACGCAATTTTTATTAGTATTATTTATTAATATTATTGCGAGTTTACTTGCTGTTAGACGTTATGCTAAGGTTTAAATATTGACAGATGAAGTTATAATTAATAATATATAGGCAGGTTTTACTATTATTTAAACTAACTTATTCGGGGGTCGTCTAACGGTAGGACTCCAGGTTTTGGTCCTGGCTATCGGGGTTCGAATCCCTGCCCCCGAGCATTTATACACCCAGTTTGGGTGTTTTACCTTATAACTATGTCTTTGGTTTTAAATATCCTTGCTTTACTTTCATTATTTTTCATTTTAGGTTTAGCAGCGGATTTAACAGTTGATAATATTCGCTATATTGCTTTATCCTTGCGCATGAAATTATTTGCTTTGGGAGTGATTTTAGGGATAGCGACCACCCTGCCGGAACTTACAGTTGGCATTAATGCGGCTTTGCAAGATGCCGGTTCTTTATCGGTTGGTAATATCATGGGAGGAATAATTGTAGTGATAGGGTTGATATTAGGTTCAAGTTTAATTTTAAACAAACGAGTTGAAACTGATAGTAATTTAAAACCATTACCACAAATAGCGCTTCTTATTTTATCCCCCTTTGCCTTAGGAGTGGATGGCCGTTTTGGGTTGGTTGATGGTTTGATAATGGTACTTCTTTATGTAGCTTTATTATTTTATCTTTATCGTATTAATCGTTCAACACTGGGTGATGGTTTAGCTATAATTGATAAGAAGAAGGTATCAAAATCATTAGCGTTGTCTTTAGGCGGCATTATTTTAGTGGTAGTGATTTCTCACTTTATAGTAAAGTTGACGGTTGGCATGTTAGATAAAATTAATATTAGTCAGTTATTGCTTGGTGTAATTTTATTTTCCATTGGGACCAATTTGCCGGAGATTATGATTGCTTTTACCTCTTGGCGGCGAAAGACTTCAGAGTTATCTTTAAGTCATTTAATCAGTTCGGCCTTTACTAATATTTTAGTATTAGGCTCACTTGCTATTTTAAAACCAATTAATTTTACAGTGGGGCCAGTATATTACGGTTTAGTATTTTTTGTTACTTTAATTATTATTTTATTTATAATTTTTTCTCATACTGATAAAAGTCTAAGTCGCAAAGAGGGAGTTGTTTTAATCGGAGTTTATCTTTTATTTGTTATTACCAACATTCTTTTAGCAAATATATAGATTTTAGCATTTTTTGCGCTTAGTTTTTTTGACGCTTCTTTTCTTTTTTTGGTATAATATATAGATAAGTTATTTATTGAAATAATTAATTATTTATCTGTTTAAGTTAAGACAAAAAAAGTTATTTTTTCCTATTGCTGCTGTTTTTGTAATAGCCGGTTTTGTTTTATTTGTTTCTTTAAGTTTTTCTCAAACTACCAATAAAATGGTTTTAGATATTAGTTTAAGTAGTGATAATTATGATACTAATACTAAAACGTTTTATGATAGAAGTGGACTTGGAAATAATGGTGTTTCATCTAATAATGCGGTATTTACTAATGGTAGATATGGAAGTGCAGATGGGGCGATGAATTTTGATGGGAGTGAAAGTAATGATTATATTTTTATAAATCGTTCAATGGATATAGTAGATACTTATACAGCAAGTGCTTGGGTAAAACCTGATTTTTCAAATCCTAATAGTGATCATATTACTTTTGGATTTTCTGTTTTTTCGAATGATAATCATTATCCTTTATGGTTGACAGTAAAAATAGACGGAAGTGTTGTTGTGAGATCATGGACATCTAATAATTCTGGTTATCAAACTGGTAGCGGGCTAATTACTGAAAATAATTGGCATCATATTGTTGTTACGGCAGTAAAGGGGGGTGAGACAAAAATATATGTAGACGGGAAATTAAAGAATGTTTTTATTAATGATGGAGTTGGAACATGGACAAATAGATTTTTTATTGGAGAATTAAGAAATAATAGAAATTTGAATTTTGATGGTCTTATAGATGATGTTGGTTTATATAATTATGCTTTAACAGAAGAAGAGGTAAAAAATCTTTATGATAATGGAAGGTCAGTGGCTAGCCTGCCGACTACTTCTTCTGATGGGCTTGTTGGGCATTGGAGTATGGATGAGCAGGATTATAATAGTACTAATAATAGGGTTGGTGATAAAACATCTTTTGAAAATCATGGCACTAATTCAGGCGCAACCTTTACCACTGATCGTTTTGGGAAAGAAGGAGGGGCGATGAGTTTTGATGGAAGTAATTATATAAATGCTGGTAATTCTAATATTCTAAATACAAATTCAAGGACAATATCTGCTTGGATTAAGACAGATAATACTGGAACTGAAAATAATTCTGGAACAATTATTTCAAAAATTGCAAATATTTCTCCTCACAATGGTTTTACATTAAATGTGAATAGGGTGATTGCTGGGAAGGTGTATTATTATGCTGGTTCTTGGTATGAAACAAATTCATCAGATTATAATGATGGTAATTGGCATCATATTGTTGTTATTCATGAAGGAGCAAGTCTTAAATTTTATAAAGATGGAGTTTTAGAT
>JARRBY010000006.1 GCA_029982795.1 Patescibacteria group bacterium
GGCACTAATAATGAATTTGGTTTTGATTATCTGCGCGATAATATGGTTTATTCTCTTAGCCAAATGGTGCAAAGGTCACTGCATTATGCCATTGTTGATGAAATTGATTCAATTTTAATTGATGAAGCGCGAACCCCGCTTATCATCTCCGCCCCGGCGGAAGAATCAGGTGATAGATATGCTCGTTTTGCCCGCATTGTTGAAATGCTAAAAGAAGATGAGGATTATAATATTGATGAGAAAATGAAGGCGGCCACGTTAACTGACGCGGGTATTTCCAAGGTGGAGAAGATATTGGGTATGGGTAATATTTATGTAGAAGGAGGCGTGAAAGAAGTTCATCACTTAGAACAGGCGTTAAAGGCAAAAGTATTGTTTAAGCGTGATCGTGATTACGTGGTAAAAGATGGCGAGATTTTAATTGTTGATGAGTTCACCGGTCGTTTGATGCCCGGTCGTCGTTATAGTGAGGGGTTGCATCAGGCAATAGAAGCAAAAGAGGGAGTGGAAGTGAAGAAAGAATCACAAACCATGGCTACCATTACCTTTCAAAATCTTTTTCGCATGTACAAAAAATTATCCGGTATGACGGGAACCGCCGCTACGGAAGCGGAAGAGTTTCATAAAATCTATAACTTAGATACGATTGTTATTCCGACCAATAAACCAAATATAAGGAAAGATTTAAATGATTTAATCTATCGGACTGAGGATGATAAGTTTAGAGCGGTTATCGCTGATGTGAAACGTCGCCATGAAAAAGGGCAACCGGTTTTAATCGGAACAATTTCTATTGAAAAAAATGAAAAGTTAACTGAAATGATGGCGCGCGAAGGTTTGCATCCGGAAATGTTAAACGCAAAAAATCATCTTAAAGAAGCACAAATTATTGCTCAAGCTGGGCGCAAAGGGGCAATTACACTAGCGACTAATATGGCCGGTCGGGGAGTTGATATTATTTTAGGCGGTAATCCTCCCGACAAGGCAGAGCAAGAGGAGGTAAAGGCTTTGGGCGGACTTCATGTGATTGGGACCGAACGGCACGAATCAAGAAGAATTGATAATCAGTTGCGAGGTCGAGCCGGTCGTCAGGGTGATCCGGGTTCATCTCAATTCTATGTTTCAACCGAAGATGACCTGATGCGTATTTTTGGGGGTGACCGCATGAAAAATCTAATGAATACTCTCAAAGTTCCCGCTGATATGCCCATTGAAAACAAAATCATTTCCAATTCCATTGAAAGTGCTCAGAAAAAAGTGGAGGGCAATAACTTTGACATGAGAAAACACTTGGTGGAGTATGATGATGTTATCAATAAACAGAGAATGGCTATTTATGCCCGTCGCCGGGAGATTATAGAAATAAGTGAAACGGAAGAAGAGGCCGGAAAGCGAACTTTATCAGATATTATTTTAGAGATGGTCCAAGACGAGATTGAAGCGGTGGTTAATTTTCACACAACAGCGGAAAATACTAAGGATTGGAATATTGCTGAAATTTATGAGACAATGTGTACGGTTTTTGCCTTTGGGACTGAGTTAAAGACCAGTTTGGAAGAAATTGCGGCCGCTGCTTATAAACCGGAAGAGCTCAGAGCCAAACTTATCACTTTTTTGCAAACAGAAATTAAGGAACGCTATAAAAATCTAAAAGATTTGTTTCAGGCGGCTAATTTAAATTTCAAAGACGTTGAGAAGGGAATACTAATTCGCAGTATTGATCAACTTTGGGTAGAACACTTGGAAACTATTGATTATTTACGTCGCGGTATCGGTTTACGCGGTTATGGTCAAAGAGATCCGTTGGTTGAATACAAAAAAGAATCATATCGCTTGTATCAGGAATTATTGGGTTTGATTAAAAAAAATGTTGCTTATTCAATCTTTAAAACCGGTGAAGGTTTAGCGGAAGCGACCAAACGTCAAGAACAGATTAATGCGCTTCAGGCCTTTGCTAATAAACAAACAAAGAATTTGCAATTTAGTGGAGCCCAAAAGGAAATGCAAAAACAGGCAGAAGCACGTAATACGATTGATTTGGTAAGGGATAAAGTGAAAAATGAAGCGGGGGAAAAGGTGGGACGTAATGATCCCTGTCCTTGCGGTAGTGGCAAGAAATTTAAGAAGTGCCACGGGCAATAGAAAATTTAATTTTACGTTAAAAGGTAAATTAACTTATAATAAAAATAAAATTTTATATGACGATTGCGGAAAAAACAAAAAAAGTTGACGAAATATTGCATCGTGGTGTAATTAAACAAATTTTACCGACTGAAGAAGAGTTTAGAGAGAAGTTAATAAATAGTACTCTGCGTTTTTATATCGGAGCTGACCCCACTTCAACGGCGCTTCATCTAAGCCATGCTAAAAATTATCTGTTACTGGAAGAGTTTCGTCAGTTAGGGCATGAGGTGATTGTTTTAATTGGTGATTTTACCGCTCGGATTGGTGATCCAACCGGCAAAGAGACAGCCAGACAGCAATTAACCCGAGCTTTGGTAGAAAAGAATGTTGCTGGTTGGGTTGAGCAAATTAAACCTTTGTTGGATTTTAACGCTAAAGAAAATCCTCCCCTTATTAAATATAATCACGATTGGTTATCACAGTTGACGATGGAAGATGTGGTTAGTTTGGCGGCCAACGTTACCGTGCAACAGATGTTAGAGCGTGACATGTTTGAGAAAAGAATGCGGGCATCTAAACCAATTTATCTTCATGAATTTCTCTATCCTCTGATGCAGGGTTATGATAGCGTCGCTTTAGACGTTGATGTTGAGCTTTGCGGAACGGATCAAACTTTTAACGCCTTAATGGGGAGAACTTTGTTGAAAAAAATGAAGAATAAGGAGAAATTCGTGGTAGCGGTTAATTTAATGGAGAATCCGGAAACCGGCGAGTTAATGTCCAAGAGTCGGGGAACTGGGATCTTTTTAGATTTTTCCGCCGCTAATATGTATGGCGCTATTATGGCACAACCTGATGTGATGTCAGAAGTTTTTTTGGTTAATAATACCAGGTTGCCTCTGGGGGAAATAGTGCGTTTAGAAAAAGATTTAAGCCCGAAGGATTTTAAAATGAGAGCTGCTTATGAAGTGGTGAAGATATTAAAGGGAGAAAAGGCGGCGCAGGCGGCTCAAGCTGATTTTGTCAGTAAGTTTCAAAAGAAAGAGATTCCTGTTAAAATGGCTGAAATTAGTTTAGGTGATAGTAAAACGGATTTGCTTTCTATTTTAAAGCAGTGTTTGCCTACTTTAAGTAACAGTGAACTTCGTCGTTTGGTAGAGCAAGGAGGCGTGAAGATAGACGGCAAGGAAGCAAAACTTGATGTTAAGGAAGAAATTGATATTCCGGTAACAGGGTTGGTGTTAAAGGTGGGGAAACTTAATTGGTTTCGTTTGAAAAGATAAATTTTTTTAAATAAAGAATGTTTAATTATGTTGCCACAACAAAAAAATCAAGATATTAAAAATCAAATTTCTAGGCAAGAGGAAATAACTTTGTCTTTTTGGCAAAGAAATAAAATTTTTGAAAAATCAGTTGCTAAGGAAGCGCCACAAGGAAACTATTCTTTTTACGATGGTCCTCCTTTTGCTACTGGCACGCCTCATTATGGACACTTGGTTTCAAGTATTATGAAAGATGTGGTCCCCCGCTACTTTACCATGCAGGGCTATAGGGTCAAACGTCGTTGGGGTTGGGATTGTCACGGTTTACCCATTGAAAATATCGTTGAGAAAGAAATGGGTATTGAGCGCAAGAAAGAAATTGAAGAGATTGGCGTGGGAAAATTTAATGATATTTGTCGCAGTAAAGTTATGACCTATGCTGCTGACTGGGAGCGGATTATCGCTCGTTTGGGTCGTTTTGTTGATATGAAAAATCCTTATCGCACCATGGATCTAGATTTTATGGAATCAATTTGGTGGGTTTTTAAAACACTCTGGGACAAAGATTTAATTTATCAAGATTACCGTTCCATGCATATTTGTCCGCGTTGCGAGACTACTTTGTCGCAGTCGGAAGTTTCCGAAGGATATCGGGATATTAAAGATTTAAGCGCTACGGTGGAGTTTGAATTAGAAGCTGAACCGGGTACCTATATTTTAGCTTGGACTACTACCCCTTGGACTTTAATTGGTAATGTTGCTTTAGCGGTAGGGGTAAATATAGATTATATAAAAGTGAGACAGGCGGGAAAAAATTATATTGTAGCCAAAGAAAGACTGGCTGATGTTTTTAAAGATAAAGAATATGAAGTGTTATCTGAATTTCAGGGCGAAGTTTTAGTTGGTCAAAAATATAAACCTCTTTTTGATTATTATGCCCGTCAGACTGATTTGGAAAATAAGGAGAATGGTTGGCAGGTATACGCGGCCGATTTTGTGACAACCGAAGAGGGAACGGGGGTGGTTCATATCGCACCTGCCTTTGGTGAGGATGATATGAGTTTAGGCAAGGAAAAGAACTTGCCTTTTGTGCAACACGTGGCTCTTGATGGTCATTTTAAAGAGGAGGTCGTTGATTTTAAAGGTTTGAATGTTAAACCCCTGGGTGATCATATGGCGACCGATATTGAGATTATAAAATATTTAGCCACTAAGGAATTGCTTTTTTCTAAAGCAAAATACGAACATAGTTACCCGCATTGTTGGCGCTGTGATACCCCCCTTATTAACTACGCTACTTCATCTTGGTTTGTTAGTGTTTTAAAATTAAAGGAAAGATTGTTAGCAACCGCTCAGGAAATTAATTGGTTTCCTCGTCATATTAAAGAGGGGCGCTTTGGCAATTGGTTAGAGGGAGCACGTGATTGGTCAATTTCACGTCAGCGTTTTTGGGCGAGTGTGATTCCGATTTGGGTTTGTGATAAATGTGAACATCATCAGGTGGTTGGTAGTGTGGCTGAGCTTGAGGCTTTAAGTGGTGTTTCCGGTATTTCTGATATTCATAAGGATAAAGTTGATCCAATTACTTTTGCTTGTTCTCAGTGTGGGGGGACTATGCATCGCGTTCCCGATGTTTTAGATTGTTGGTTTGAGTCTGGTTCCATGCCCTATGCGCAGATGCATTATCCGTTTGCTAATCAGGAGCAAATGGAAACTAGTTTTCCCGCCCAGTTTATCGCTGAAGGGGTTGATCAGACACGAACGTGGTTTTATTATCTTCAGGTTATTGCTGCCGGTGTAAAAGATAGCCGGGCTTTTGAAAATGTGATTGTAAATGGCATTGTTTTAGCGGAAGATGGCAAGAAAATGTCAAAGAAGTTAAAGAATTATCCTGATCCAAGTTTAGTTTTGGACAAATATGGAGCGGATGCGTTACGGATGTATTTATTAGCTTCACCGGTGATGGCCGCGGAGAATATTAATTTTAGTGAAAAGGGAGTAGAGGAATCACTGCGCAAAAATGTCATGTTATTACAAAATATTTATAAGTTCTATGAACTTTATGCGTCGACAGAAGAAAAGATAGATGATTATAAAGCTAGAGCCCAGGCAAGTGAAAATATTTTGGATAAGTGGTTATTAGCTAAGTTTTCAGTTTTGGTTGCTGAAGTTGAAAGTGCGATGCAATCATATAATTTAGCAAAAGCGGTCCGTCCGATTACGGAGTTTATTGATGAATTTTCTACTTGGTATTTGCGCCGTAGCCGTGATCGCTTTAAAGCGGAAGAACGGGAAGAACGTCTTCTTGTTTTAGCGGTAACAAAATATTTATTAATTGAATTAGCTAAGGTTATTGCTCCGTTTATGCCTTTTTTAGGGGAGTATCTGTGGCAAGTAGTTTCGGGGTATGATTATAAGGAGGAAAATAGGAGTGTGCATTTAGAAAATTGGGTTAAATTAGATTATCAAAAAAATGAGGAAGTCTTAGCGGCGATGGAACAAGTTCGGAAAATAGTGGAAAGTGGTTTGGCGGCTCGAGATAGTGCGGGGATTAAAATTAGGCAGATGTTAGCCGGCGCGAAAGTACAAATACCAAAAAAGTTAGAACAAAGTTATCAAGCTTTAATTAAAGATGAGTTAAATTTAGCTAGTTTAGATATAGAAATTAAAGAGGGAAGTGATATTACCGTCAGTTTGGATACTAATATTACTCCCGAGTTAAAGGCCGAAGGAATAAAGCGAGAGTTAGTTAGATTTATCAATCGTTTGCGTAAGAATTCGGGACTTAGTTTGCAGGATAAGACGCTGACTATTATTTCTGGCAACGAAGCAATTTCTGCACTTGTTTCCAAGTTTGCCTCTTCTATTGCGCTTGATACTTCCAGTCGTGAAGTTAGATTTAGGGTTGAGAAACCGGAGGCTGATTTTAGTGATACTGTTAAAATTGACGGGGAAGAAGTGGTAATTTCTTTGCAGAAATAAGGAATTTATTGTATAATTTGGTTAAGAAAAGGGTTAATTATAAAAAAATAATAATTAAAAAACTATGAATGGATTATACATTGCCTTGGGCATTATTGTAATTATAGCAATTGCAGTTATTGCTCTTTATAATGGCTTAATTAAATTAAAAAATCGCGTTGATGAAGCGTGGAGCGATATCGACGTGCAGCTTAAAAGACGTTATGATTTAATTCCTAATTTAGTGGAAACCGTGAAAGGTTATGCTGCTCATGAGAAAGAAACTTTAGAGAAGGTTATAACCGCTCGTAATGCGGCAATGAGTGCGCACAGTGCGGGAGATGCTAAAGCGCAAGGTGAGGCGGAAAATGCCTTAAGCGGAACTCTAAAATCAATTTTTGCGTTAGCGGAAAATTATCCGGATTTAAAGGCAAACCAGAACTTTTTAGAATTACAAAGAGAGTTATCTGACACGGAGAATAAGATTCAAGCGGCAAGACGATTCTATAACGGTAATGTTCGTGATTTTAACACTAAGATTCAAACTTTCCCCAATAATATAATTGCCGGTTGGCTTAAATTCAGTGAACGTAAATTTTTTGAAATTGAAGATGAAGTAGAAAAGCAAAAGGTTGATGTGAAATTTTAATTGAGGGCTTATTAATTTTTAATTATAAATATATGGGATGGCTGGTTTATTTAATTGTTTTAGTGTCTATTTTTTTTCTTTCTAGTCTAAAACAAATTAATCAATACGAAAGAGGAGTGCGGTTTACCATGGGAAAATACAGTGGAATTATGGAACCGGGTTGGCGTTTTCTCTGGCCTGTTTTCCAAAGTTTTAAAAAAGTTGATATGCGTGTTAAGGCGGTTGATGTACCTGATCAAAAAGCAATTACTCGTGATAATGTACCGGTTATGGTAAACGCGGTAATTTATTATAAAGTGGCGGATGCTAATAAGGCGGTAATTGAAGTGGAGAATTTCTTTTATGCCATTTCTCAGTATGCGCAAACTACCATGCGTAATATAGTCGGGGAAGTTACTCTTGATGAATTATTAACGCAAAGAGAAAATATTGCCGATAGAATCAGAGAAATTGTTGATAAGGAAACTGATGAGTGGGGGTTAAAGGTAAATAACGTAGAACTTAAAGATGTGTCTTTGCCATCTTCTATGGAGCGCACGATTGCTAAGCAGGCAGAAGCGGAAAGAGAGAAGCGGGCAGTAATTATTAATTCTGAGGGAGAAGTGGCGGCAGCGGCTAATATTTCAAAAGCGGCGGCAATGTTAGCTTCTTCTCAAGGGGCCCTTCATCTTAGAACTTTACAAGCGATGAATGATTTGTCATCAGATCAATCAAACACCGTTATCTTTATGACACCAATTGAAGTTTTAAAGGCCTTTGAGGGGTTTTCTAATCATTTAAAAAAATCGGAGTAATTAAAAAATGTTTAATTAAGATTTTATAGACTATGGCAACTTTGTATACGCATAGTGATAATAATCGTCGCAAAACCTGGGCTCTTTTGGCAGGGTTTTTTGTCTTTGTGATTTTAGTCGGATATGTTTTCAGTGTTGCTTTGGAAAATACAACAATTTTATACATTGCGGTTATTATTAGTATTTTTTCCACTTTTTTTAGTTATTGGCAGAGTGATAAATTAGTTTTGTCTTTAAGTGGCGCTAAGGAACTGAAAACAGAAGATAATTTGGAATTATATCGCTTAGTAGAAAATCTTTGTATTGCCGCGGGTCTGCCATTACCAAGAATATATATTATCAGTGACCCTTCGCCGAACGCCTTTGCGACGGGAAGAGACAAGGAGCACGCTGTAATTGCCGTTACCACCGGTTTATTGACTCGTTTAGACAGGTCAGAGCTGGAAGGGGTGATTGCTCATGAATTATCACATATTGGAAATCGGGATATTTTATTAGCGACTTTAGTGACGGTCTTGGTGGGTATGGTGGTATTACTGGCTGATTGGTTTAGGCGAATTTCTTTTTTTGGGCGTCATGATAGTGATAGCAAAAAAAATAATGTGCAACTTATTATGATGATAATTGCCATCGTGTTAGCAATTTTAGCTCCTTTTTTTGCTTATATGATGCAGTTTGCGATTTCTCGAAAACGGGAATATTTAGCTGACGCTGATGCCGCTCTTTTAACTCGTTACCCCGAAGGTTTAGCCCGGGCGTTAGAAAAAATATCAACGGCGGAACCGTTAAAGTCGGCTAATCGAGCAACTGCTCATTTATATATCGCCTCTCCTTTGCAAAACAAAAAACAATTATTCGCTAACGCCTTGGCGACTCACCCGCCAATTAGCGAGAGAATTAAACGCTTAAGAGAAATGAATTAAAAAAGAAAAAAATGATTACAATGGTAGAGAAAAAAAAGCTTGCTTCGAATTTAGAATTATTGGCACCGGCCGGAAATATGTTAAAGCTTAAAACCGCTTTTGCTTATGGGGCAGATGCGGTTTATTTAGGTATACCTGATTTTTCGTTACGAGTACGGATTAATGATTTTGATTTAGCGGGGATTAAGGAGGGTATTTTATATGCCAGAGAAAAAGGGAAAAAGGTTTATTTAACAGTTAATATTTTTGCTCATAATCAACATTTACCGGCGTTAATAAAGTTTTTAAAGAAAATAGAAAAGTTTTTGCCTGATGCTTTCATTGCTTCTGACCCGGGTATTATTAATTTACTGCGAGAGTATTATCCGCAAGTAGAGATTCATCTTTCCACCCAAGCTAATTGCACTAATTTGGAAGCCGCCCGTTTTTGGCAAAAACAAGGGATTTCGCGTATTGTTTTGGGCAGAGAAGTAACATTGCAACAAATAAAAAAAATTCATCAAGCTTTACCCGATTTAGAATTGGAATATTTTGTGCACGGGGCAATGTGTATGGCTTATTCCGGTCGTTGTTTTCTCTCTTCTTTGTTTACTTCTCGCAGTGCTAATTTAGGAGATTGCGTTCAGCCTTGTCGTTGGCAGTATGATGTTGGGCGTTATATGATAAAAGCTCGTGGTCAGGAACCGGAATTAGAATTAGTTCAAGAAAAACATGGCACTTATCTTCTAAACTCGCTTGATTTATGTTTGGTGCGGCAAATTCCGGATTTAATTAAAGCGGGGGTGGTGAGTTTCAAAATCGAGGGACGAGCGAAAAGCGTTTATTACCAAGCAACGGTTGTAGCAATTTATAAGCGGGCGCTTGAAATTGCCCGAAGTAAATTATCGGTGGCGAAAAAAGAAAAGGAATTACAATTTTTATACCAAGAATTGGAGACAAAATTAGTGCACCGGGGTTTTACCAGTGGCTTTTTAGAAGGAGCTAAAGCCGGCCAAAATGTTAAAGTTGCCAAGCAATTGAGTAAGTTTGAATTTTGTGGTCAGGTTGTAACGGATTTAAAGGCGGTGCTAAAAAAGCGATTACCTGCCGGGGCGGTTGTTTTTATGGTTCACAATACCATAAAACAGGGTGATAAAGTTGAAATTGTTTTACCCGGTTATAAGGTAATAAAATTAAAGGTAGATTATTTATACGATTTAACCAAGGGAGAGAAGTTAAAAGAAGCTCATGGTGGGGGCGGTTCCAAGATGATTTATATTATTGTTCCCGGAAAGACGGTACCGGCCTATAGTGTTTTACGACGAAAATTAAAATAAAAATTTATGATTGCTTTTTTAAAGGGAGAAATCATGATAAAAAATTTAAATTCAGTTATTTTGTTAACTAATAATATTGGTTACCATATTTTTTGTGGAGAAAAATTGTTAGCTACATTAAGTGTGGGCGCTCCCGCTGAATTTTATATTTATCATTATTTAAAAGAAGACGCTTCTGATTTATATGGTTTTAGTTCGTTGGTTGAGTGGGAGATTTTTTCTCTTTTGTTATCAGTCTCGGGGGTGGGACCTAAATCGGCTTTAGGTGTGCTTAGTATCAGTAGCGCCGGTGATGTTAGCCAGGCAATTTTGCAAGGTGACCCTAATCTATTAACTAAAGTGTCAGGGATAGGCAAGAAAACGGCGGAGCGAATTGTTTTGGAATTGAAAACAAAGATTGGACGTTTAGCTTTAGCTAATGATGATTTTAAACAGGGGGCTAATAATTTAAATAGTGATGAAATTGATGCCTTAATGAGCCTGGGGTATTCGCTGGGTGAGGCGCGAAGCGCTTTGTCCGATTTACCCGCAAATTTGTCAGATAGTGGCGCTAGAGTCAAGGCAGCTTTACAAAAAATGAAAAAAATTTAAAAAAATTTAAAAAAATTTAACTTTACTTTTCCTCTTTTTTTCGTTAGGATGAAAGACATATGAAACAAACAAAACTTTTTACTAAAACTCTAAAAGAAGTTCCAAAAGATGAAACTAGTTATAATGCGACAACGTTAATTAGGGCCGGTTTTATTGATAAAACAACTGCCGGTGTTTATTCCTTTTTACCCTTAGGTTGGCGTGTTTTAACGAAAATAGAGATGATTATTAGAGAGGAAATGTTGGCGTTAGGGGGGCAGGAAATTAATATGCCGGCGCTGGCTTCTAAGGAAAATTGGCAAATTACCGGTCGGTGGGATAATTTTGATGTTTTGTTTAAAATTAAAGCTAGTGATAATAAGGATTATGCCTTAAATCCGACGCACGAAGAGATAGTGACGCCACTGGTAAAAAAGTTTGTTTCTTCTTATCGAGAATTACCCTTTGCTGTTTTTCAAATTCAAACTAAGTTTAGAAATGAAAAACGAGCTAAGGCGGGATTACTGCGCGGAAGAGAATTTTTAATGAAAGATCTTTATTCCTTTCATTCCAGTCAAGAAGATTTAGCCGCTTATTACGAGAAAGTGATAGAGGCTTATTTTAATATTTTTACTCGTTGCGGTCTTAGAGAAAATATTTTTTTAACTTACGCCTCTGGCGGTAGTTTCACAAAGTATTCCCATGAGTTTCAAGCTTTAAGTCCGGTCGGCGAAGATGTGATTTATATCTGTCCCCGGTGTCAATTGGCGGTGAATCAGGAAATTATCAAAGATCAGGATAGTTGTCCACAGTGTGGTAATAAAGATTTACGCGCAGAAAAGGCAATTGAGGTAGGCAATATTTTTAACCTGGGAACTAAATTTTCCGAAGCTTTTGCTTTAAATTTTCAAGAACAAACGGGAGAAAAGAAGCCGGTTGTTATGGGTTGTTATGGCTTGGGAATAAGTCGTCTTTTGGGAACGATTGTGGAACTTTGTCATGATGAAAAAGGGATAATTTGGCCGAAAAATATTGCTCCCTATCAAATTCATCTTCTTTCTTTAAATAAAAATGAGGAAGCGGAGAAATTATATCAAGAATTAATTGCCAATCGGGTAGAGGTTTTATATGATGATAGGAATATCTCGGCGGGTGAAAAATTTGCCGCCGCTGATTTAATCGGTTGCCCATATCGCTTGGTAATCAGTGAAAAATCAATAAAAGCCGGTGGCGTGGAGGTAAAACAACGTCAGAATAAGGAAGGTGAGATTTTAAGTTTAGAACAAGTAGTCGCCACTTTTATTAAAAAATAGTAATAAAATCTATGTTTAATAAGATGTTAGGAAAATTTAGTCATGATTTAGGAATTGATTTAGGAACAAGAAACACACTGGTTTTTTTAAATGATAAAGGCATTGTAATTAATGAACCCAGCGTTGTGGCTATTAACAAAAGGACTAATGAAATTTTAGAAGTGGGAGAAGCGGCTAAAAAAATGGTAGGGAAAACTCCGGGACATATTGAAGCGATCAAACCTTTGGTTGATGGTGTTATTTCTGATTTTGAGGTAACGGAAAAAATGCTTAAATATTTTATTTCTAAAGTGCAAAAAGAAAATTTTTCTTTATTTTCTCGACCGCGAGTGGTAATTGGCATTCCGCTTGATTTAACTGAGGTTGAAAAGAAGGCGGTTGAAGATGCCGCCAAATCAGCGGGAGCACGTAAAGTATATCTGATAGAAGAGGCGATGGCGGCTGCCATTGGGGCTCGCTTGCCGGTCATTGACGCTACCGCAACGATGATTGTTGATATTGGTGGAGGAACAACTGAAATTGCGGTCATTTCTTTAGGGGGTGTTGTCACTTGGAAATCATTAAAGGCGGCCGGGAATGAATTTGATAATAATATAATTGAATACATCCGAGAGGAATTTAACATTTTAATCGGGGAACAATTGGCGGAGAGTATAAAAATTGCGATTGGTTCGGCGGTTCCTTTACCGGAGTTACAGGAAATTGAAGTCCGCGGGCGAGATCTTTTAACCGGATTACCAAAGGCAATTATGGTTAATGATAAACAGATTCGAGAAGCCTTAATGAAAACAGTTTCAAAAATTATTGATAATATCAAAACAATCTTGGAAACAACGCCTCCGGAGTTGGTATCGGATATTTACGAGCGAGGCTTGTTTTTATCAGGTGGCGGCGCCTTATTGCGCGGCTTAGATGAAGCGATTGCCGCGGCGGCTAAAATTCCGGTGAAAATTGTTGATGATCCGCTTTCTTGCGTTGCCAGGGGAACAGGCTTATTGCTCAGTAACAAGGATTTATTGGAAAAAGTGGTACTGCCAACCGCTTATGATTAGAAATAATAAGTAGCGCTTATGGTGAAATTAAAAAGAAAAAATCCCTTTTTAATTTTATTAGCAATTTTTTTGCTAATTATTATTTTACATTGGGGAGGAGTACTTCAACCTGTAGAGCGTTTAATTTTTAAAGCCATCAGACCGTTGAGTAATGATTTATATTTATGGGGAAATAATATTAGCGCTTCTTATGAAGAGCGAACAGAAAAAGAGGAATTATTGGCAAGGATAGAAAAGCTGGAAGCGGAAGTAAAGACTTTAGCGATTGATAGGGCGGCTTATTATGAAGTGTTATCTGAGAATGAAAAGTTGAGAAAGCAGTTAGATTTTGTTGATAATCATAATTTTTCTACCGTTTTAGCGCACGTTATTGCCCAAGAAGGTTTATTTACCACCGCTCAAAGACGAGATTTAATAATTGACAAAGGGCGTCAGGCCGGTTTAAGAGAAGGGCTAGCGGTTATCAGTGATGGTGGGATAGTGATTGGTAAAATTGTTGCGGTTGAAGAGGAAAGTGCGCGCGTTTGTTTGACTACCACACCGGGTTGTCAGTTAGCTGTTTCTTTGCAAAATGAAGCCCGGACTCAAGGTTTAAGTGATGGTCGTTTGGGCCTGACAATTGCCATGGATTATATTCCGCAGTTAGAAAAAATTGCGGTTTCTGATATAGTAATCACTTCGGGTTTAAGTTCGGAAATTCCGCGGGGTTTGGTGGTGGGAAAAGTAGCTGAAGTGAAAAGTGAAAGTAATGAAGTTTGGCAGTCGGCGCTTATTGAACCGCTGCTTAATTTTAATAATTTAACAATAGTTTCGGTAGTATTACCCTAGCTTATGTTTAAGACTTTTGGTCAATTTTTATTTTTATTGCTTGGTAGCTTGTTGTTAGCTGTTTTTCAGTTTTCTTTTTTTAGCGCTTTACCGCTTTGGGGGCAATATTTATATCCCGGTATCATTGTGGTTGTTTTTATTCTTTTTTTTGTTGACCTTTTGCCCGCCCTTTATTTTATTTTAGCTTTTGGTTTTTTTCTTGATATTTTATCATTTCAATTTTTTGGAGTTTATTCTTTAGTTTTAGCTTCTTCCGCCCTGATAGCTAATTTTGTTTTAAAGAACTTTTTAACTAATCGTTCTTTATACTCTTTACTGGCGGTGATGTTTCTTTTTATTTTTTCCTATAATATTTTATTAGTGATGGCAAACTTTATTCTATTAAACGGGAGTTTTAAATTAGGTGATATTTCTTTTTGGTTAAGTTTGGGCGGGCAATTTTTTTGGGGAGGATTAAGTGCGGTTTTATTTTTTTCACCTTTAATTTTTTGGTTTAAGAAATTTAAACCTTTTTTTCTGGAAAAGAAGCAACTAGTGTGATATATTAAGAATAATTAAATTTATATTTTATGGTTTATGATTTTATTACGATAGGTGGCGTTACTCGGGATATCAGTTTTTTTACTAACGACGGAATTTTATTAGATAATAGTCATGACTTGTTGCGCCAAAAGTTACTTGCCTTTGAACACGGGGCTAAGATTAAGGTTGATAAGTTTTACTTTACCTATGGTGGCGGTGGGGCCAATGCGGCCGTTAATTTTGCCAACTTTGGTTTTAAGACAGCTTGTTTAGCGGCGGTAGGGAAGGATGTTAACGGCAGTGAGATTATTAAAAATTTAAAACAAAAAAAAGTGGCAACGGAATTGATAACCAAATTGTCCGGTGATAGCGGTTTCTCTTTTATTTTAATTGATCAGGGGGAAAGAATTATTTTCACCCAAAGAGGAGTCAACAGTGATTTGTTTATCACCGCGCCAATGGAGAAAGTTTTGGCGAGAACAAAAAATATTTATCTCTCGTCTTTATCCGGTAAATGGCTCAGTAATTTAAAAAAAATATTCACCCTCGCGGAGATGAAAAAAATAGCTGTTGCTTGGAATCCAAGTCAATCACAGTATCAGGTGGGTTTAAAAAAATTGGCTCCTTTTTTGGAAAAGACTCATGTCTTTGCGGTTAATAAAGATGAGGCGATTGAATTAGCCATTATGTCCAGTCAAAAAAAATTATCCCCCACTTTTTTGCAAAAGGAAAAAAATCTTTTGCAAATTATAAAATCTTTTGGTCCGAAAATTGTGCTGATAACAGCCGGTAACAAGGGGGCTTTTGTTTATGATGGGGCAAACTTCTATTACCAGGGGATTTTGCCAGAAAAAAAACATGTTGATATGACCGGGGTGGGAGATATTTTTAACTCCACCTTTGTGGCCGGACTAAGTCTTTATAAAGGTGATATAAAAAAGGCATTATATTTAGCGGCGCGTAATACAGCGTCTAAAATTTCACATTTGGGCGCGCAAAACGGTCTTTTGAAATTTAAGAAAAAATAATATGATAGCGGGAGTAAAAATTAAAAAATTAAATAAATACACTGACAATAGAGGTTATCTTACAGAACTATTCCGTAGTGATGAGGATAATTATTCTCCAGTTATGGCCTATGCCAGTATGACAAATCCGGGCGTGGTGCGCGGACCGCATGAGCATGTTTACCAAAGTGATGGCTTTGCCTTTTTTGGACCAGGAAACTTCAGACTATATCTTTGGGATAGAAGGGAAGAGTCAGAAACAAAAGGAGAAAAAATTGAGATTGAAGTCGGAGAAGATAACCCTAGTTTTGTAATCGTTCCCCCCGGTGTTGTGCACGGTTATAAATGTATTTCAGATAAGGCGGCACTAAGTGTTAATTTGCCCGATAAATTATATAAGGGGAAAAATAAAGCTGAAGAGATCGATGAAATTAGATGGGAAGAGGATAAAAATAGTCCTTATCAAATAAAATAATTTTTTTTATGTGTATTTTTTGTCAAATAATAGAAAAAACAATTCCGGCAAGTATTTTTTATGAAGATGAAGCCACTCTGGCTTTTTTAGATATAAAGCCGGTTAATCCGGGGCACGCTTTGGTTATCCCTAAAAAACACGTGGCTAATTTGGAAGAAATTTCTGCTGCTGATTTAGCAACTTTGATTAAGGTTGTTAAGAAAGTGGGGAAGTTGTTGGAAACTAAACTAGGGGTTGCCGGGTATAATTTGGTGGTTAATAACGGATCGGTTGCCGGTCAGGAAATTGCTCATCTTCATTTTCATTTAATTCCTCGTCAAGCAAATGATGGTTTTAAATTTTTTCCCACTCAGGGGTATAAGACGGGAGAAAAAGAAGAAATTTTAAAGAAATTATTAAGTTAAAAGACATGAAGCTTTTAGTTACCGGCGGGGCCGGTTTTATTGGTTCCAATTTTATTCATTACTGGCTTAATAAGTATCAGGCTGATGAGATTATAAATCTTGATTTGTTAACTTATGCTGGTAATTTAGATAATTTAAAGGGGGTGGAAAATAATCCCCGTTATCATTTTGTCCAAGGTGATATTGCTGACTTTGATTTGGTTAATAAATTGGTAAAGGGAGTAGATTTGATTGTGCATTTTGCAGCGGAGAGTCATGTTGATCGTTCAATTGCCGATAGTGGAATTTTTATTAAAACAAATGTTGTTGGTACCGGGGTTTTACTTGAAGCCGCCCGTTTAAACGGTAATGTTCGTTTTCATCATGTTTCCACCGATGAAGTGTTTGGTTCGCTCGCTTATAATGAAGCCCGCTTTAATGAAAAAACGGCATATAATCCTCACTCTCCCTACAGCGCTTCCAAGGCTGGTTCTGATCATTTGGTACGGGCCTATTTTTATACCTATAAGCTACCGGTTACAATTTCAAATTGTTCTAATAATTATGGACCTTATCAATATCCGGAAAAATTAATTCCCCTTTTTATCACTAATCTTTTAATGGGAAAAAAGGTGCCGGTTTATGGTCAGGGAAAAAATATCAGAGATTGGATTCAGGTGGCTGATCATAATCGGGGAATTGATTTGATAATTAAGCAAGGAAAAATTGGGGAAACATATTGTTTGGGCGGAAATAGCGAGGTTACTAATTTAGAGATTACGAAAAAGATTTTAACTTTGCTTGGTAAGGACGAAAGTCAGATTGAATATGTGCCTGATCGCTTGGGTCACGACTGGCGCTATGGTATTGATTTTAGTAAAGCCCAACGTGAGCTGGGATTTATGCCTGAATATACACTGGATACAGGTTTGGCGGAAACAGTGAATTGGTATAAAGATAATCAAAGTTGGTGGAAAAAGTTAAAGAATAATTAAAATATATGAAAGACAAAAAGATTTTTATCATCGAAGATGATGTTAATTTACTCTATGGTCTTGAGGCTCAGTTTAATAACGCCGGTTTTCGGGTGGAGATAAATGAAGCCGATAATGATGATGATGAAATTATTAATCACTTACGTAAGTTTAAACCGGATTTTATTATTTTAGATTTAATCCTACCGAAAGTAGAAGGTTTTGAATTGTTGCAAAGAATTAAAGCTGATGATGAGTTGGGAGAAAAGGAAATTTTTATCTTCACTGATTTAAGTCATGAAGACAGTCGGGAGAGAAGTTTGGAAATGGGAGCTGATTATGTGTTTTTTAAAGAGGACTTTGATACTTTTTCTTTTGCCGAAAAGGTAATTAAAATTATAAAGAATAAAAATAAGAGGGAACTGGAACCAACTGATGATGAGGGGGAATTTGATTTAGTGATTGACTAAAGGCGTGAAAATGAGTAGAATAAATAGTCGTAGTTATTTTATAATATTATGTTTATCAAACAGATTGGAATTGATTTGGGAACAACTTATACTCTTGTTTATCTGCCTCGGCGCGGTATTGTTGTTAATGAGCCCAGTGTGGTCGCCGTTTCGATTGCCGATAAAAAGATTTTAGCGGTTGGCAATGAAGCTAAAGATATGTTAGGTCGAACACCGGATACAATAATGGCGGTAAAACCTTTAAAAGAAGGGGTCATTGCCGATTATCGAGCCACTGAGGCAATGATACGTTATTTTATCAATAAAACCTTAGGAGGGTTGCGTCTTTTTCGTCCAGAAGTAATGGTGGCTGTTCCGGCCGGTATTTCTTCTACCGAAAGAAGAGCTGTTATTGAAGCGACGATTGCCGCCGGCGCCAGAGCCGCTTATATTATTAAAGAACCGGTAGCAGCCGCAATTGGCGCTGATATTCCCATTGGTTCAGCAACCGGACATATGGTTATCGATATAGGAGGAGGAACAGCAGAAATGGCCGTTATTTCTTTAGGTGGAGTGGTAGCTTCAACCTCGGTACGGGTAGGGGGGAATAAATTAGATGATGCCATTTTGGAATTTATTCGTAAAAAATATAATTTAGCGATTGGAGAAAGAACGGCGGAAGAAGTAAAGATTAATATTGGTTCGGCTTTGTATATTGAAGATAAGTTATATATGGAAGTACGGGGACGGGATATTGTCACCGGCTTGCCCCGAAGTATTACTGTTTCCAGCGATGATGTGACCGAAGCGATTCAACATGAATTGGAAGCTATTATTACCGCTGCGAAAAAGGTTTTGCATAAAACTCCGCCGGAATTATCGGCTGATATTATTGACAAGGGAATAGTAATTACTGGTGGGACCGCCCTGTTGCGTAATATGGATCAATTGATATCACGAACTACCGGTGTGCCGGTTTATATCGCTGATGATGCGATGTTGTGTGTTGCCAAGGGGACAGGGATTGCGCTGGATAACTTAGATTCCTATAAGCGTAGTATTTTAGCAACTAAATAAAGTAGTAAAGCAGAGCTTTAAAAGGTCTGCTTTGTTTATATATGATAATAGGTATTGATGCTTCACGCGCCAATTTAAAACGAAAAACCGGTACCGAGTGGTACTCTTTTTATCTAATTAAAAATTTAGCTCGTTTGGATAGGGAAAATAAGTATTGGCTTTATTTAAATGAAGAACCCTCCGAAGAGTTAAAGGCGGCGGTTATAGATAATCCTAATTTTATTTTTAAAGTTTTGACGTGGCCCTTATATTCTTTTTGGACTTTGGGACGTTTAAGTTGGGAAATGATTTGGCATCGGCCCGATGTTTTATTTATCCCCGCTCACACTATGCCTTTAATTTATCCTAAAAAAACTGTTAACACAATTCATGACATTGCCTTTATGCGTGATAGTAGTTTATATCGCTCGGCTAAAGCAAAAACGGAAGGACCATTCTTTCGTAAATTAATAGAATTAATGGTTATTATTGTCACCCGAGGAAAATATCATTCCGAGTCAATTGATTATTTATACTGGTCAACTGAGTTTGCTCTTAATCGGGCTAAAAAAATAATTACAGTTTCTCAGTTTACCAAGGATGAAATTATAAATGTTTATCCGCAGGTAAAAAAAGAAAAAATAAAGGTGGTGCACAATGGATACAATAATGAGAATTACAGGCAAATTAAAGATAAGGCAAAAATAGCGGAGATAAAGGAAAAATACGAGTTAGAATTTCCTTATTTCCTTTATATTGGTCGCATTGAAAAGAAAAAAAATATTCCCGCTTTAATTGAAGCTCTTTCTATTTTAAAAGAAAACAATCCCGAAGTAAAAGAAAAAATGGTTTTAATTGGTGATGCTAGTTTTGGTTATGATGAGGTAAAGTATATTATTGAAGAGTATAATCTAAACGAAGAGGTGATTATGCCGGGTTGGATAGAAGAGGATGATTTACCCTATATTTTAAGTGGCGCTTCCGCTTTTATTTTCCCCTCCAAGCATGAGGGTTTTGGCATCCCTTTATTACAAGCCATGGCTTGTGGTGTACCGGTAGCCGCTTCCGATATTCCGGTTTTTAGGGAAGTGGGAGCCGATGCTTTTTTGGGCTTTGACCAGCAAGATAAGGAAGCGATGGCGAAGGCGATGGTGACTTTAGTAAAAGATCAATCATTACGGGAAAAATTAATTAGTCGGGGCTATAAACGAGCCGCAGAATTTAGTTGGGAAAAATGCGCACGGGAAACCTGGCAAGAAATAACTAACTTTGATTAATAGTCTTGTAAAATAGGCCTTTTGTGTTATTATAAAGATGTTATATGAAAAAAATCATAACATCTTTTTTTATTCTATCCTGTCTAATTGCCGGGCCGGTTTCAGCTGCCTTTTCTCCTAATGATCCTTTCTATCAAAATCAATGGTATCTGCACCGGATAGCGGCGGAAAAAGCTTGGAATAAAGTAACTGCCAGTCCTCATACGGTTATTGCTGTAATTGACTCCGGGATACAAATTGATCACCCTGATTTAAAAGATAATATCTGGCGTAATCAGGCAGAAATAGCGGCAGACGGAAAAGATAATGATCATAATGGTTTTATTGATGATATTTACGGTTGGGATTTTACTGATAATACTAATGATCCTAATCCGAAGTTAAAAGAAGGTTGGACCAAGATGGGAATTTCTCACGGCACTTTAGTGGCGGGGGTTATTGCCGCTTCCGGAAATAATAAAAAGGGGGTGACCGGTCTTACTTGGAAGGCGCAAATTATGCCCCTTAAAGCTTTAAATGATAAAGGGGAGGGACGTGTCAGTGATGTTATTCGGGCGATTGATTATGCTATTGAAAATGGAGCCCATATTATTAATTTAAGTTTTAGTTCTTTAAATTATAGTGAAGACTTGCAAGAAGCTATATACAGAGCACACCGAGCGGGGATAATGATAGTGGCGGCGGCTGGAAATGAACAGGCTTCAGGACAGGGATATAATATTGATGAAACCAGGCTTTATCCGGCTTGTTATGATGGTAAATTGATTGGAGAAAATATGGTTATTGGAGTGGCGGCGACTGATGCCTTGGATCAAAAAGCCGGCTTTTCCAGTTATGGTTCCAATTGTGTGGATATTAGCGCTCCGGGAATTAGTTTTTTTAACACCGTGACCAATAAAAATGTGGTGGGAGCTGATGTGTATTATGACGGTTATTTTTCCGGCACGTCTTTGGCGGCGCCTTTAGTGAGTGCAAGTTTAGCTTTAATTAGCGAGGCGAATCCCGAACTTTCACGTCGAGAGATTGTTAATATTTTATTTGCTTCAACTGATAAAATTGATGCTTTAAATCCAAATTATGTTGGGCTTTTAGGCAATGGTCGCTTAAATGTGGATAAGGCGATTTCTCTGGCGAAAGAGATTTTATATAAACAGGTTAGTCGTTTGGTTATCGTGCCAACCGGAGAAGGGGAAACTCCAAAATTAACGGCGGTAAATGGTGACATTGTTGCTCCTTTGGAACATGATATTTTTAACTTCCAAGCTGATTTTAGCGCCTTTGATATTGATGGTGACGGAAATCAAGAGTTAATTGTTGCGGCTCCTTCGGGGCAAGAGCCAACAGTATCGGTTTATGACGCTGTTGGTAAATTTAAATTTAGTTTTTTAGCCTTTGAAAAAAGTTATCGGGGCGGTATTAATGTTACCGTGGCTGATATCGATGATAATGGTCAGGGGGAAATAATAGTAACCCCTCAAGGAGGGCGTTTGGCGGAGGTAAAGATTTTTGATAATCGGGGTAATTTGCAAAGAACTTTTGCAGGTGTTAATAGCAGCTGGCAAGGAGGATTACAAGTAGCGGCTGGTAATATAGATGGCAGTGGTGATTTAGAAATAGTGGTTGCCATGCAAGCGGGAGCGGAACCACAGGTGCGAATTTTTTCCGCGAGGGGCAAATTGCAAGGAATATTTTTAGCTTATGAGAAAGATTTTCGTGGCGGGGTAAACTTAACAGTTGCTAATATTGACGGACGTTTAGATCGCGATAAGGCGGAAATTATTGTTAGTCCCGGACCGGGACGGAAGGCGCAGGTAAAAATATTTACCAATCGGGGTTTAGTTAAAAAAAGTTTTCAAGCTTATAATGATAATTGGCGACAAGGCGCTTATATTGCCAGTGGTGATTTAAACAATGACGGCTTTAATGATATTATTCTTAGCGCTTATCCGGGAGGGGCGCCTCATGTTCGCGGTTTTAATGCCAATGGGAATTTATTAGAATCATTTTATGCTTATTCTGAGGACTTTATTAAAGGGGTGAAGGCTGGTATAATAAAGATAAATAATTAGTTAAAAATATGGCAAAGAAAATAATATTTGATAAAAAAAATGTAATTGTGGCCGGCGGCGCGGGTTTTATTGGTTCTCATTTGTGCGATTTGCTACTAAAAACTTCTAAGGTAATCTGTATTGATAATTTTATTTCCGGTTCGGAGCGCAATATTGATCACCTTCTTTCTAATCCGGACTTTATTTTTATTAATCATGATTTGGCTCAGCCTTTTGATTTTGCCGCTTTTCCAGAATTAAAACGTTTTAAGATAGAGTTTCAAGGAATACAAGAGGTGTATAATTTAGCTTGTCCGATGTCACCTCGTTATTTTTTGGAAAATCGGTTGGCAATTTTAGAGGCTAATTCTTATGTGGTTAAGAATTTATTGGATATTGCACTTGCTTATGAAGCTAAGTTTTTACAATTTTCTTCTTCAGTCGTTTATGGTTTACGTCATAAAGATGACCCTAACTTTAAAGCTCGCGAATCAGATTTAGGGGCGGTTGATCATTTAACTGATCGTGGTTCCTATGATGAGGGTAAACGTTTCGCCGAGACCATGGTGGCTAATTATCGTTATATTTATAATTTAGATACAAAAATTATTCGTCTTTTTCGTGTTTATGGTCCTCGGATGCAATCAGAAGATGGACAAATGATTCCCGACTTTATCAATAATGCTTTAGAAAACAAGGATATTATTATCAATGGCGATGAAAATTTTTCTTCCTCTTTCTGTTATATTGATGATATTTTAGATGCCGTGGAAAAAGTAATGGCTTCTAATTTGGCGGGGCCTTTTAATATTGGATCGGATGTTAATTTTAAATTAACCGATTTGGTAAAAATTATTCTGCAAGAAACAGGGTCACAATCGAAAATAGTTTATGCCAATAATCTCTTATTCATGACAGAGCTGATTTTGCCTGATACTTATTTGGCACGTAATGAGTTAGGGTGGATGCCGGTTGTCACTTTAGAAAATGGTTTGAAAAAAACCATCTTTGATATTAAGGCTAACAAAAAACTTCATCGTTTTGAACATTAGTGATAAATAAAAATAGCGTTAAAAAGACGCTATTTTTTTTATGGTTTTAGCCTATTGATTAAATTCCTGAATTTTAGCGAACAAATCGTTTTTAGATAACGGGGTAAATAGTTTATCATTTGTTCCGATAGCTTCGGGGATACCCCCGATACGACTGGCTACAACGGGGAGGTTAAGAGCTCTGGCTTCACTGATAATTAAGGGAGAGTTTTCATAGCAGGAGGAGGGAACTATTAAAAGGTCGCTGTTGGCCATTTCTATTTTTAAAGTCTTTTTATCAAGCTTGCCAAGGAAGGTGATACGTTTATCATTATTTGCTATTTTTTGGGCGGTTTTTAGTAAGTGGCCGGTACCGGCAATTTTTAAAGTAAAGTCGGGTGGGGCCAGTTCAAGAAAGGCGTTGATAAGAAAGATGATGCCCTTGTGTTTTTCAATTTGTCCGGCAAAAAATAAATGTTTTTTGGGACCGCTTTTTTGTTTAGTTTTTTCCCCTTCAATTACCGGGGTAAAGGGACGAATTTCGGTTTTAGAAAGAGGAAAGAAGCCTCGCTTTAAATGTTCCTGTAGTAGCCAATTGGAGGGAGAGATAATTAAATCGGGGGAACCAAGAAATTTTCGACTTAATTTTTGGTATATTTTAGCGGGCAAAGAATTCAGTTTTTTTTCTTGATTATAAAACATTAATCCGGATGGATGGAGTAATTGAATATCATGAAGAAAGTGATGATGCTTTATGGAAAATTGATTAATGGCAAGTACGGTCATTAAACCAAGGCCCATAAGATTATGGGTAATTACCAAGTCAGGTTTTTCTGTTTTCAAAATATTAAGAATTTCTTGGTATTGTCGGAAGGAATAAATATTGGAAATTTGCCAGAATAAACGGTAGATTATATTTTTTTGGGGAAGATTAAAATAGTTGGATTTTAGATAAAAAGTTTTAAAATCATTATTTATTTCTAAGTTTGGTTTTGTCGGACGAGTGGTGATAAAAAAAACCTCATTTGTCGCTTTTAAATCAGTCGCCATTGCCATTACCACTTTTTCGGCGCCACCGCGATTATAAGGAGGAAGAAGATTATTTATTAAACAAATTTTCATAAAGTTTGAGACTGTTTTTCTGGCTGTATCTACTTTCGGCTAAAGCACGAGCCTTCTTTCCCATTTCTATTCTTATATCCTCATGATTCATTAAAAATTCTATTTTCTCTCTTAAATCATTTTGGTCCCCCGCTTTTATTAACAAACCTTCTTTTTTGTCAGTAAAGACTTGTCTGACACCGGGTAAATTGGAAGCGATAACCGGAATGCCGCAAGCTAACGCTTCAATTAGAACTATTCCAAAAGCTTCGTTATTATTAATTGAAGGGAGTACTAAAACATCGGCTTTTTGCAAGTTTTTAATTAAATCAAGTTCCGGCAGTTTTCCTAAAAAATTAACTTGTTTTTCAATACCAAGGGACTTGGTTAAATTTTGATAAACTTCTTCCTGATCACCACTGCCGATAATTTTCAGACGCCAGTTGTTTGTTTCAAGTGAAGCTAAGGTTTTAAGCAAAAGGGGCACTCCTTTAAAGTAGTGAGCTTTATCTAAACCGCCAATAAAGATTAAATCAAATCTTTCTTTTTTAATAAAAAGACGATTGACTTGTTTTATTAAATTCTTGGTTTTGGCAATAATTTTATTTTGGCTGGGAAGATTTACTTCCTGGGGTTTAAATTTAGCAGTGTCAAGAAAGAAAGGAATTTCACGAAATTTTTCAGGATAGCGGTGGTAAAAGTTTTTAATTTTACTACTTTGAACATAATCAAGTGAAGCGGTGACTATTGTTTCCGCTTTTTTTAACAAGGAATTTCGGATTAGCTTACTGGGTAAACTCAAAATGCGGTTTAAAAAAGAGCTGTTTTTTACATCCATGTGGTAGTGAATGATAAGGCGAGTGCGGGGATGGAGTATTTTAAAAAGCCAGACTATTTCCGCGGTGCCAAAAAAGGGATAATGCAGGTAAATCAAATCAAATTTTTTTAACTCCCGCAGTAAAGAAAACAACACTGCGCCGTGGCCTCTTTTTAACCAAGTTTTAGTAGTTTCCGGACTGAAATTAGTTAGGTTGTAATTATCTTTTAATAATTCCGATAATTTATAGGCGCTGCTTCCGATACCGCCGGCATAAGGGGGGTAGGCGCAGACTATTTGCGCAATTTTCATTGTTGTAGTTTGTTTTTATTTTCTTTTTCCTGATTTAGGGCTATTAGCCGTGTAATTTTAGTTAGGTTGGTGTCCATTTTGGCCAAGTCAAGACGAAGTTTGAAAATGAGATAAAAAAGAGCCAGTACAGCTAGATAAAGGAGAAAATTAATCCCGGAACCAGAGAAGCCAAGGAAAATAAGGAGACTGTCAATTTGACGAATAAAAATAATAGCAACAATACCAAGTAACCAGAAGGTAAGCCAAAATAAAAATTCATTTCTATTTATTTTTTGTTTTTTCTTTTGCAATATTAGTCGCCAGATAAAAAGGGCAATAATGAAAATAGCAATAATTTGTTGCAACATATTTATTTTATTATTTTTTTTATAATAATATCTTTAACTATTTTAAAGCCACCGGAAAATTTTTGTCCAAATTCGTGATAAACGACGGTAATTGGAACCTCGCTAACTCGCAATTTATTAGTGAATAATTGGTGCATGATTTCGCTGCAGTGAGCCATACCATCTTGTTGAATCTTTATTGTTTGGGCGGCGTGACGGTTAAGAGCCCGAAAGCCGCTTTGGGGATCACTTAATTTAATATTGAAAAAAAGACGATTAACAGTTCGGGCTAAAGGCATGATAAGATTTTTCTTTAAAGCCGGTAGATTAGATTGTTTGCCCAAAAAGCGTGAACCTAAAACCGCATCGGCCCGATTTGCTAAAAGAGGGGCAATTACTTCAGGAATTTCTTCGGCTTGAAATTGGTTATCAGCATCAAAGTGAATAATAATATCAGCCCCCTGAGCAAGAGCATACTCATTGCCGGTTTGCAGGGCGGCTCCTTGGCCACGATTAAGGGGGTGAGAGATTAGAGTAACATCATAATCTTGCACGATTTTAGCGGTGTTATCGCTAGAACAATCATTAACCACGACAATTCTATCAACAAAAGGTTTAACGCGGGTAATAACAGCAGCAATGCTTTTTTCTTCATTATAGGCGGGTATGACGCAAAATATCTTCATTTCTTTAAATAATGCCCGCTTTTTCTTTGAGCTTAGCGTCATTGATTAAGGGGCTATAATCATTTCTTTTTGCCAGCTGCAAGACATCTTCCCAAAAAGTCTTGGTATTAATTCTCGCCTGATGATCTTTAAGATAATTTATTAGTTCTTTATTTGGCTTTAGGACTTCAAATAAGCCGATTTGTTTTCGTCCTTTATTACTAGTATTTCTTTTTAGGTTGGTTAAAGACTGGGCAGTAATTAATTTTAAATTATCAAGTAATAAATTTAAAGGCAAGTTTAACTTTAATAGTTTATAAAGAGCTTCAAGGCAGTTAATGGCGGGTAAGGTGGCAATAACGAGACGACCGGTATCAGCGGCGATAAAAGCTTGTTCTAAATCTTCGTCCCGACAATCATCAATGGCAATAATATCGGAATCATGATGAAGAGCAATTTCCCAGTTGGTGGGATTATTTTTTAGAGATAAAATTCCTTTGAGATCAAATTCAGGGTATAGTCCCATAAAATAAACTGATTTATCATCACGATTAATGGAATTAAGACAGGAAAATAAGGTGGTACTTCGTCCACCATGTTCCGGTGAAGTGATAAGGATTAGACCGCTTTTATGTTTTAGACCGGCTTCTAGTAGTTGCTTTTCCTTAGGTTGTAATCCAAGTTGGTTTAAACGGAACAGAGAAGATTTGTCTTTAATTAAGCTAATAACAATTTTTTCGCCAAATTTATCAGGGATAATGCTCACCCGAAAATTAAGGTTAAATTTAGAAGAGCGAAGTTTGCAATATTTACCCCGGGTTAAATCATCCGGAGCTATTTTAAGCAGTTTTCGTAAATTTTCAATTAAATCGGATTCTAATTTTTTAGGTAATTTGAAATAAGTTTCTTCTTTATCAGGCAATTCGAAACAACAAGAAAAATCATTTTCTTGTTTAGTAATGGTAATTCTGTTGGCTTGTTCTCTATCAGCGAGGGTAAATATTTTTTCTAGAGTTTTAATCGGCATAGTATTATTTCTTTTTCTTCATTTTAGCATATTTTATATAATTTTAAAAATATGTTAAGCTAATAGCAGAAAATAATATTTATGGCATACTCCGGTTTATACGCACGCTTTTATGATAGCTTGCAAAAAATTGGTCATTTTTTTGCTCGAGCAGTTAAATTTGCACCGGCTAAGTTTTACTTGGGAGGGATTTTTCTTTTGCAAATTTTAGCTTGGTGGCAGGCAATTAATATTAAGCATAAATCCGCAAGCGATTGGTTGGTATTACATTATAATATTGATTTTGGCGTTGATCTTTTGGGAACAGAGCAAAAAATATTTTTATTTCCGCTTTTTGGTTTGCTTATTTTTATTCTTAATTTTTTAATTACCACCCTTACTTTACACCGTCAGGAGTCTAAGGTTTTAGCGCACTTACTCTATGCCAGTGGTTTATTTTTTAATGTGTTTTTAAATTTAGCTTTATTTTCTCTTTTTTTGTTTAATTTTCAATAAATTCAAACAATATGGAATTTCAAATTATTAGAATTTTATTTTTTGCCACGCTTTCTTTTATTTTTGCAATTTTATCGGCCCCGCTTTTGACAAATTTTTTGTATAAATATAAGTTAGGCAAAAAAATTAGAAATAGTGGGATGACCCCTATTTTTAGTAAGTTGCACGCTCATAAGGCGGGAACGCCGACAATGGGAGGGATTTTAATTTGGGGAACGGTTTTAATTTTAATTTTATTTTTTTATCTTATTGGAAAATTTTTACCCGGTGATGTTCTGTCTTATTTTAATTTCTTATCAAGAGCAGAAACACTTTTGCCCTTAGGAGCTTTAATCGCCAGTGCGGTGATTGGTTTATTTGACGATTGGCTAGATGTGCGGGAGAAGGGAGTTTTTGGCGGGGGCGGTTTAAAGCTACGTCATCGTCTTATAATTTACACCTTGATTGCTTTAATTGGTGCCCTGTGGTTTTATTTTAAGCTTAATTGGACCATCATTCATGTTCCTTTTTTTGGTAATTTTGAAATTGGCGCTTGGTACATTCCGATTTTTATCTTTATCATTGTGGCCACTTCTTTTTCAGTTAATGAAACCGATGGACTTGATGGTTTAGCGGGCGGAACTTTGTTGATTGCTTTTGCTTCTTATGGCGTTATCTCTTTTATGGAAGGACGGTATGATTTGGCAGTTTTTTGCGCGGTTATAATTGGCGCTTTGTTGGCGTTTTTATGGTTTAATATTCCCCCGGCCCGTTTTTATATGGGCGATACCGGCGCTATGAGTTTAGGGGTAACCTTGGGTATTATTGCCATGTTAACTAACAATGTTTTTCTTTTAGTCTTTATCGGTTGCATTTTTTTAGGAGAGTCATTATCGGTTATTTTGCAGGTTTTATCTAAAAAAATACGAGGCAAGAAATTATTTCTTTCCAGTCCCATACATCATCACTTTCAAGCAATAGGTTGGCCGGAAACAAAAGTGGTCATGCGTTTTTGGGTGATAGCGGGCATGGGGGCGGTGGTGGGAATTATCATTTTTCTTCTGGATAAACAAATATGAGTTCAGTTTTGTTTTTAAAAAAGAAGAAAGCTAAAGTTGCTGAAAAGCGACAACCGGATAAAAGCTTAATCAGCGCTCTTTTTGTTTTGTTAGTTACCGGTTTAGTTTTATTGTTTTCCGCTTCTTCGGTTATTTCTTATGATAAATTTGGTAATACTTATCATTATTTTCAAAATCAATTAATTGCTGTTGCTATTGGTTTAGTCGCTTTTTTTATTGTTTCCAAAATTGATTATCATTTTTGGAAAAAGTATGCTCTTTTTTTCTTGCTGGCGACCATCGTTCTTTTAGTTTTAGTATTTATTCCCGGTTTAAGATCGGAGTACGGAACGGCGCGTAGTTGGATTAATATTTTTGGTTATTCTTTACAACCTTCAGAGTTAGTGAAGCTGTCTTTTTTGATATATTTAGCTACTTGGCTGGAGGTCAAAAAAGAAGAGTTAGGGCACTGGGAGAGCGGGACCATTCCTTTTTTAGTGGTACTGAGTATTATTGGTGGTTTAATGTTGGCTCAACCTGATTTAGGGACTCTTTTTATCATTGTTTTTTCGGCGGTCATGGTCTTTATTGTTGGTGGTGGCAAGTTTAGACACTTATTGATACTAGGAGGATTTTTTGCTGTTGTGTTAGTTGTTGCTATTCAAATGAACAGCTTTGATGCTTATCAGCTTGATCGTTTTAAATGTTTAAAAGATCCCAGTTTTAGTGCTCAAGACAAGTGTTATCAAATTAATCAATCGTTAATTGCTGTTGGTTCTGGCGGTATTTTTGGTCGTGGTTTGGGGCAAAGTCGGCAGAAGTTTATGTATCTGCCGGAAGTGTGGGGGGATTCCATTTTTTCGATTGCGGCTGAAGAAATCGGTTTTGTTTTCAGTACACTTTTAATTTTATTGTATTTATTTATTTTCTATCGCGGACTTTTGATAGCGCGACAAGCACCGGATATTTACGGGCGTTCGCTTGCAACCGGAATAGTTGCTTGGTTAGCGGTCCAGACTTTTTTAAATATCGGTGGGATGATAAATTTAATTCCGATGACAGGTGTTCCTTTGCCTTTTGTTTCAGCCGGTGGTTCTTCAATGTTAGCGGCTTTAATTGGAATGGGATTGCTGGTTAATATTAGTAAACATACTTAAGTTTTATGTCGACAAAGCAAGAAACAATAAAAATTATGTTTTCCGGCGGTGGTACCGGTGGTTCGGTCACACCACTGTTGGTGGTTGCCAAGGAATTACGAATGAAGCTGGCTGAGATTGATTTGTTATTTGTGGGCACTAAAAATGGTCCGGAAAAAAAATTAGTTTCAACTTATAATTTACCCGGAGCACCGCTTAGATTTAAAACAATTATGGCCGGGAAGTGGCGTCGTTATTTTTCCTGGCAAAACTTTTTTGATATTTTTAAAATTATTTTTGCCTTTTTTCAATCTTTTATTCTACTGAGCAAAGAACGGCCTAAGGTTGTGGTTAGTGCTGGTGGGTTTGTTAGTGTACCTTTAGCTTGGGCGGCTTATCTTCAAAGAATTCCGGTTTTAATTCATCAGCAGGACGTCAGGCCCGGATTAGCTAATCGTTTGATGGCAAAAACGGCTTGTGTCATTAGTGTCACTTTTGCTAAATCACTTAGTGATTACGGAAATCGAGCGCAGTGGATTGGAAATCCCGCCCCTTTAAAACCTAGTGATGTTTATATAAAACAGATAAGAGCACAATATGATCTTACCGGGGATAAACCTTTGGTTGTTATTACCGGCGGTGGTACCGGTTCGGCAGTCATTAATCAATTAACGTGGGAGAAGGCAGACCTTCTTAGTCAATCGGCCCAAATTTTTCATTTAACGGGGACAGGGAAAGCGCCTTCGCGACAAAGACAAGAAAAATTAGCTCGTCTTCCTGATTTCAAGTGGCGCGAAATTATTGATAATGAAGAATTATTAGCTTTAATCGCGGCGGCTGATTTAGTTGTATCACGTTCCGGTTTAGCGACTTTAACTGAATTGTGCGCTTTTGAAAAAGTTGCTATTTTAATTCCGATACCGGCTTCTCATCAAGAAGATAATGCGGCCGTTTTAGCGAAGCAGCAAGCAGCTTTAGTTTTAGATCAGCGAAAACTTCAGGCTGATACATATTGTGAAAATATTATAACTTTACTTAAAGAAGAGAAAAGACGTCGGGTTTTTAAAAAAAATATAGCGCAAGTAATGAAAAAAGACGCAAGAGTTAAAATGGCCGAGCAAATTTTACAACTAGCTCAAAAATAATTATGAAAAAAATAGGCACGATTTATATGATAGGGATAAAGGGGGTTGGCATGACAATGCTCGCTCAATTTTTAGTGGCGGCGGGGAATAAAGTGATCGGGTCTGATGTGTCGGAAACATTTCTAACCGATGCGGTTTTGAAAAAAAGTGGAATTAAAGTAAAAACTCCTTTTGCTTCTTCTAATATCCCCCCTCAGGTTGATTTAGTAATTTATTCTAGCGCTTTTAATGTTCAAAACAATGTTGAACTTAAATTTTTAGAAAGTAAAAAAAATCACGAAAAGAATTGGCCGATTATTTCCTATGCTCAGGCTTTAGGTAATTTATTTAACAGTTATAAGGGGATAGCGGTTTGCGGTAGTCACGGGAAGACGACGACGACCGCTTGGCTGGCCTATGTTTTATATAAGGCAGGCAAAGATCCTAAAGCTTTAGTTGGTTCACGTGTTCCACAATTGGGAGGCAGTGCTTTAAACGGAAAGTCTAAACTTTTAGTGGCGGAAGTTGATGAATATCAAAATAAGCTTCAATATTTTCAGCCTTTTGGTGTTTTGTTAAATAATATTGACTATGATCATCCCGATTTTTTTCCGAATGAGAAAGCGTATAATCAAGTCTTTATTGAGTTTGTAAAAAAAATTCCCGCTGCCGGTTTTTTAATAATTAATGGATATGATAAAAAAAGTGTTTCGGTGGCTAAACATAGTCAGGGTCAGGTGATAAGTTATGGTTTAGTGACAAAGGCGCCGGCTTGGACTAAAACGACAGTTAATTATCAGGCTTATGATGTTAAAATAAAGGGGGCTTATCAATATTTTTCTCTTAATAATTTAGGTGAGTTCAAAATTAAATTATGGGGTGAGCATAATATTAAAAATGCGCTTGCGGTTATAGCGGCAGCGCGAAAGTTGGGAGTAGCGCTTTCTAATATTAAAAAATATCTGGCTCAATTTCAGGGAACGGCGAGACGAGGTCAAGTTTTGGGAAGATATCAAGGGGCAATTATTATCGATGACTACGCTCACCATCCAACGGAAATTAAGGCAACCTTAGAGGGGATAGCGGCGCACTATCCTAAAAAAACAATTAGAGTTATTTTTCATCCTCATACTTTTACTCGAACCAAGGCTTTATTTTCCGATTTTGTTACTAGTTTTGGCCAAGCGCATGAGTTGGCAATTTTAAATATCTACGGCTCCGCTCGCGAGAAGCAAGGAGGTATTTCCAGCCAAATTTTAGTCAAAGCGATTAAAGAAGAAAACAAAAAAAGAAAATTAGAACAGAAGGTAATAAATCTTAAAGATATTAACGCCGCTACTTCTTATCTTCGGCAAACAGCGCGGCCAGGAGAGATTGTGGTTTTAATGGGAGCCGGTGATGTTTTTCGAGTGGCAGATAATTTGTTTACTAAAAAATAATGATATGTTTAAAGTAGAGCGCAATAAAGATATTACAAATTTTACAACCATTAAAGTGCCTGTTCGGGCACAGTATTTTGCCGTTTTAAAAGAAAAGGCTGATGTTTACTCAGCAATTTCTTTTGCGCAACAAAAGAACTTGACTATTTATATTTTAGGAGGGGGTTCTAATCTTGTTTTTACCAAAAAAATCAAAGGTTTGGTGGTAAAGAATGAAATTAAGGGGATTGATATTCTAAAAAAGACTAAAACCAAAGTTGTAATTCGTGCCAATTCCGGTGAAAATTGGTCACACTTTGTTTCCTATACCATAAATCACGGATTTTATGGTCTGGAAAATTTATTTTTAATTTATGGAACGGTGGGGGCGGCCCCGGTACAAAATATTGGGGCTTACGGAGTGGAGTTAAAGGATGTTTTTCTCAGTTTAACGGCGATTGATCTTCAAACCGGCAAGGAAAAAGAATTTTCTTCAAAAGCTTGTCACTTTGCTTATCGAGACAGCGTGTTTAAGAATAAATATAAAGGGCGCTATTTTATTACCGACGTAACAGTCCAATTGGATTTAAAGCCACATTATAAATTAGATTATGGTCCGATTAAAATGAAACTGGAAGAACAGGGAATATGTAAACCAACTTTAAAGCAAATGATTGCTATTATAAGTGAGATTAGGAATAGTAAATTACCTAATCCACATTTAATACCAAACGCCGGTTCTTTTTTCAAAAATCCGGAAGTAACTCCCGGTGTTTATAAAAAATTACAGAAAAAATATCCGGATCTGCCCGCTTTTAAATTAAACAAAAAAGTAAAAATACCGGCCGGTTGGTTGATAGAGAAGGCGGGTTTTAAAGGTAAAAAATTTGGGCCCGTGGCGATGTATGAAAAACAAGCTTTAATTTTAACCAATCAGGGTGGCAGTGCTCGTCAGGTTTTAGCGCTGGTAAAGCGGGTTAAAAAGAAAGTCAAGCTTCTCTTTGGACTTGATTTAGAAGAGGAAGTTAATATAATATAAAAGTAAAAATTATTTATATCTCTATGACAGCAAAGGAATTAAGAACTAAATATTTAGAATTTTTCCAAACGAAGGGACACACAGTTATTTCCAGCGCCTCTTTAATTCCCGAAAATGATCCAACCGTTTTATTCACCACTGCTGGTATGCACCCATTGGTACCCTATCTTTTAGGAGAAAGTCATCCTGCTGGAACGCGTTTAGTTAGTGTTCAGAAATGTATCAGAACTGATGATATTGATGAGGTGGGAGATAAGACGCATCACACTTTTTTTGAAATGATGGGGAATTGGTCGTTGGGTGATTATTTTAAAAAAGAATCAATTTTATACAGTTGGGAATTTTTAACTAGTCCTGATTATTTAGGGCTGGCTAAAGAATGTTTAGCGGTCTCCGTTTTTGCCGGTGATAGTGATGCCCCTTTTGATCAGGCGGCCGATGACATTTGGGCGGAAATTTTTAGGGCTAATAATTTACCCTTAACCAGAATTGCTAAATTACCAAAGAAAAATAATTGGTGGGGTCCGGCGGGTTTAACCGGTCCTTGTGGTCCCGATACAGAAATATTTTATTGGACTGATTTTCAAAAAGCGGCTCCTTTAAGTTTTAACGATGATAACGAGTCTTGGGTGGAAATTTGGAATAATGTTTTCATGCAATACAATAAGCAGGCTGATGGTAGTTATCAACCACTGGCGCAAAAAAATGTTGATACCGGTTTAGGTTTGGAGAGAACTCTCGCCGTTTTAAATGGTTTAGATGACAATTATCAGACGGAATTATTTGTTCCTTTAATTTCTAAAATTGAAGAATTAAGTAATCAGACTTATTTAAGTCAAATTGAAGTTACCAGGGCGATGCGTATTATTGCCGATCATGTAAAAGCGGCGACTTTTATTAGTGCGGATGATAAAAATATTAAACCCGCTAACACTGATCAGGGTTATGTTCTAAGACGTTTAATCCGCCGCGCTCTTCGTTATGGACGACAACTGGGGATAGAAAAAACAAATTGGTTAGCTGATATTGCTCAAGAGGTTATTAATCTTTATAGTGATTTCTATTCAGAATTGGAGCGTAATCAGAATTTTATCATAAACGCTTTAAATGAAGAGGAGAAAAAATTTACCCGAACTTTGGAAAAGGGGATGTTGGAATTTGAAAAATTGGCGAGGGGTGATATTAGTGGGCGTGATGCTTTTAACCTTTATCAAAGTTATGGTTTTCCGTGGGAGATGACAGCAGAATTAGCTAAAGAAAGAGGTTTGTCGGTAGATCAGGCAGGTTTTGCGGCAGAATTGAAAAAACATCAGGATTTATCTCGAACAGCAACCGCCGGAAAATTCAAAGGTGGTTTAGCTGATAGCAGTGAGAAAACAACCAAGTTGCATACGGCCGCTCATCTATTATTAGCAGCGTTGCGTCAAGTTTTGGGTGAACATGTAGCGCAAAAGGGAAGTAATATTACGGCGGAACGACTTCGTTTTGATTTTTCTCATCCGGAAAAAATGACGGTTGAACAAATTAACGCTGTCGAGAAAATAGTAAATGATGTTATTGCGGCTGATTTGCCGGTAACTTGCGAAGAATTAAGTTTAAAAGAAGCTAAAGAAAGAAAGGCAATGGGAGTATTTGAGTCAAAATATAATGAAAGGGTGAAAGTTTATTCCGTCGCGCCGGTAGTTGCTGGTAAACCTAATCTAGCGTTAGCTTTTTCACAAGAAATTTGTGGTGGTCCCCACGTGAAGCATACCGGTGTTTTGGGGACATTTAAAATTAAAAAAGAGAGTTCATCAAGTGCGGGAGTGAGAAGAATTAAGGCGATTTTAGAATAAACAGTTGAGTCTTTGGTAAGTTGAATTAAATTATTGCTAAATTACTATTGACAAGGATAAACTTTCCATTTATAATGGCTTTATTAAGAATATTAAATTAAATAAAATAAATATTTTTAAAAACTTTGATAAGACAAGCTTGTCTTTATCAAACTTTTTTTTGTTAAGATTAAAAAAATGGGAAAAAACAGCAATAACTCTGACAACTTAAACGCTAAGGATTTTATTGAAATGCAAGGCGAAGTAGTCGAGTTGATGCCGGCCGCCAGTTTCCGTGTTACTCTTGAAAACGGTCACGAAATTTTGGCGCATTTATCAGGCAAAATGAGAATGAATCGAATCCGTCTTTTGCCGGGCGATAAGGTGAAATTACAGATTAGTCCCTATGATTTGACTAAGGGGAGAATCACCTATCGTCTCTAAAATTTAGAAAGAATTGCTTTAATATAACCTCGCAGTTAAATTAAAAGTGAGCTTAATATTGTGAAATTATGAAAGTGAGAGCCAGCGCGAAAAAAATTTGTAAAGATTGCAAAATTGTGCGACGCAAAGGTCGGGTCCACGTGATTTGCAAAAACCCTAAACACAAACAAAGACAAGGGTAATTTTTTATTTTATGGCAGTAAGAATAGCGGGAATAAACATTCCTAATGAAAAAAGAATAGAAATCGCTTTAACTTATATTTACGGTATTGGCCGAACTCGTGCCAATAAAATTTTAGCGGAAGCTAAGGTCAACGCTGATATAAGAGTAAAAGATTTAAAAGAGGAGGACGTTAATCGTCTTCGTGAGATTGTGGAGAAAAAATTCATTGTTGAGGGTGATTTAAGACGAGAGATTCAGAGTAATATTAAACGTTTAAAAGAAATTAACTCTTGGCGGGGTTTAAGACATAGCCGGCATTTGCCAGTCAGAGGCCAGCGAACTAAAACTAACAGCCGCACTGTTCGTGGTAATAAACGTCTGACCATGGGAAGTGGTAAAAGCAAGGCAGGCTTGCAAAAGACCTAATAAACTAAGAAAGTTCATATAATATGTCTGACAAAGAAAAAAAAGAACAAGGAGCTGAATTAGAGGCTGAA
>JARRBY010000026.1 GCA_029982795.1 Patescibacteria group bacterium
TTATACCGGTATTTAACCCATTTTTTTACGCAAAAAAGTCGGAATAGTTAAATCATCTTCCTCTTCATCCGAATTAGGATCCGGCTTTATATTCGGTTTCTTAACTTCCGGAGTTGGTTTAATCGGTAAGTTTTTAAAAACTGAAGAAAATTTTGTCTTATTTTTATCCTCTGCCGTAGCTGCTAAATCTGCTTTATTATCTTTTTCAATTATAAAAGTATTGGGCGTATAATTAGTCCGCACTGTTTCCTGTTTTTTGCCTTGCCCGTGACCATCAAAGCCGGTGGCTACTACTGTAATTTTTATCTGATCTTTTAACTTTTCATCAATAACCGCTCCAAAAATAATTTTTGCTTCCTCATCAGCGGCGGCAGTAATAATTTTTGCCGCTTCATTTACCTCTGACATACTCAACTCTGGACCACCGGTAACTGTAAAGACTATTCCTCTAGCGCCATCAATAGACATATCTAATAAATTAGAATTAATTGCTTGTTTAGCCGCTTCAATAGCCTTATTTTCACCAGTAGCAGTCCCTATCCCCATTAGGGCTGAGCCAGCGTTAGACATCACTGTTTTCACATCCGCAAAGTCAGCGTTAATAATACCGGGAACAGTGATAATTTCCGCTATTCCCTGAACTCCTTGACGTAAAACATCATCAGCAATTTTAAAGGACTCCAAAAGGGATGTTTTCTTATCAATTACTTGTAATAATTTATCATTAGAAATAGTAATAATAGCATCAACTTTATCAGCCAATTCAGCATGACCACGATCAGCTACATTTTTTCTTTGCCCTCCTTCAAACATAAAAGGTTTCGTCACAACAGCAACGGTTAAAGCTCCTAAATCTTTAGCAATTTGAGCAACTATAGGCGAGGCCCCCGTTCCTGTTCCTCCTCCCATACCACAGGTAACAAAGACCATATCACAATCTTTAAGCACTTCTTTAATTTCATTTTCTGACTCTTCCGCTGCTGCCTTTCCTAAGTCTGGATTCATTCCCGCTCCCAAACCTCTGGTTACCGTTTTACCAATATGAATCTTCTCCCCCGCTTTATTGTGATGGAGTGCTTGAATGTCGGTATTTACCGCCACAAAACCGACGCCTTTAACGCCACTATCAATCATGCGATTAATGGCAGAGTTGCCCCCACCACCGACACCAACTACTTTTATTTTTGCAAAAGTTTCTATCTCCGGTTTTACTTCAGCCATAGAAATGGAAGTGTCAAATTAATTTCTAACAAAGAAATTAAAGACACTGTTATTTAAATTTTTCTTTTTTTTCTTTATTTTGGAATTATACGATTAAAAAATCCCTTGGTTTTTTCCAATATTCCGTTGAGATTTTTCTTAATCTTACCACTACCGGCTATTTCCTCACTACCAGCATTATCGCCCCAAATAACCAAACCCAAAGCAATTAGAAAATCAGGATTTCTCACCTTATCAATTACAACATTAATATTTTTAGCAACACCAATTGCTGCTGGTAGGCGTAATTTCTTTTTAGCAGCTTCTACTAAACCCGTCAAATCTGAGCCGCCTCCTACAAAAATAACCCCCGCCGGTAACATGCCCGAACGATCAATTTTTTTAAACTCAGCATCTACCTTCTCAAATATTTCTTCCACTCGAGCATTTATAATTTCGGAAACATATTTCTTTGAAATTGTATCAATATCATCATTTATTTCCTCTTCTACCACAAGCTGAGAAATATCAATTTCATCATCACGATCATCAACGATAATAGTAGCGCTACCATATTCTTTTTTAATTCTCTCCGCTAAATTAATTGGACATCTTAAACCAATTGCCACGTCTGCAGTGATATGTTCCGCTCCAATCGGCAAAACAGCGGTATGAATTAAATTTCTTTCCTCATAAACAGCCAGTGAAGTGGTTGATGACCCTAAATTAATTAAAGCGACTCCCAATTCTTTTTGTTTAGAACTAATTACTGCTTCTGCCGCCGCTAAAGGGGCTAAAACCAAATCTTCAATCTCCAAACCGGTTCTGTATATCGCCTTTGTTAAATTTTTTATTTGCGTACTTAAGCCTTGAATAATTAAAGTTTCAACCTCCAATCTAATACCATTCATACCAATTGGATCTTTAACGTCACTTTGATTATCAACACTAAATTTAATAGGAATAACATGTAAAATTTCATAGTTCACCGGTACCGCTAAAGCACGTGCCGCTTCAATTGCACGATTTACATCATTATCACTAATTTCACCATCACTCCTTCCCACGGCGACCACTCCCTTTGAACGCTCACATTTAATATGAGGGTCATTAATACTAACCCAGACACGATTTATTGGCACACCAACTAATCTCTCCGCTTTTTCCAAAACCGCTGAAATGGAAGACGTTGTTTCTTCAATACTATTTACAATCCCACGATTAACCCCCGCTGTGGGGCCAGAAACAGCGCCAATAATTTGCAATTCTTCTCCCGCTGGTCCTGAGATTTTTTGACCAATGACTAAACGAATAGAAGTAGAGCCAATATCTAAACCGGCAATTATGTCCTCTTTCATATATTATTAAAACTATACCTTTAATTATTACCTAATAAAATAGGAAATAAAGGCACCATATTGTTTACAACTATCATTATACAGAATTTTTAAGATTTTAACAATTCTTTTAACAATTCTAAAGCAAATGAAGATACCAATTGAGCAAGTTATTACCATAAAGGAAGGCAATAATTGCGCCACTTGCTAAAAATGGCCCTAAGGCAATTTTAGTCTTTAGTTTCTTTTTATAAATTACTAACAATAAAATACCAACAATAGCCCCAATAAAATAGGCTAAAATTAAAGCTAAAATTAAAAGATCAAACCTGCCTAAAGATACTCCCATTAAAAATCCCAGCCAGATATCTCCCTCCCCTAACCCTTTCCCTTGTGTCAATAAAAACTGAAGGGCAAAGAAAAGAGCGCCGGCTAAACCAATTAAAAGTAAAATTAAAGGAGAAAAACCAAGCAAGACGTTGAGCGTGAACATTATTACAATCAGCGGCCAAATAAAAACCATGGGGACAACTTGCCACCGTAAGTCATAAACAAAAATTAAAATAAAACTAAATATAAAAAGCCAACTATGAATTAAAAGAAGCGGTGTATATATTCCTGCTTTTAACATCGCCGCTAGTGAGAGAGTAAATAATAATGCCGTAAAAAACTCAACTAACGGATACTGCCATGATATATTTTTTTGACAATAACGACATTTTCCTTTTAAAAATAAAAAACTAAAAAGCGGTATATTATCAAACCAAGCAAGTTTATGACGACAATGAGGGCAATAAGAACGACCTAATATACTTTCATTTTTATAAAGACGCCAAATAAAACAATTTAAAAAACTGCCTATAATAAGTCCAATCATAAAAGCATAAGCGAGTAATAAATTTTCCATATAATTATTAACTATCTATCTTCTAATTGTTGTTTAAAATCAAGCACTCTTTCTTTTTCATTTTCTGGCACTAATTCTAAGGCTTTCTCTAAATATAAATTTGCCGACTCTATATCATTTAATTCTGAATATAAAACAGCTATTCCTAAAGGCCAGGCATAATCAGAAGAATTTAACTGAAAACCATGTAAATTATAGGCCAGTGCTTTCTCTAAGTCCCCCATTAAATAATAACAATCGGCTATCTTTTTTAAAATAACCGTATCACTGGGTAAATTTTGATAAGCGGCTTGCAAAAATTTTAAAGCTGATAAATACTGCCCCTTTTCCAAATAAGCCTCGCCCAGTGACTTATACATTACATATTTATAATCATAAACCACTTTTTTATGTTCTTCGTTAATCAAGGGACTATCGGTGTCCGGTAAATTAATTTCCGTTAACTGAAAATATTTTTCCGCCTCTTTTATATCCCCTCTTTTAACATAATGCCTTCCCCACTCAAAATAATTAAGGGGCCACTCCGGACTAAGGTCTGCTACTTGTGAAAAATAATTAATTGCCTGCTCATTTTCGTTAAGACAACTGTATAACTTTGCTTTCAAAAATAAATTACGATAAGAATCATCTTTTAAATCATTGATAATAGTACGAATTTCTTCCTCTAAAATTATTTTCTCAGTCTGATCACGCCAAGGCATATAACCACAATAACTACCAATACTGGTTCCCAAGAAATTATTGATTTTTTCCGCCTGAACAGGATTAATTTTCAAATCCACCGCCAAAGTTTTTAATTGACTTGCCCAAATAAAATCTTGCTCATTAACAGCAACTTGAATTTTATTTTGATAATAATCAGCCACCGCCATTTTATAAGCATTTAAAATAACAAAAATAGAAAGAAAAATTAAAATACAAGCGCCAGGATAAAGCCAAATTTTTTCTTGTTTTGTCCAAACTTTTGACGTTGCGCTAACTTCAAATTGATTCTCGGTAAAACTAAAAACCGCCAGTAAAGCAAAAAAGAGCCAAAAATAGATCTCACCGGCAACAATAATAAAACTAAAAAATAAAGACAGAAAATAACCTAAGGCCCCCAAAGAAATAGCTAGCATTAACTCTTTTTTTTCTTTATCACCACTCCCTTTAAACCCTAAACGAAAATAATAGTAATACCAAAAAATAAAGAAAATAAGTCCCACAAAACCAGTATTTAACAATATATCTAAAACTAAATTATGGGCCCGGTCGGCACTAGCCCCAACTTTTCCAAAAAGTCCCCAATCTCTTTCATAAAATTTAATAAAAATATCATCAGCCGTTTCTAAACCATAACCTAAAACCGGTCGCTCAAGAATAGCTTCTGAAGCGGCTTGAAAAAAATAAACTCGGGCAGCTAAACTCCCTGATTTTAAATCAAATAAAGAGCGAACTCGTCCTGGAATAAAATACTCCATAGAAAAAATACCACCGAGTAAACAAGCTAAAAAAGCAATGACAATATAAAATTTTGTTTTTCGTTTCCAGCTACTTAAAAAAATAATACGCCCTATCATCAAGCCAGCAACAGCGGCTAAAGCCAACAGTCCTCCCCGACTGGAAGTAAAAAAGAAACAGGCTAATTGTAGAATGAGGGCTAACAGATAAAAAAATCGCGGCCAAAATTTCTTAGCTTTAAAAAAAGAATAAACACTTAAAGGAATAACTAATAATAAAAAAGAGGCGAGAAAATTAGGTTGGCCCAAAGTTGATAAAGCTCTGCCGGTTAAATAAGGCGGTTCCGGCCAAGACAAAAAATCAATATTCATGATTTGTAAAACACCATAAAGTGCCACTAAAGAACCAGAAGCGATAACTGTCAAAATAATTCTTTTTATCTTCCTGCTTAAACTTCTTTTTCCTTTTAAAATATAAACAAAAAGAAGATAAAAAAATAAAAGTAAAGCCCATAAAAAGTAAGCCAGATAACTAAGTACTCCTTGTTGACGAGAATAAGAGCCCCAAATACTTTCCATCGGTTTAATAGAAAAGAGAGGCGAAATTAAAAGAAATATAATTAAAACAAGTGGTGGTGTTAATATCTTTATAACCTTTTTTCGTCCTTCTTTTTGTAGCGATTGCCAAACTAACTTCAAGCGTGCTCCCGCCAGTATCCATAATAAAAATGCCAAGAAAAAAAAGCTTAGTAAAATTCTAAAAAGCACAATTTTACTAAGCTCAAACATATTAAAAGTAGGGAATAAATAAGCAAACCAAAGGGGAATAAGAAATATCAACAACAAATAACTAGTCTCCACAACCAAATCAAGCGCTTTGTCTCCCTTAAACTTTAAAGATAAAAAATAATGTTTCATAGCTATTATTATAACAAAAAAAAGAGGCAGAGAAAACTGCCTCTTTCCCTTTATGTCTTTTCAAAAATTAAACCTTAACTTTTTTTCTCTTCATCAAATTATGCCACACTACTAAAATTGGACTGGCAACAAAAATTGAGCTATAAGTTCCCACAAAAATACCAATCAACAAGGCTAAGGCAAAATCTTGAATAGTATTACCACCAAAAATTAAAATAGCTAAAAGAGCTAACATTGAAGAAAAAGAAGTGCTTAAAGAACGACTTAAAGTCTGATTTACACTAAAATTAATTGTATCTTCAAAATTATCCTTACTCTTTGGTAAATTCTCTCTAATTCTATCAAAAACAACAATAGAATCACTCACGCTATAACCTAAAACCGTCAAAATCGCCGCAATAAAAGGCGTGTTTATTTCAATTTGGAAAAAATGACCGAAAACAGCAAAGGCTCCCAGTGTGATTATAACATCATGGGCTAAAGCGATGATTGCCGCCACACCATACTTCCAAGAAGAAATCGGACGAGACACCTTACGAAATGACCAAGAAATATAAAGAATAATCATGATAAGCACTAAAAAAGAAGCGTTAAAAGATTTGCTTTTTAATTCCTTGCCGATTGAAGGACCAACTGAATCAAAACTCAATTCCTCAAAACCAGCCCCCTCCTGTCCACTATTTTGAGCCAATTCTCTTAACTGCTTGGTAACTGCTTGATGCTTTTCATCGTTTACATCTTTAAAACGAATCATAAAAGTACCATCTTCTGTTGGTTGAACAGTTAAATTATTAACATCAGCCTGAGCTAAAGCCGCTTGAATATCAGAAATTTCCGGTTGATAGGCAGTGAATTTAGCTTCAAGCAAACTCCCGCCACGAAAATCAACCCCAAAATTTAATCCCCAAGTAACAAGCGCAAAAATTGAAGCTGCTATTAAAATCCCTGAAATTGAAAGAAAAAATTTTCTTTTTTGTATAATCCGATAAGTCATATAATTTATTTAATTTGTTCTTTTATTATTTATCTTTTTTCATCCCCAGAAGCCAAGGCCTATTCTCCAACCACTTACCGGCTGAAATTATCAATAAAGATCTTGTCACAACAATGGCGCTAAATAAAGAAACCGAAACCCCAATAAATAAAGTAGTGCCAAAGCCCTGTATCACTGAAGTACCAAAAAACATTAAAATAAGACAAGTAAGCAAGACGACAATATTCCCGTCTCTAATTGAAGGCCAAGCTCTTTTAAAGCCATCCGTTATTGCTTGACTTAAGCTCTCTCCTTTTTTCATTTCTTCCTTAGTCCGGGCAAAAATCAAAATATTAGCATCTACCGCCATGCCTAATGACAAAATCAAGCCGGCAATACCGGATAATGATAAGGTGATGGGATTTATAGCATAGAAAAATAATAAAACCCCAATAAGGGAAAATAAAAGTGCTAACAAGGAATCAAATATCTTCATTTCATGAAAAGAATAGAAAATTAAAGCAATCATCACAAAAACTAAAATTAAAGCTACCGCTACCGGAATTACTTTAAAAATAGCTAACATTGTAAGGCCATAAACACCTAAAGAAATAACTGACAATAAACCAGGAAAGCGAAAAACTATAATCATGAAAATAGAAATTAGTAACAAACCAATTAAACCCGCAATTAAACTATCATTAATTGATTGTTCTCCTAAACTAGCTTGAACAGTTTTTTGCGATACTAAAGAAATTGGAACTGGTAAAGCGCCGGAATTTAATCTTTTTACCAAATCTTTAGCCTCATCAATATTAAATTGACCCGAAATTAAAGCTTGCCCCCCCACAATTTTTTCATTTACCACAGGAGCGCTAATAATATATCCATCTAAAAATATAGCCACCGGCTTACCAACATTACGTTCGGTTATTTCAGCAAACAATTTATCTCCCTCCTCATTAAATTGAATAGATACCTCCGGTGAATTATCGTTAGGATTAAATTGCAAAGTTGCCCGCTTCAAATATTTACCGGTTAAACCAGTGTCTTGCCATAAATCAGCTTCAGTAATTTCTGAGGTAAGCGGAGACGCTGTATCATTTGCCACCACTTCAACATTTTCATCCCCCTCGGTTTTAATTTCTACTCCCTCCGTTTCTAAGCTTATTTCTTGAGCCAAAGCATTCATTACAGCTTCATTCTGTTCTTTAAATTCCAAAATCGGTGTTTCCCCTATCATCTTTATTGCTTCTTCAACATCTTTAATACCGGCTAATTCCACTATCAAGCGGAATTCTCCACTTAGACCTTTATTTGCCTGCACCAAAGGCTCACTAACACCAAAAGCATTCACTCTTCTTTCAATAATATCACGCGCTGATTCCATTGCTTCAGCCCTATCAGCTTCAGCAATATTTGTCATATCAGCCTCATAGATTAATTGTGTCCCGCCTTGTAAATCAAGCCCTAAATTAAAAGGAATCTCCTTAATTTGTGGCAAAACAATGGTGTCATTGGTTTTGCTAGCCAAATTTTGGGCAAAACTGTTGTAATAATTACCACCGGCAATTAAAAAAACAGCTAGGGTAAAAATAGCCACTAAGCCTAATATCCAGCCTGTTCTTGCCTTAAGTGATAACTGGGAAAATTTTTTTGAAAATGCCATAATAATTAGCTTAAAGAATAAAAACCGATCATTTATATAAACCGGCAAATGTTAAATATTAAAACTTTCCTTTATCTTAGGATAAACTAAGATAAAAATCAAGTCTCACCTCTTTACAAAAACCGACTTTTTATTTATAATTAATCTAACAAATTAATTATTTGTATTTGCCATTATTTAAAAAATGACAATTTTAAATCACTAATTATTAAATCTATGCCACTCATCCCAACCGTTATTGAAAAAGAAGGAAACGTTGAAAGAGCTTATGATATATACTCCCGCCTCCTTAAAGATAGAATAATATTTTTAGGAGAACCAATTGATGATCATGTTGCCAATATCATAATTGCTCAATTTCTTTTCCTTGATGCTGAAGAAAAAAATAAAGAAATTAAATTTTATATCAATTCTCCCGGTGGTTCAGTTAGTGCCGGACTTGCTATTTATGATACCATGCAATATATAAAATCTGATGTTTCCACTATTTGCGTTGGTTTAGCCGCTTCAATGGCTTCCGTCCTTTTAGCCGCTGGCGCTAACGGAAAACGCTTTGCTCTGCCCAACAGTGAAATTATGATACACCAAGTAATGGGTGGGGCTGAAGGACAAGCTTCTGATATTAAAATAAGAGCGGAACATATTCTAAAAACTAAGGCAAAAATGAATAAATTACTTGCCTTTCATACCAAAAAGAAAGAAAATGTAATTGAAAAAGATAGTGATAGAGATTATTTTATGACTGCCGAGGAAGCTTTAAAATACGGAATAATTGATAAAATTATAAAATAAAAACCAACCCTACAAAAAAACAACCTATTTAAACGGTTGTTTTTTGTAACTTAACTTATTGTAACTACTACTCAATTTTAAAAGTATCTATTAAAAGTTGGAAAATATTAGGATATAACACTCTGTTGTTAATGGTGGGAATATAAGAAACAACATAGATATTAGTCAGTTCATTATCTGTTAAATAAAAATTCATATTATCAGCCCCCATAATTCCAGACCACCCATTACCCTTAACTTCACTATTTACAGGCGCTTCTCCGACAGTAGCCTCATACCAAGTAGAAATAGTTTGCCTTCTATTATTAGGCTGCACCGAAACTTGAAGAAGAGAATTATCGGGAGCAGCAATTATCACCGTGTAATCATTATTGGTAGAACTTAAATCCCAACTTCTTGGATAAAGAAAAGAATAATTTGCTACCCGGGAAAAATAACGCATCATATAAGATGCTTCTTCTAAAGTCCCCCCGCCACTAGGATTATATAAATTCCTAATTTCGTCTAAATCAAAATAAGTATCATTATCACTATCTTCTAAATTTTGATTAGTTTGAAAGACTAATTCCTCTTCATCCGTTAAGCCATCACTATCAGAATCCATGACTAAAGAAAAGTCAGCTGTATACTCATCTTCCTCTTCATTAGAATTTTCCTCCTCACTTGTTAGTTCTTCAACAATAACCTCCGGTTCAACTTCCACTGTAGTAGTTGGCGCTTTAAACTCATCTTCTTCCTCCCTATTATCTAATATTACCTCTTCCTCTAAAATATTTTCAGGCACAACTTCATTATTACCCACTGATGGTTGAAAAAAGAAACGATAACTAAGAAAAATAAGAACCGCTACTAAAATAACTCCTAATCCAATAATTAAAGCCCCTACCATTTTATACTTTTTTTTGCCCTCATCTTCAATAATAATACCAGTTTTCGGCGCGGCCGTATAACTTAAATCTGAGCCACTCAAATTACTTTGGGGCATATTATGAACAATTAAATCCTGATTTACCTGAGAAGCTATTTCATCCTCAATCTTAATTGGCTTTTTCTTTTTATTAAACATAATTAAATAACAAAAAATAAAAAGATAATAACTAGAATAAGAAACATCATCCCCCCTATTAAAAACCATGATTTAAAGTTCTTTTCACTTGTTTTTGGCATGGCATGTACACCTAAACGCAAAGATTGTTTTTTCTTTTTATTTTCCGGTGTTTGTATATTTTTATCTAGTTCCGACATATAAAACTATCTATTAAAGCTCATTAAAATTTCTAACC
>JARRBY010000027.1 GCA_029982795.1 Patescibacteria group bacterium
TTTGAAAAGAATAAATTAAGAGATATTATTTTTAAGCTTTATCAAGAATATTCAAACTTAAATGATAAAGAGAGTGTAAATTTTGAAAGTTTTATTTTAAAAAGATTGCCGGAATTATTATAGGCGAATAATTATTTTTTTATTTTATAGAATTTAAATTGATTTTAAAACTATATGCTACATGAGAGAAATTTTATGCCAGATGAAAGCCAATCATTTCGGTCATCAAGGCTTAACTCAAAAGAGGAAATGAAAGAAAGGGGGGTTGATAAAAATATATTAAGTCAAAAAGAAATTGGTTTAAGAGAATTATTTAAAAATTCTAAAAATCCGGTTGAAATTATTTTACAAGAAACAGATAGTGATAAAATTAAAGAATTTGTTGAGGGGTCATTATTAGATGAGGTAAAGAGTAAATTAAAGGGATTAACTTTTAAAGATGAGGACGAATTTGTTAGTAAAATATTAGAAATTGGACAACCAATTTGGGAGATAACTCAGAAAGATAAACAAGATTTATTTAAACAGCCAAATCGGGAGATGTTTACTACCGAAGATATTCAGGAAGCAGTTAAAAATATTCAAGCCACTAAGGCACAAAGAATTTATGTAGTTGGTAATGTTGGTTCAGGAAAATCAACTTTTGCTAGAGAATTAGCCAACCAAACAAATTTTAAAAATATTGATCTTGATCATTTTTTTCAGATTTATAGGCAAGAAAAAAATAAAGAAGCTGATTTATCGGAGTTATTAAATTTTGTTTTGGAAAGAGAAGTGCCTCCTTATATAATTAATCATGCCGATTTATTAAATTACAATTTAAGCGATAAAGCGGATATGATTGTTTTACTCAATCCAAAAAAGGAAGAACTGATAAAAAATAGGCAAATTAGACAAGAAAATAAAACTGAGGGAAACTGGCAGAATATAAATATTGATAATTACAACCAGATATCACAAAACAATTTAGATAGCTTAACTAAGGCGAAAGGGAAATTAGTCTATAATAATGATAAATCGGGGGCTCTTATAAAATTATTGGAAAAATAAAAATTTTTGGTAAAGATTATGGTTATATATAAACATACTCAAATTAGTTATTTAATGATAGTTATTGTGTTGCTTGTCTTTATCCTTTTCGCGCGGGCTCATGTTATGAGTTTGGCCGAACCGGTTTCAGCAGATTCTGGTACAAATTTTGCCGTTACTACTATAATGGTATTAATTTTATTGTTTCTTACCTCATTTACAACCTTAACAGTATTTATTGATGAGGCTTTTCTTCGTATTAAATTTGGTTACGGAATTTTTACCAAAATGTTTCCTCTTAATCAGATAATTTCTGTTCAACCGGTAAAGAATCGCTGGTATTATGGTTGGGGAATAAAAGTTTGGTTTTGGCCTTATATGAAGATTTATAATGTTTCTGGTTATGATGCAGTTGAAATAATTATGAAAAATGGAAAAATTTATCGTATAGGAACAGATAATCCCGGTGAATTAGCAACCGTGATTAAACAAGCGGCAAATATTTGATTTTAAAAAAAAGAGCTTTTTGAAAAAGCTCTTTGTTTAACATTTTAAGCGCTTATTTATGTTGTAAAGCGCGAATTATGAGTCCGGAAAAAATCATTGCCAAATAGGAAATAATCATGATTGCAAATGATTGAAATTGATACAGTTTATCCAATGTTTGGATTATTTCATTGCTTGCACCTATATTTATTGCTTCCCAAAAATCAGGGAGGAAATTAAATAGGGAATTTAGAAACCAGATAATCCACATAGTCGCAAAGGGGAAAACTATTCCGTAAAATAGAAGGTTGATCCAAGTGCGAGCTGATTGTTTTATATCGGCAAAGTCCAAAAGGTTAGCCGTATAAGGTAAAATAGCGATAAATACTGGTAGCATGAAAATTAAGGCGGAGATGTTAACCGCTGTTGTCCAAAATTGATTTTCACTTCCTTTTATTAGTATCATTATAATACTGATTAGCAACATAACTTGTCCGCATAAACCTACTTTGCAAAAAGTTTTAATAATTCTTTCTGACCTTTTTTCTTTTGTTTCCATAAAGCAATAATTATTTAAGTTTGTAATGTGCAATTAACTTTAATAAATATAACATTTTTATTATAGTTTGTCAACTATTAGACAATATTGGACAATACTTTGCCTATTTTTCTTAGTTTTTATTATCATTTTCTTTCTCTTAAATCCTTGTTATAATAAGTAAAGTTTAAAATTTATATTAAAATTAATGAAAAATAATCAGCCAACCATAATTGTCATCATTGGTATATCCGGCGATCTTTCACGACGGAAGTTATTGCCAGCTTTAGCACAAATCGCGATGGCAGGTGAGTTACCTTCAGAATGCCGGATAGTTGGGGTAACTAGACAATATGATTTACAACTTTCTGATGTTTTAGCTCATGTTGATAAGACACAAGGGATAGAAAATTTGATGGAATTTTGGCACATGGAATTAGATAAGCAAGCATCTTATGAGGATTTAGGAAAACATCTTTTAGAAATTGAAAAAAGTTTTACTTCTCCGGCTCAACGTTTGTTTTATCTCTCGGTTCCTCCGCAAATTTCTCGTCCTATTATTGAATTGTTAGGTGAATCCGGTTTAGCTAAGGTGTTAAATACCAAATTATTATTAGAAAAACCTTTTGGGGTTGATCTTCAAAGTGCGCAGGAATTAGTAGATCATATCGATCATTATTTTTTACCTGACCAAGTTTATCGTATTGATCATTATTTAGCGAAAGAAACTGCTCAAAATTTAGTTGTTTTTCGTCAAGATAATTCACTGTTTAAGAGAACTTGGAATAGAGATTTTATAGAAAGTGTGGAGATAATAGCTAGTGAAAAAATTGGTATAGAGGGAAGAGCAATTTTTTATGAACAAACAGGAGCCCTCCGTGATTTGGTACAAAGTCATTTATTACAATTAGCCGCCCTTACTTTAATGGAGCTTCCCAGTGGTCGTAATTTTGCCCAAATTCCAGCTCGACGTCTAGCGGCTTTAAATAGTTTGCATTTGCGCGAGAGGAGAATAGAGGGTAATGTTATGCGCGGTCAATATCGGGGGTATCAAAATGAGGTTCACAATCCTGGCAGTTCTGTTGAAACTTTTGTATCTTTAACTTTAGAGTCAGATGATGAGCGCTTTGTTGGTGTTCCCATTATTTTGACAACGGGCAAAGCTTTGGCTTCTAAGGAAACAAAGATAATAATTTCTTATAAACGTAGTGAAAATTATGAAGCTAATCAGCTTATTTTACATTTGCAACCGGATGAAGGAGTGGAATTATATCTTTTTGCTAAGCGTCCTGGTTATGATTATCAAGTAGAGCGTCATTCGCTTAAATTTTTCTTTGGAGAGTATTATTCTCGTTTACCCGAAGCTTATGAGCAGGTTTTATTTGATGCAATAAATTCTAATCATACTTTATTTACAACCAGTGAAGAGGTTTTAGCAAGTTGGCGCATTTTAGATTCTATTCAAAAGACTTGGGCAATGAATAATGATGATTTATTAATTTATGAACCAGGGAGCAAAATAGAGGAGGTGATAAGCCAGGGGAATTAGGATGTTTGACTAGATTTATCGTGTGTGTTATAAAGACTAGAAAGTTCATTGACAAAAATCGGCAGCAGCGCTTTGTATCTTTTAGGATGCAGGGCGCTGTTGCAAGATAAATAAATATCCGAGAACGGCAAAATTCAAAATCGTTATAAAATGGAAAAAAACGAAAGTAGGAAAAAAATGAACAACTATCAATTAGGAGAGTTGTTTCTAAAAATTGTGGAGATCAAGAGAAGAATTGAAAGTGGGGCTTTAAACTATAAAGACACCATTGACGCTTTACAAAATGTAATTGAGAATAATGGACATATTATGGCAAAAGTTATAAAGGGAGTAGCGGAGATTAGGGATTTACCACACACAGTTGATCTGGATGAGCAGCCATTGGAGATTAATGGCTATATGGTTGTTTCTCATAATGGTGGTGGTGTTTTCAATTTCGACGATAGGGCGGTTACCTTATTTTCGGAAGATATTCCGAAAAACGGTTATCAACTAAAAAGTTTGATAACAAACGCTTTTAACGGTAATATGTTAGACTTCCTTCTAAATCATCAGGATCTCATTCCTAATGATTGTAGGGAGGTTTATACTTGTTTCTTGGGGACTATTTACCAAGACCTACAAGACGATCAACCCTATATTAGGGCGATGTATAATTACCGGGATTGTTATCACAGTGTCCTGCTTCCCTTGGACAACGATTTCGATAGATGCACCCCAATCCTTTTGCCGACTTAAGGTTTAATAAAGAAAAAATTTGGCCCGTAATTTAAATTTACGGGCTATTTTTATATAAAAATAATATTGTCTTACTAGCTATTGAACTATTGCGAGCTATTTACAAATTACTAAATATATGTTAAATTTATTTGATGCGTTTGCATTTTTCTTTAACAATAAAACACGGAGGTATTTATGGAAAAAGAATTCTTTAGCCTGAGCCAGGTGAAAACATTACAAACTAAAATTGAAAAGCAAAATTTACCATCTTTTTTAGTGGAGCTAAGAGGAGCTGACTCCTATGAAATTAGAAATTTCGCTTTTAGTGAAATTAAATTATTAAGTGATAAAGAGGTGGCCGCTGATTTCCTAAATTTAATAAATCTCACTAAAAACGAGAATTATTCTATTCGTCAAGAAGCGTTGGAGCTTTTAAAAAAATTACCGGGTACTTTATTAAGTGTTTATGTTCCTGATTTATTATCTTTAGCCAATATCAAAGAAACCTGTGAGCTTGCCGAAACATTATTGGAAAATATGAGCGCCGAAGATCTTGCTCCCTATTTTTCTTTGATGTGGGAGTTGTTAGATGAAAGCGGTACAATTTTTCGTTTTCATTTATTAAGACGTTTGCTTGTCAAAGTAATGAGGAGTTGGTCGTTGGAAGAGAAGATAAAAAAAGACGAATTTATTCAAGAATTGCAAAGTTCTGGAATCAATGAGTTTGTTGAAGTGGGTCATCAATTACATCTTGAGGTGTTAGCTACTTGGCCTGTTCAAAAGTTGAAAGGAGTACTGCATTATTTGGTAACGTACACCAAATATAGCAATTCTAAGATTGCTTATGCATCTGCTTATTTGGCTTATCGTTTTCTTTCATCGCAGTATGCTTCACAAGTACGGGCGGCTTATCTTGATTACATGTTTGGTTTTTTAAATTGGGGTAATGAGTATTTACGGCATGGTTTTAGAGCTTTAGCTCTACAAACTTTAAATCAGGAGTTTTCCGCTTATATTCCGCCTTATGTCAATTTCCTCATTAATTGTTTTTATAGCAGTATTCCTGAGGAAAGACGTTTAGCTTATAATTTATTAAGTCAGGTTAACCCGGATGATTTGCCTTTGGAGACATTACTGTGTGAGCAAAGATCGAGTTTATTTAGAGTAAGGCATCTTACGCAAAAGTTAACCAAAAAGATGAGTAATCAAAAATTAGTCGAAAATTTGGACCTTTTGCTTAAAAGCCAAGCTTCTATTTGTAGTAGTGAACGTGATTTGGCAATGCGCTTAATAATGCGTATTCCTAAAAAAGAAATTGAAAAAAATAGATTGGTAATTGAGAGATATAGCCATTCGGAAAACTTGTTTGTGAAAATAATGGTTAGCCAATTATTGTCTATTTCGTAATAAAAATTAATTAAAAAGGAGCAATTAAAAAAATTAGCTCCTTTTTTTCTTATCTTTTTATTTTTTAGCTTCTTGATTTTCAATTTCAACTTGTTCTACAACAGTTTTGCCAGCATTATGAAAACCCATTAAAAGGAAGATGATTAAACTGCCAATTATAATTCCGGCAACATTAAGAAGGTATATATTTAGTGAATCAAAAAAAATATTGTAGTTTTTTATCGCTAAAGCTAATCCCATGCTCACAAGCGGTGGTAATAAAGTAACGGTAACGGCAACGCCCGAAAGAGAACTGTTTAACTCTTTTTTAGCCCAGGTAAAACTGGCGGCAGCGCCGGCAGCAATCGGGACTAAAAGGGTGGAAATATCAAAGGAGTGCATTAAGTGAATAAGGGACATGGTGTTAAAATCAAAGTTGGTGAGTAAACCGATAATCATGGCAACTAGTAGGGCGGTAAGGGAGGATATTAAGAAAACTAAAATTGATCTAATAAAAACTTTTAGATTTAAAATATTAATTGAGAGTGATATTGAAAGAATAGGAGAGAGTAGTGGGGCTACCATCATACCACCAATAATTAAAATTACACTATCTTTTATTAAACCGGCGGCGACAATAAAGGTGGAGAGAATAAGGAGTAAATAGAAGCCAACTCGGGGGGAAGAGGAGTTAATAATGGCTGCGCTAAGATTTTCTTTTTCTTCCTTGGTAGCAGAAAAATTATAATCTTGAGCATAATTTTTTCTTTTTGTTATTTTTTGAATTAAGTTCATAGCAAGTGATAAGAAAATTTATTTTATCTAATTAAATGTTAGCATTAAAAGGATGTAACGTCCATTTTTTTGACAATATAATAAAAGTTTATTATATTGTTATCAGTAAAATTGATAGCTAAGGAGAGGTGCCAGAGCGGTTTAATGGAACAGTCTTGAAAACTGTCGTTGGTGAAAGCCAACCGAGGGTTCGAATCCCTCCCTCTCCGCAGGAGATAAATAGTCTTGAATAGGGGGCTATTTTTGATATAGAGAATGTACAAGTCCACGAACATCGTTGACACTTTCTATATATAAGAATTAGCCAAACGTTTCCTCTGTTTTTTTTAGATATTGTTGCCATTTATCTAACTGGTATCTTATTAATGATTATCAGTGCAGTGGCTTCGTTAAAAGCCATACCGATGGTATCCTTGAACAAATTAAGGTATTAAAAGCAGCTTAACTGATTGCGTCGTGATACTAATAAGGAAGTCTAGCAATAGCCTTCCTTTTTTTCTTTTTAAAGACTATATTTGTTACCAACTTTTTTTCTAATAAGATACCAAGCTCTCCGCAGTACGGGACGAAGTGAGGCTAAAAGCTAATTTCGTCCTTTTTTTGTGGGTCTTTTTGAAAGTTTTAACGCGGAAATTATAATATTTTAAAATATTTTTTGCTGATATACGAATACTCGATCTATAAAAAATGATAAATACTATCTAATATTAGATAAAAAATATAGCAATATATTTCAGTGTCAAATATTATTGACACTGAATATAATGTTGGTGTATAATATATTTAACACTAAATATAATATTAAAATAAAATGAGTAATAAATCGAAAATAAAAGAATATATTAATGATCAAATGGCTCAGTCTGATTTTCGTGCCAGGGCTTATGTTTTTGATGCCCAAAACAATGAACGACCAAATCGTAATATATTTGTTAAAATTGAGTCCCATTTAAAGAAGTTTTTAGATGGGAATAAGGCTTATCGCTGGATAACGCTGACTGGCTTGCGTGGTGCCGGGAAGACGACTCTTATGTATCAACTTTATCATGCTAAAAAGAAAATGGACGGTTATTTTTTGATTTTATCAGTTGATGAGATAACGGAAACATTGGGGAGTAGTATTAGCGAAGTCATTTCGGTTTTTGAAGAAGTCATTGGTCGTCCGATTACTAATTTAGATAAACCACTTTTTTTATTTTTAGATGAAGTTCAATATGATGAGAAGTGGGGAGCCTCTTTAAAATCTGTTTATGACAGGTCACAAGACGTTTTTATATTTTCTACTGGTTCTGCCGCCGCTTTAATTAATAGTAATTCCGATGTAGCTCGCCGAACAATATATGAAAAAATTTATCCATTATCGTTTATTGAGTTTATTAAAATTAAACATAATAAACCTGAAGTAAAAGGATTGGCCGAGAGTTTACAAGAAGCCTTATTTTTTAGTAAGGATGCTGAAGAGGCATATTTAAAAATATCGAAAAGCAAAGTAAGAGTCGATAATTATTATTTAGGCATTGGTCGTTTTGATTTTGATAATTATTTAAATTATGGTTCTTTGCCTTTTATGATTGCTCTTGATAATGAGGCATTAGTCTACGATCAAATTAATAAATCTTTAGATAGAGTAGTGAATAAGGATATCCCTCAAATGCAGTCATTAAATTCGGATATTATTAGTCGAATTTCTGCTATTTTGTACGCCGTCGCTGATATGGATGTTTTAAATTTTACTACATTGGCGGAAAAATTTAGCATTTCTCGACCAAAAATAGCGGAGATATTTTTAGCTTTAGAGAAGGCGGAGGTATTACATAGAATATATCCACAAGGCTCTCATTTTAAGCAAGTTACTCAGAAGCCGTCAAAGTATCTTTTTTCTTCACCGGCTTTTCGTGCGATGTATTATAAAACTATTGGAAATTCCATTTCGGAACAAAATAGTCGAGGTAAATTATTAGAAGATTTGGTAGGTATGTATTTATATCGATTATGTGATAAGAGACCAAACTGCTCCTTGACTTACGATAGCGCTAAGGGTGGTGCAGATTTTATTTTTACTGTCGGCAGCGTTAGTATTGTTATTGAAGTTGGAGTTAACAAAACAGAATACAGACAAGTAATACAGACGGCGGCAAAAGTGAAAGCAAATTACAGTCTAATCATATCTGATCAGCAAAATGATCTGGAGTTTAATCCTGAGCAAAATGCTATTAAGGTGCCGCTAAGTTATTTTATTTTAATTTAATTAATTTTATGAAAGTAGTTATTGCTGGTAGTGCTAGTTTAGAAAATGAAATACAGAAATGGGTGGAATATTGGAATAATCAAGAGAATTGCTCAGTATTGTTTTTTTAAAGTCATTTCAGTTGCTCAATTTGAAAAATTGTATCCGGAAGGACATAAAGACTTTGTTTAAAGATATTAATGAAGCGGATATTTTGTTCGTTGCCAATGAAAAGAAGAACGGTGTTAATGGTTATATTGGGGCTCAAACTTTTGCTGAATTAAGTTTTGGTCTTGTTAAAAAAACTCGTTGAAGGCAGAAATATAAAATTAATTTTAGCCCATATACCAGCCAAGGAGGTCGTTTGTTATGATGAAATAACGTTATGGAATAAACTGGGATGAATTGACCACAAATTATTGATTAGTTTGACTATTTCTATAAAAAAGTTCGGATAGCGTTCTTAACACTCCGCCAAGACAATTTAGTATCGGATAGACCATATTACTTAAAAAATAGCGACTCCCTAAAGTCGCTATTTTTTTTATCTCTTCTTGTATCTAGTTGTTCGCCCCACACCAATTCGTTCTATCCACTTAAGTTGCAATAATTTATTTAATACCTGATTAATCGTTGGTCGAGGAATGCCGGTTGCTTGAGAAATTTCCAGTGGTGTAACAACTTTATTTTGTTTAGCAATATATTCCCAAACAATATTTTGTTGTGGTGATAGTAATTTAGATACTTCTTCATAGGAAATAATATTAATTGCTTTTTCTGATTGCTCCAAAATAATTTTTAAGAAAAAAGTTAGCCAAGCGCTAATATCTTCTTTATCAGTTTGTAAAGTTTTTTGACTCGCTCTTAAAGCAATATAATATTCCGGCTTATTATCTTCAATTAATTTTTCTTGTGAGACATAAGGCATATATTCATAGCCATGTTGCAACATTAAAAGATTACT
>JARRBY010000007.1 GCA_029982795.1 Patescibacteria group bacterium
GCATCTTTATCAATTAAAAGGGAACCAAGTAGAGATTCTTCAGCTTCAAGGCTATGAGGAGGCATTTTTTCGAGCAATTCTTTTTTGTTTTCCATAGCGTTTAATGCTTAGCTTATAATTATTTTATATTATCTTAAGCTGAGATTTTATTCAAGACTAATTAAGACACAGTTTTTCCGCTTTCTATGCACATAAAACAAAAAAACCGCACCTAAGCAGTTTTTGAGCCGACTGTCGGGCTCGAACCGACGACCTGCTGTTTACAAGACAGCTGCTCTACCAGCTGAGCTAAGTCGGCAATGTGCGCCCAGTAGGATTCGAACCTACGACCTTCTCCTTAAAAGGGAGCTGCTCTACCAGCTGAGCTATAGGCGCAAACAAATAAAGGCCCAAGAAGCCAAATATTATCTTTTTTGATAATAACAAAAGATAATTTTTTTGGCAAGCTTTTTTAAACGTTTTTTTAAACGTTTTTATATTTATCATTTTTATTGTTAATAAAGACAATTATTTGTTAAAATACTTTTATATAATCAAGATAGTTAATCTATTATGGCAAAAATAAATTTTAAACTTTATTCACTAGGTTGCAAGGTAAATCATTATGATGGTGCCAATTTACAAAAATTGTTATTATCAGCCGGTTTTGACATCGGTTTAAAACCTAACTTTGTTGTTATCAATACTTGTTCAGTGACTAAAAAGGCAATATTGAAAGATAAACAGTTAATTAAAAAAATAAAAAAAGAAAATCCCGGGGCTCGTTTAGTTATTATGGGTTGTTGGCCGCAAACAGCAATTGTTGGAGATGATATTATCGCCGGTAATAAAGCTATTATTTGGGGGGTGGGCAATTTAAATGGTTTGGTTAAAAAATTAGTGGCCGAATTTAAACCGGTGTTAAAAACAAAAGATAAAAAAAATAATTCATCTTTAGTTTTAAGTGATAGAAGTCGTTATTTTTTAAAGGTGGCAGATGGTTGTAATCAGTTTTGTTCCTATTGTATAATTCCCCATGCTCGTGGGCGTTTAAAAAGCCGAGCGCTTGGTAGTTTGTTAAAAGAAGCAAGAGAAGCGAGTAAGGCCGGTTATCGTGAAATTGTTTTATGTGGTATTCATTTAGGTCGTTATGGTGAGGATAAAAAAACAACAAAAATTAATCTTAGTAATTTAATTGAAGAATTATTGAAAATTAAAGATTTGGGGCGAATTCGTCTTAGTTCTATCGAAATCAATGAAGTAAATTCGGATTTAATAAAATTAATAGCGCGGGAAAGTCGAATATGTAAACATTTGCATATCTCTTTGCAGTCTGGTAGTACTAAAATTTTACGTTTGATGAATAGGCCTTATACCGCCGCTTATTATAAAAATCAGGTTGCAAAAATAAGAGAACAAATTCCGGAAATTGCTATCTCTACCGATATAATTGTAGGTTTTCCCCAGGAAAGTGAAGCCGATTTTACTGCAACTTATGAATTTGCTAAAGCCTTAAATTTTAGCAAGATTCATGTTTTCCCTTTTTCCGCTCATGAAATAACCGCCGCTTATCATCTAGATGGAAAAATTAATAAAAATATAATTAATGAAAGAGCCCGAATTTTACGTAATTTGTCTTTAAAACAAGAAAAGAAGTATCAAGCTGATATAAAAAAAGCCTATAAAAATAAGCCATTTAATTTAATTGTTGAAAAAAGTGATGTGCCGGGAAAGATAAGGGCAAAAACAGAATTTGGTTTTGATGTTTATTTAAATGAGAGGGAAGCAAAAAAGCATAATTTTATTTAAATAAGTAAGTTTATTTGTTACTTTTATAAATTTTTAGCGTTTCAAATAGGGAAAGTTTTATATGGCCATAGAAAATGTAGTTCAAACTGAAAATGAATTGATAAAATTAGCGCAAACCGGAGATAGGTCTGCCTTCGCCAAGCTCTATGATTTTTATATGCGCAAAATTTATGATTTTGTCTATTATAAAACAATGCAAAAAGAGCAAACAGAAGATATTGTTAGTCAGATATTTTTAAAAGCATGGAAAAATATCAATTCTTATCAGCAAAATAGTTTTTCTGCGTGGTTATATACAATTGCCAGAAATACAGTAATAGACTTTTACCGGCAAGATAAAAATAACAGAAATATTGATGATTTTTGGGATTTAGCAAGTAATGATGATTTATTAGCTAAGGTAAACAATAGTTTGCAATTACAGAAAATAAAAAAGTTGATGATTAATTTAAAAAGTGAAGAAAGAGATATTATTATTATGCGTTTTTGGTTAGATTTGTCTTTTAAGGAGATAGCAGAGCGTTTATCAAAAAATGAGGGGGCGATAAAGATGTCTCTGAAAAGGACTCTGGATAAAATTAAGGGAGAAGCTTTATGGTCGTTAATTATTGCTTTCCCCCAAATTGAAAATATATGGAAAAAAATGAGTTAGAAAATATATTAGATGAATTATATCATTTTTATCCCGAATTAAAACAAAAAGAACAGGAACTTATTGTTTTAATAAAGGAGATGAAAAGCAGTCGTCCGGAAATTGAATTTGATGAGACTTTTGCCCGAAATCTTAGACAACGTTTATTGAAAGTACCTGTTAAAGAAACTAAAAAATTTAATTTTAATATTATGAACAAGAAAATTTTTATTGCGGCGGGATCTTTGGTGGTGATAAGTTTGTTATTTATTGTGGCCATTAATATTTTTGGTCCCAATAAGACTGACGATAATTTGTGGTCAATTACTCCTTTATTTAATAATAAGGAAGAAGAGAGCCAGATTGCTTATCTCCCTTCCGGTTCTTTTGGCAGTCTTAGCGATTTAAGAATGACAAGTGGCGACGCTTCTCAGGAAGAGATGATTACTACCGGCGTGAGCAAAGATGATTTAACAGCGGTATCTGCTGAGGGAAAAGTTGATTATTCACCAGTTGCCACTGCTGTGGGTATGGGAGCCGGTATGAATATAGACGCCAGAATGATTCTACCAATATACGCCGGTTTTGATTATAAATACAGCGGAGATGAATTTAATTTAGAACAAACGAGTGCTTTAGTGTACAGGCGTTTAAAAAATGAAAATAGTTTGGGCAGAGATTTGGCGCGCACTTTAAATTCTTTTAATTTTCCAGGAATTAATTTAGATACTTTCTCTAATCTTAAAGTTAACAGTATATCTTTTGGAGAAGACAAAGAGCAGGGTTTACTGATTAATTTTGAATTAAAAGAAGGCAGTCTTTATATTTATGAAAATTGGGAGAAGTGGCGTATTGCTGAACGTGAAGCTTGTGGTAGTAATCAGGCTTGTTGGGATAGATTTAGAATTAGAATAGAAGATGTTCCCACTGATAGTGAATTAATTACGGTTGCTAATAATTTTTTAAGTGAACATAAAATTGATTTAGCAAATTATGGCGAACCGCAAGTTGATAATCAGTGGCGGACATATTATGAATATGCTGAAGATAAGGCTAATTATTACATTCCTGAACAAGCGACCGTTATTTATCCAATTTTAATTGAAGATAAGCCGGTAAGGGACCAAAGTGGTAATTATTCTGGTTTGCGTATTGGCATTAATTTATTTTTTAATAAAGTATCTAGTTTAAATGGTTTAATCCCTTATAATTATGAGGCTTCTGCCTATGATTTAGAGACAGATAGCGCCCGTATAATTGCTTTAGCTGAAAAGGGTGGGTGGAATCGCAATTTTTATAATATAAGTAAAGAAGAAAACAAAAATATAGTTGAGTTAGGGACTCCAGAATTTTCCTATGTCCAAATGTGGCGCTATAAGGATAACACCAGTGTTGAATTATTTGTACCTGCTTTAATTTTTCCTGTTACCAAGCGTCCAGAAATAGGTTACTACGGTAACAATTATGTAGTTTTGCCACTGGTAAAAGAGTTAATAGATGATATTGAAAAGGAAGAACAAAATTGGAATATGTTACGGCCGTTAGATTCTCCAGTTTCAATAAATGCAATTTCAGAAGGACTAGAAGGGACAAGTACTATGCCAGTTGAAATAAAGGCGGAGGAATAAAATTAATATTTTTCGTTTTGACAAAAAGAGCAATAAAAATATTTTTTGCTCTTTTTTGTATTTAAATCTTGTTTAATTTCTATATTTTTGTCAGAATACAAGGGTAATAATTATTTTAAAATTGTAATTTATGAAACAGACAATTTATAAGATTGAAGTATTAGGTTCACAGTGTCCTTCTTGTCAAGAATTACAGCGACGTGTCGTTCAGGCAGCTGAGAAGTTAAAACTGGATGTTGCCATTTTGTATAATAACGATATCCAACGCATTATTGATATTGGCTTGCAATCAGCACCAGTGTTATTAATAAATGATGAAGTTATTTTAAAGGGGCAATTATTGTCGGTAGATGAGCTAGTTACGTTATTGAAAGATTATAAAAAAGAGGGTTGTCATTGTTCTGGTACTGGTTGTAGCGGAAATTGCCATTGCCACTAGAAGTTTATTTTAAATATAAAAAAAACGATGGTTTACAAGCCATCGTTTTTTATATTTTGTTTTATTTTATCCAAACATTAACAATTCCGGTTTAAATATCATGAGTAAACCGATAATTAACATTAATAAGCCACCGATTAAATGAGAGGCACGCGTATATTTTGTAGTAAGGCCGGTAATACGAAGGGTTGTCATTGCAACAAAAAAGACAATTAAATCATCAAGCATGAAGAAGAAAATATAACCTAAAATGTAAAGATAATATTTCCAGGTGGCCATGTTATTTAAAGCAAGTACCTGAGTATAGACTGCGGGGAGGCCGGCTGAACAAATTAATTCAACTAAATTAACGGCAAAAGCCAGGGTGATAATACCACCAAGTGCGAGCCAGAGACTATTTTGTTGAACCGCTTTTTTTAACTTTCCAAAAGTTTTTTGTTTTTTTTCTGTTCCAACTACTTTGCAACTACTATCTTTATTAATAAAAAATTCACGTAAATTGTAGCCACCACCAAATAAAGCGACTAAACCGATGATTATTCTTACCCCTAAAATAAAGCCTAAAAATATAATCAGATTTAGCCAAGCAGCCATAAATAAGAAATAAACAATTGCTGAAGTGACAATAAAGGCAATCCCGAGTAACCACATTCTTTTTCGGTCCTTCATTCCTAAAAGTAAACTGATTAAAAAGAGTAGTACCCACATAGCGCAAGGGTTAAAACCATCAAGAATGCCTAATATGATAGTTAGTACCGGGAGAGAAAAGCTATAGATATCAACTTCACCTAAGATAGGAAGATCCATTATTTTTTGGTTGGAATCAGAAGGGCTAACAGGAGTTGTTTTAGTTTTTGTTTTTTCTATTTTAACTCCATCGGCGGGATAATTAGTAGCAATTTTAGCAATAGAATCAGGGCAAGAAATGGAAGTACATACTTCAACTCTATCTTTTATCTCGCGAGAAGTAACGCCATCGGTATAACCAACGAAAACTTGATCACCAACTACTAAGAAGGGGACACCATCAACACGGGCATCTAAGGTACGGGCCACTTCTTGAAGAAAAATTGTATTTTTACGATTTTTATAAATTTCATACTCTTTTACTTCTAGTTGGGGGTATTCCGGTTTTAATTCTTGATAGATAAATTCTTTTTCTTGAGCACAGTGGGGGCAACCTTCACCATGAAAAAGATAGATGGTAATATTTTCATTTTGAGCTTGAGCGGGAAAGGCAAAAAATGGTAAAAATAAAAATAAAAGACTAAAAAGTAGTTTATAATATAATTTCATAAATTATTTTTCTTTATTCTTGTTTATAATTTCAATGATTTTCTTTTTTTCAACTTCTCCTTGCAAACGGAGGAACTCTTTATCATTTTTATCAAGAAAAACAAAGGTTGGCAATACTTCATTTATATTGTATTTTTCGACCATGTCTTTAGCAACATCAAAATCATAGTATTCGGTTTTAAGCCAGGGGTTATTTGCTTCAATTTCTTTAAAACGTGGTTTCATAACTAAACAACCGGGACACCATTTGGCGCCAAATTTTAAAATTTTCATAATGTTTATTATATTTTAATTGGACTTATATAATAATAGCATAATAAAAAAGATTTGAAAAAATAAAAATCAAATAAAAATTAAATTATAAGAAAATATTTTGCTAATTTTTTTATATCCTTGCTTTTTTTTAAAAAATATGGTAGCATCGGTTTTAGAACTTTTCAAATTATTAATTAAATAATAAAGGCCATGGAAGTATTAGAAAGAAATTCGGACGAGGTGCTTATTGCTGAGAGTGCAGTAATTAGAAGGGCAGAAAAAAATGTTGCTGTTTTACAAGATGAGTTAGCTGAAAAAAATTGGCTGGAAATATGGCATGTTTTATGCAAAAGTGAGCTTTGTGCTCTGCCGGTTATCAGAAAAATGAGCAGTAATGTGCAAAGCAGTCTCAAAAGCATAATTCTGGAAACAAAAAGAATTTTTGTTCTAGAAAAAGAACATTTAAATCCTAGTTTAGCGTCATCGATTCAAAATGCTTTGACAGATATAACAAAAATACTTTAATTGTTTATTATTAGGGTTTAAAATAAAAGAACGCCACTACAAAGCGTTCTTTTTTTAATTGCGGGTAGTCCCTAGGGGAATCGAACCCCTGTTGTCAGGATGAGAACCTGGTGTCCTAACCACTAGACGAAGGGACCATGTGGTTTATTTTAATATTTGGCCAATAATATTATTATGTCCCTTAATAAAATCACGAGAAGACATAATTTTGCCACTTTCAATTTGTAGTTTTAATATAAATAAATTACCTTGTCCACATTTTACTGTCAAGTTTCCGGAATCAAGAAAAACTTCACCAATTTTTAACTTTTGTTTTTTTGTAAAAGGCGCTACTTGAGCGGCGATTATCTTAATTAATTTATGATTAGCATAGGTAAACGTGCCTGGCCACGGATTAAGCCCACGAATTAAGCGGTCTATTTCCGGGGCTCCTTTTCGCCAATCTATCCTTCCATCTTCTTTTTTTAACATTTTTACATAAGTGGCTTTTTCATCATCTTGGGGTTTGGCTTTTAATTTACCATTTATCCAATCATTTAAGGTGGGCACTAAAACTTGACCACTTAATTGAGATAAGGTGTCATGGACATATTCTAAATTAGAGTCAGAATTTAATTTAATTTCAAATTGTTTTAGAATTGGACCGGCATCCATTTTTTCGTTTATTTTCATTATACTAATTCCGGTTTTTTCATCCCCATTTATAATTGGAGCGTTTAGGCAAGCTGAACCGCGATAAAGGGGGAGCAGGGAACCATGTACATTGATACAACCGTAGCGTGGTAATTCTAAAATTTCTACAGGAAGAATTTTGCCATAAGCAATAACAACAATTAAGTCAGGATTAATTTTTTTTATATTTTCCTTTTCGGTTTTTAAAGTATTAGGTTGGTATATGGGAATATTATATTTTTGTGCTAAAATTTTAACAGGGGGAGCGTTAAGTTTTTTTCCTCTACCCTGTGGTTTATCAATTTTTGTATAAACAGCTTTAACAATATAACAAGGATCATTAATTAAAGCTTTTAGTCCGGGTATAGCAAATTCAGGGGTACCCATAAAAAGAACATTTATTTTTTTATCATTGTTTGACTTGGACATAGGGTGTAATTATGGTATTATTGAGTTTATTAACTTATTATTATGTTAAATAATTTTTTTGCTTTTTTATTAGGTATCACTAAAGATTTGGGCTATATTGGTATTGGCGTGTTAATGGCAATTGAGAGTTCTTTTATTCCCATGCCTTCAGAAATTATAGTTCCCCCAGCTGCTTATTTGGCCAGTTTAGGGCAAATGAATATTTGGTTGATTATTTTAGCGGGTGTGATTGGCAGTGTAGGGGGAGCTCTGGTTAATTATTGTTTAGGATATTATTTAGGAAGACCCTTGATTTATAAACTGGCTAATCATCGTTTTGCTAAATTTTTACTTATCAATCCGGAAAAAATACAGAAAGCGGAAAAATACTTTTTTGATAATGCGATTTCGGCAACTTTTATTAGTCGTTTAGTGCCTGTTATCAGGCAATTAATCTCCCTTCCGGCTGGTTTTTCAAAAATGCCTTTACCCAGTTTTTTGCTTTATACCACACTGGGATCTTTTTTGTGGGTTTGCATTCTTGCGGGTTTAGGTTATTTTATTGGTTCTAATCAAGAATTGTTAGCGCAGTATTATAATGAAATTGGTTGGTTTTTAATGATTGCCTTCGGGCTCTATGCCGGTTGGAAGATTTTCAAGGTAATCAATAAAAAGCACTCCGTTTAAATGATCTATTTCGTGTTGGATTGTTTTAGACAGCATTTTTTCCGCAGTTAGAGTCTTTTTTTTGCCTTTAGCGTCAAAATAGATACAATTTATTTTTTTATGTCTTTTAACAGGAGCAAAAATTATTTCTCCTTTTTTATTTACAACCGATAAGCAACCTTCTTCTTCGATTTCTTTAGCCCAAGATTTTTTGGTGATTTTAGGATTAATTAAGAAAAGAGTTTTATTGTTATGATTAATAACGACTAATCTGATATTTTTTCCTATTTGAGGAGCAGCGAGACCAGCTCCATCTTTTTCTTTCATTGTTTTTTCCATATCTAAAAGTAGTTGTTGCAATTTGCCACTTTTTAATTCTTCCATATTTATTTCTTGAGATTTTTTTCGTAGTATGGGATGAGGATAATGGATGATATCAAGTAATTTTGCCATATTATTATTTCTTCTTTTTTTCATTATCAATTATTTTAAAGAAGTATTGCCATTTATTACCACCAGGGCATAATTCTTTAGTGTCATTGGCCGCTCTTTTTACAACATGAGCGGGTAATTCTTTGCAGATTTTAAAAACAGAAGATCTTTTAAAGTTGGGAATTTCTAATTCCGTGATGATTTTAAGAGCTAAATCCTGCCAGGGATAAGCGGGCGGTTTAACCGTTTTTCTATTTTTAAATATTTCGGAAAAAGAAGAAAAATTATTATTTGTGTTTTTTTCTTCCATATTTTTATTAAGTAAGGGTATTGTTAGCGGGAAGAATGAATTCTAAGCTTAAATAGCCAACACCAAAATCAGTTTGATAGGCAAGTATGTCCGGTTCCCAATTTTTAGTATTTAAAATTCCAAGAAGCATTAAAATTGGTTTTAAACCACATTCACTGGCGGCTAAAATTAGATGTTTATCCAGGTTGAGCAAATTATTAATGGCTGTTTCTGGGTAACTTAAATATTCTATTACTTTATTATCAAATTTTGGTCCCTTAGGAGAATAACCGCCAGGAGATTTTCGCATTAAGCGGTGGGAGAGATCACCGGAAGCAATAACGGCAATACGTTTTTGATTATTTTCTAAAATTGGAAATAATTTTTCTCCAAAGGCAACTTGAATTTCCAAATCTAAATTAGTGGCAGGATTAATAGTGAGGGCTTTAAAGTCTTGATTTTGTTCTTTAAGTAAGTATAAAGGGATGCCGCTGCCATAGTCAAGGCTTAATTTTGATATTTGTTTTAAAGGAAAATCTTCTTGGAGGGCATTTTTAATTTGGTCAGCTAAGAGAATATCTCCTTTTATAATCGTTTTAGGAGGAATAAAGCCAAAATCTTGGAAGTTAATATCTAAATCAGGTGAACAATTAAGTAAAAAATTATCAGTTTGTTCGTGTCCATGAGGGGTGATAATAACAATAGAATTAATTTTACTAGCTTTTAATTCCGCTTTTATATTTTCATAAATTGTTACAGTTTTCTGCATTAAACTATGATTGGCTTTTCCAATTTCAGGAATAAGTAAAGGTGAGTGCGGGAGGAGATAACTTTTTATAATTGCCATATTATTGAATTACTTCGCCAAGGGGATACTGATAAAGGACTTGGGAAGAAACTGTTATTATATTAGCATCGTTATAGCCAAGGCGTTTAAATATTTCTTCATTAATAAACGCTCTTTTTTTGCCATTGGAAATTAAGTAAACTGTAGGGTAGGAATTGGATTTTAATAGGGTGCCATCAGGAAAAAGAATAGGATCAACTTTTACGTATTTATCTAATATTTCAGGGTTTACCTTTATAATATCTTCTCCCTTGTATTTAGTATTAAGAAAAGCTTTATCCAGTAATGGGGCTTTAGTGCCATTTTCAACGTAATAAACACCTCCGGTAGTAATATCTTGTAAGAGAGCACCGGTGACATAAGTAGAGGTGGCGGTAATTGAACCGCCAATTATGTAGCCTTCCAATTCAGCAACGCTAGCGGCTTCAATTTCATCAGTGTTAAAGCCAATCCTTTTAAAAGTTTCTAAACTATCAAAGGGGCGTTTTTCTTTACCTACTAATAAGTAGATAGTTTTATCAGGAGTTTGGACTAAGGAATAATCGGGAAATTTAATATTTTCGCCTTGAGGATAAGCGGCTAATACTTCTGGTTTGGTAATGATTACTTGATTTGGAGAGAAACGAGAAATAAAGGAGGTATAATTTAAAAATGGTCTTTTAGCGCCACCTTCAATTAACCAGATACCAGGATTATCCGCTGTTTTTAACAGGGAACCATCAGGATAAAGTTTAGGTTGAGAAGGAGTAGTATTTATTTCTTCAGGAAAATAGCGCTTAAATAAACGATAGACGTTATAGTTGCCGTTAAAAACATGAGGAGTGTAGTTATATAAAGCGGCTGTTGCCTGATTTTGAGGAATAACGGTTATTTTTTCTTGAGATATGGTGCCATAGGGATTGGTAAAGGTATAAGCGTGGCCGACTTTATAATTATAATTTTGTGGTTCTTTCATGTAAGCTAGAAATTGTAAAGCGGCACTATTTACTTGTTTGCCAAACCCTTTATAGTAGGGATTGCAAGTCCAATTATCCGGACAACCGTAACCTGTTGCCCAGTCTAAACGACTTTGAGTCGCATTGGAATCTTCAATTAAACTTGATTCTTTTTGAATAAGCACCAACATAAATTTAGGACTGATCGTTTTAATGGTGCGACATTTTAATCTTTTTTCTTCTTCGGTTGGATTTTCACTGAGAGTAACGCCCTCGCAATCAAAATTGCGATTGGTAGCGTCATAAATAATTTCGGCTGCTGTTTTCATAACACCGTTACTGTTGACGGTTATATAGTTAGCTAGGTAACTATTATATTTCTGGAGGAAATTTTGAATGTCCGCCAAGGTCATTGAATCGGTATTTAAAATATCATCATCGGAGATGATATTATTTGGATTAAAGTCAGGATCAATCACATTTTGCGCCTTAGTTGGTGAAGAAAAAAGAGGTAAAATCACAATTGCTATAATTAAAGAATTTATAATTAAATTAGGTACTTTCATGTGTTTATTTTTTAAATCATTGTTAGCATTAAAGTGATTTTATTATAATATATTTAGCCATTTGAAGCAATAACTAAATTTAAAATAAACAAAAATCCAAATATTTGGATTTTTGTTTGTTTTAATCTTATTTTAATCTTATTTTAGTTTTATTTTTGACTAACAATTTCAACTTTATTTTTTTTATCAAGATTGATTTTAACTTTGGCTCCTTCATTAATTTTTCCTTCAATAATTTCTAGGGCTAGTTCATCGAGAATTAGATTTTGAATAATTCTTTTAAGTGGTCGAGCGCCATAGGTAATATCATATCCTTTTTCTGCCAACATCTTTTTTACCTTTGCTCCAATTTTTAAATTAATATTTTTATTAGCCAATCTTTTTTCAACTTTAATTAATTCTAAATCTACAATTTTTTCGAGAGCTTTAGGGGTCAAGCTTTGGAAGAGGACAATTTCGTCAATACGATTGATAAATTCCAGTTTAAAATTCTTTTTCAAAATACTATCTATTTTACTTTTCATTTCTTCTCGTCTTATTTTTGAGTTTGGTTTTTCACCATCATCGGTGTTAAAGCCGATAGAATATTGTTTAATCACTTCATTTCCTAAGTTAGAAGTCATGATAATGATAGTATTTTTGAAATTAACAATGCGCCCCTTGGAGTCTGTAAGGTGACCATCATCTAAAATCTGCAATAAAATGTTAAAGATATCGGGGTGAGCCTTTTCAATCTCATCAAACAAAACAACACTATAAGGTCGACGTCTGACTTTATCACTTAATTGTCCTCCCTCGTCATAACCGACATATCCGGGCGGAGAGCCAATTATTTTAGCGACTGAGTGTTTTTCCATAAATTCACTCATATCAAGACGAATTAAAGATTTTTCATCATTGAACATGAATTTGGCTAAAGCCTTAGCTAATTCAGTCTTCCCAACTCCAGTTGGACCAACGAAAAGAAAGGAACCAATTGGTTTTTTTTCTTCATTAATGCCCGCTCGAGAGCGACGAAGAGCATTGGCCACCGCTTTTATCGCTTCTTCTTGTCCAACAACTTCACGGTTAAGAACTTCTTCAGCATTACTTAATTTTTTAATCTCATCTTGTAGCATTTTATTAACGGGAATTCCTGTCCAACGAGCGACCACTTTAGCAATATCTTCTTCATCAACTTCTTCTTTTAATATACGTTGTCCTTTTTTTTGGATTTTTAAGAGTTCGGCTTGCAGATTATCTATCTTTTTTTCAAGTTCAGGAACTAGGCCGTATTTAATTTTTGCGACTTCATTTAAATCCGCTCCTTGTCTTTGGGCAATTTCCGCTTTAATTTTTAAATCTTCAATTTCTTTTTTTGATTTTCTGATATCAGAAATTATATTTTTTTCATTATTCCAGTGTAGTTCTATTTGGTTGGCTTTTTCTTTAAGTTTAGCCAATTCTTGATTTATAGCCTGAATTTTACTTGACTTCTTATTTTCACTAGTTGAAAGTCCGGCCTTATTTAATTCTAATTGTTTTATCTTTCGTTTTAATTGATCAAGTTCATCAGGCATAGAATCAATTTCCATGCGAAGTGAGGAAGTGGCTTCATCGATTAAATCAACGGCTTTATCAGGCAAGAAACGATCACTGATGTAGCGGCTTGATAGTTTGGCGGCGGCAATTACAGCGTTATCGGTAATATGAACACCGTGGTGGACTTCATATTTTTCTTTTAAACCGCGTAACATTGAGATGGTATCATCTAAACTAGGTTCAGCCACGTATATTGGTTGAAAACGTCGTTCCAAAGCAGAATCTTTTTCAATATATTTTTGATATTCCTTAGTGGTAGTAGCACCAATAGTACGTAGTTCACCACGAGCTAAGGCTGGTTTTAACATATTGGAAGCATCCATTGAGCCTTCAGAAGCACCAGTTCCAATTAAGGTGTGGAGTTCATCGATAAAAATTATGAATTTATCATTAGATTTTACTTCTTTTAGAACTGCTTTGAGGCGATCTTCAAATTCACCTCGAAATTTTGCCCCCGCTAATAAAGATCCTAAATCAAGGGTAATTATTTCTTTGTTTTTTAAATTTTCGGGAACATCGCCGGAAATTATTCTTTGGGCTAAGCCTTCAACAATTGCTGTTTTTCCTGTTCCGGCTTCACCAATTAGAACAGGATTATTTTTGGTACGACGTAATAAAACCTGCATAATGCGTCTTATTTCTTGGTCACGACCAATTACAGGATCTAATTTTTCCTGTCTAGCCATTTCTGTTAAATTGGTGGTGTATTTTTCTAAAACACGGAATTTATTTTCGGGAAAAGGGTCATTAATTGTTTGCGAGCCTCTGAGATCTTTTAATATTTCCTTTACTTTTTCATATTCAACTTTAAAGGAAAGTAATATATCTTGAGCGGGACTAGGAACGCCAACAAGAGCAAGAAAAATATGTTCTGTTGAGATAAATTCATCATTCATGCCGTCAGCTTCTTTTTTTGCTCGTTCTAGAATAGTTGCTGTTTCAGCGGTTCCGGAAACTGCTTGGATGGGACCATCGTTTTTGTTGATTTTATCTTTGGGAAGACTGTTTAAAGCTTTAATAACTTGTTGTTCCATTTGTTCGGGGTCTATCTTTAGTTTCTCTAAAATTGGTTTTACTAAACCTTCACTTTGTTCTAAAAGAGCTAGGAAGATGTGTAAAGCTTCAATGTTGCCTTGACCATAATCGGAGGCAATTATTTGTGAATTTATTATTACTTCTTGTGATTTATCGGTAAATTTATTAAACATATATTATTTATAATTTTTATTAATTTAGCAGTCTTTATATTAGAGTGCTAATTTCATCTTAATATAATAATTTACAAGTGTCAATACATTGGTAAGGGGGGTATATTTTTCTTTGTAAAAGTATTAAACAAAAAAATCATCGGCTGGGAATGGATGATTTTTTAAATTTAGCGAGTAGTTTTTTGGTCACGCACTACATTGGCAAATTGAGGGGGTATTAAATTGGGATATTTGTTTTTGTAAAATAATTTATTATTGCCTTTACACGTTAACAATTTTAATTGTTTGAATTTTCCTTTTATGATAAAATAAAAATATAAATTTGCTTTATGTTTAAACATAATTTTTTGACTTACGGTAGCCAAATAGTTTTCAAAATTATCTCTGATATAGTTATTTTTCCGATTTGGTGGTACAGCTTAGGTTTGGTGGAAATGATAAAAAAGGGGTGGCATTTTTTGCATCAACGAGAAAAGGCATTAGGTTTTTCTATTTGGTTAAAAAATATTTTTGTTCCCATGTATGGGCAATATGATTGGGCCGGGAGAATTATTAGTTTTTTTGTGAGATTGGTTCAGGTTATTTTCCGGGGCCTTGTTCTTATTTTTTGGTTAATTTTATATGTAATAAGTATTATATTGTGGCTTGCTGGGCCAATTTTTTTGTTTTTAGCCTTGTTTTTTCAATTAATATCTTTCTATGGAGTATAGTAAGCAAGCAAAATTAGAGTTTAGTAAAGATAGTGTAAGCAATAATCAAGGGGCTTGGTTTTTAGGGCGGTTTTTATATTGGCAAAAAACTATAAAGAAATCATTAATAGCACTTGATCGCACGAAACGACAGCTTGATAAAATTTTAGGTTTCTTTGCTTGGCTTGTTATTTTTTTTGGTTGGGCCGCTTTTTTCTTTTGGCTCTTTCTCAATTATGAGTATTTATTGAAAGATCCGGTGTCTATCCTTTTTTTCTGGACACAGGGAGATATTTTAATTTTTATTTTTTTGGTTTCTTTATGGTTTGATCTTTATTTAGTTTTTAAATATAGTCGTCGTCGACAAGAAATAAAAAAAATTAATTATAAATTTTTTAATAAAGAAAAATTAGAAAATAAACGTTATAATGTTGCCAAATCTTTAGACGAAGAGGTGCATTTAGTTTTAGAAGATGCTTTTTTGTTAGCTTCCAAAATCCCAACACAAGTGGACATTATTCATTTTTTTCGGGCTGCTTTAAAAAATAGACAAGTACAAAGCTTGTTTATCAGATTAAATGTTGACGTGGAAAGATTGGTAAATATGATAGATAGGCAAATTATAAAGACGGCAACAGTAGAAAACAAGAAAGAATTAACACCTCGATTGCAAGAAGCAATAATGGAAGCTTTTGTAACTTCTTTTTATGAACAAGAAAAAAGTGTCAATGTTTTAAACATTATTTATGCTTGTTTAGATAAGGATGAAATTTTAGCGGAAATTTTATATGAACTTGAAGTAGATAGCGATAAAGTATTAAATACTGTGGCGTGGTTTAAGGTGGATAGACAGTTAAGAGAAAGATATCAAGATTATCGTCGTTTATCATTATTTAAACCAGGTTCGGGTATGAATCGTTCTTATACGGCGATTGCAACACCAACACTTGATCGTTTTTCTCATGATTTAACACTGAAAGCTAAGGCCGGACAATTTGATTTATGTGTTGGGAGACAAAAAGAGATAGAGGAAATTTTTGAAAATTTTATTGGCGGTCATGCCGGTGTTTTATTAGTTGGTCCCCATGGTGTGGGTAAAAGCGCAATTATTGGCGGTTTGGCGCAGATGATGGTGGCGGAAAATGTCCCCAAGTTTATGAAAGATAAACGGTTGGTAGAAATTGATGTTTCTCGTATTGTTAGTGGAGTGAGTGCTAGTGGCGCGCAGGAGCGTTTACTTGCTTGTATTTCTGAAGCTAACCGATCAGGTAATATTATTCTCTATATTGATAATATTGAAAATTTAGCCGGAATTAGCGCCGGTGGTGATGAAAGTTTGGATTTATCTGAAGTTTTGTCAGAGGCTATTACTCGGGGTCATATTTTATGTTTAGCGGCGGTAACTAATCAAAATTATTCTCTCTATATTGAAAATAAGGCGCTGGGAACCGCCTTTACCACGGTTGGTATTAATGAGCCGGATAAAAATTTAGCTATTCAAATTTTGGAAAGTAAGGTTGGCTTTTTTGAAGCAAAGTATGATGTTTACATTGTTTATAACGCTCTGGAAAAAGCGGTGGAATTATCTTCGCGCTATCTAAGAGATAAGTCTCTGCCGTTAAAAGCCATTAATTTATTAGAGAAAGCGGCGCAAATATCCGCCAAAAATAGTATTAATAATCCGGAAAAACCTTTTTGCACTCAGGAAGATGTTGCTTTGGCAATTGAAGCGGAAACAGGAATTCCGGCTGGTAAATTAAAAGAAGAAGAGGGGAGTAAGTTGCTTAATTTAGAAACGGAAATTCATCGTCGTTTGGTTGATCAAGAGGAAGCGGTTAAGGCGGTATCAGCTAGTTTAAGACGAGCGCGAGCAGCTTTGAAAGATAGTAAGCGTCCAATTGCCAGTTTTTTATTTTTAGGGCCAACCGGAGTGGGAAAGACTGAATTAGCTAAGGCCGTCTCGGACATATATTTTGGCAGTGAAGATTATATGGTTAGAGTTGATATGAGTGAATATCAATATGAAGATAGTGTGCGAAAGATGATAGGAGATGTTGATGGTTCTTTGGGTTATTTAACAGAAGCGGTACGAAAAAAACCATTTTCTTTGATTTTACTTGATGAGGTTGAAAAAGCTGATGCTAATATTTTAAATTTATTTTTACAATTATTAGATGATGGACGTTTAACTGATGGTCAGGGACGCACGATAAGTTTTTCGGAGTCTATTATTATTGCTACTTCTAATATTGGGGCTAAATTTATTCAAGATAGTATTAAAAATAAAAAAAGTGTTGATGAAATTAAACAAGAATTAATTGATAAGCATTTGCGGGAGAAAATGAGACCGGAGCTTATCAATCGTTTTGATGGCATTATTGTTTTTAAACCGCTAAGTGAACGAGATATCTTTAAAATTGCCACTTTAATGTTAAAGGGAATTAAAAGTAATTTAGAAAAAAAAGGGATTGGTCTTAAGGCTGATAAAGCGGGAGTGATGTTGCTCGCAAAGGAGGGCTATGATCCTAAATTTGGGGCGCGACCAATGCGACGTTTGTTGCAAGAAAGGGTTGAGGATGAAATTGCTAATAAAATATTATCATCGGAATTAAAGCGACGAGATCAGGTTTTAATTGATAGTCGGGCAAATATTTTAGTAGAAAAGGCTAAGAAATTATAAAAAATATGATTGCTTATTTTTTTCCATTTTTAATTAGTTTTTCTCTGGCCATAATTTTTACTCTTTTGATAAAAAAAATTGCTCTTCGATTTTCTATTGTAGATAAACCCGGTCCGAGAAAAATACATAAAAAGGCAACTCCACTTTTAGGTGGAGTAGCAATTTTTTTAGCTTTTTTCTTAACCTTATTTATTTTTTCCAAGTCATTTTTAGCTGGCAATTTAGAGTGGCAGCACTTGCTTGGTTTTTTCTTTGGCGGTTTGATTATTATTATTGGTGGCATATTGGATGATAAATATAATTTGGCGCCAAAATGGCAATTTATTTTTCCTTTGTTGGCAATTCTGGCAGTTATTATGGGGGGAGTGACAATTGAAAAAATTACTAATCCTTTAGGAGGATTAATATATTTACAAGATTATTTTTTATTGGGTCCTTTATTAATTTCGTTGTGGCTTTTAGGCATGATGTATACTACTAAGTTGCTTGATGGGGTGGATGGTTTGGTAACCGGGGTTGGAGCTATTGGTAGTATTATTATCTTTTTATTTACTTTAACGACTAATTATTATCAACCAGATATTGCTTTAGCCGCTTTGATTTTGGCCGCTGCCGCCTTAGGTTTTCTAATTTTTAATTTTCATCCCGCTAAAATCTTTTTAGGCGAAGGAGGCTCTTTATTTTTAGGTTATGCCTTGGGGGTTTTATCTATAATTTCCGGGAGCAAGATTGCCATCGCCTTATTAATTATGGGTATTCCGATTTTAGATGTTGCTTGGACTATAATTCGTCGTCTTTTAGTTGGCAAGAATCCATTTCGTTTTGCTGATAAAAAACATTTACATCACCGTTTATTGGCGTTGGGTCTTAATCAGCGACAAACGGTTTTTGTCTTTTATTCTTTGTCTTTAATATTTGGGGTAAGTGGTCTTTTTTTGCAAAGTCGAGGTAAACTTTTGGCTTTAGCTTTTTTGTTATTTTTAATGATAATAACGGTGTCTTTTTTTCATTATCTTGATTATACAAATGAAAAGAAAAAGCCTAAGTTATTACTTCATGTGTGTTGCGCTCCTTGTGCTTCTTATATAAGTTATAATTATTTAGTGCCGGCATATCGTTTGACTTGGTTTTTTTATAATCCTAATTTAACTTCTCTGGAGGAATATAATAAGCGGTTATATTATGTGAAAAAAATGGCTAAAAAATTTCACATCCCTTTAGTGGTTGTTCCTTATGAGCATGAAAAGTGGCTTAAAAAAGTGGAAGGACATGAGATGGATCCGGAAAAAGGAGAGCGTTGTTTGATTTGTTATTTTGATCGTTTAGAAAAAACCGCCCAAACAGCACAGGCTGAAAAATTTGATTATTTTAGTACTAGTTTATTATACAGTCCTTATAAAAATATAGAGGCGTTAAAAGAGATTGGAAAAAAGTTAGAAAAAAAATATCAGACTATTTTTTTAGATAATGATTACAGTGCGGAAAATGCTTATCATAATTCTCAGGAATTTGCTAAAAGTCTGGGTATGTACAGACAGAAATTTTGTGGTTGTGAATTTTCAATTAGAAAAAATAAACATGATTAAAAAAATTACAACAATAATTTTTGTATTATTTAGCTTTTTTTTGTTTAGTCAAACAGTTTTGGCAGAAATTGATACTGATGGTGATAGCTATAGTGATGAAGCGGAAATTAGAGCTGGATATTCTCCTTTTAATTCGCAACCGATAAAGGCGACTAACAGTGATGTTGATGGTGATGGTTTAAGTGATTATTTTGAATATGTCTTTGGCACCAATCCAGATTTAGCCGATAGTGATGGTGACAGTTATAATGATTTTTTAGAAATTGATAATGCTTTTAATCCTAATTCGCCAGTAGCGGAAAAATTACCGGTTCGGATTGAAATCAATTTGGGAGAGCAAACTTTAGCTTTTTTTGTAGCAGAAATAAAATGGCGTGAGTTTAAAGTTTCAACTGGCAAAAAGTCCATGCCTACCCCCAGTGGTGAGTTTAAAATTGTCAATAAAATTGAGAAGGCTTGGAGTCGCACTTATGGTTTATGGATGCCTTTTTGGCTCGGTCTTGATCGGGGCGGGATTGGTATTCATGAGTTGCCATTTTGGCCCAGTGGTTATCGTGAAGGAGAAGATCATTTAGGACAAGCGGTTTCTCATGGTTGTATTCGTTTGGGAATAGGAGCAGCCGAATATGTTTATAATCATTTAAAAGTTGGTGATGTTGTTTTAATTAGACCTTAACTAAAGACTGCTTTAAATGATAAAGTGTGTTATAATATAAGAGAAAAAATTAAAATATGGTTAAAAAAATTATAAAAATAGGGACTTTATTTATATTTATTACCTTTATTGTTAGTGGTTGTTCTTTTTCTTTTCCTTGGGAAAAAGATAGAAGAGGGGAATTTATTGAGATAGAAGAAGGGGGGAATGATTTGGAAATTGAAGAAGAAAATAAAAAAGAAGAATCTCAAGAGATAAATGTAGAGCGGGAATTACGTCAATTTACAAGTTTAAAAGCAGCCCAGGATTATATTAAAACACATCCCGCTTTAGCTAGTAATTTAGAACAATTAAGTTTTACTGCCAATTATGCTGCCACCAGTCAATTGGCAGTCAAGGATTTATTAAATTCTTCCGTTTTTACTTCTCGTCCTGATTGGGTGCAAGTAGTTAATGAGTATATTTATATTTTAAAGGAAGAAAAAATACAGGTGGTATCGATTACTTCTTTAACCAGTCCCACAATAGTCAACGAGCGCGATTTACCTTTTCAAGCACAAGAGATGAAGATTTTTGAAGATAATTTAATTGTCACCGGTATAAAAAATAATCGTACTTTTTTATATGTTTTTGATATTTCCAATCCTTTAAACATGGAGTTAAGAAGGGAGATAGAGCTTAGTGGCAATTATGCCGGTATGTATATAAGCGCAAAACAGCTTTATTTTTTAACTACCAATAAGCTTGATTATCGTCAGGTTGATAATTTATTACCGGATGTTTATGTTAAAGGAAAAAGAATTGATTCACATTGTGTTTTAAATGATGATTGTTTGCGTAGTCAAGTTTATTATTTTAATCATCCTTATAATAGTTATGGTTTTTTGTCGGTTATGACTTTTGATTTAGAGCAAACAAGCGGATTAATTAAAAGACAACTTTATTTATTAGATGATAGTTACCGTTTATATTTAAGTAAAAATAATGATATTTACTTAACAAAAGAGCATTATTTAACGAAGGAATATTTAGAAGCAATGGTACAAAAAGAATTATTTACCGACAGTTTGGAACCCGGTGATAAGATCAAAGTCACACAAGCTGATGCTGATGTTGAAAAATTAACACCTATTTTTAAAAATTATTTAGATACCTTGGGAATAGCCGAAAAAGAAGAGGCGCAAATTAAAATTGAAGCGGCGCTAAAGACAAAAATAAAGGATTTAGATTATGAATTAGAAGGTGTTAGTTTATATAAATTTGTTGCCGTTGAAGGAAAGCTTAGGTACGAAGCGAAAGGGGAAGTGGCGGGTCGCTTTTTAGATGGTAATTTTATTGATGAAGAAGCCGGTTATTTACGACTCATAACTAAACGGGGAGAATTGTGGCCACTGTTATTTTCGGGTGATCCTAAAGAGTACAGCAATGCTTATGTTTTAGATAAAGATTTAAAAATTGTTGGGTCTTTGGAAAATATTGTGACCGGGAATAGTTTAGCCCAAGCTCATTTTTTAAATAACAGAAGTTATTTATTTACAACCGAAGAAACTGATCCTATTTATGTTATCGATTGGCAAAATAAGGAAAAACCCGCTATTTTAGGGGCGTTGCAGATAAATGGTTACACTAATTTTTATCCGGCTGATTTAGAGGGGGAGAGATTACTTGCTTTTGGAAAAACAAAAAAAGAAGCAACTGTTACCGCTTCTACCTTAACCCAGGAAGTGTTGAAATTATCACTTTTTGATTTCAGTGATTTAAAAAAGCCAAGTGAATTGAGCAGTTATATTATTGGTGATGAGCTAAGTGATTCCTTTGCTTTGCAAGATTATAAATCTTTAGCAAATATTTTTGTTAATAAAATAATTATTGTTCCCGCTTCTTTTCAAGATCAAGGAGTTTTAAGTTTTTCCGGAGTTTTGGTTTTTTCTGCTGATGCTAATGGAATTTTAAATTTACTATATCGTATCGATCACTCCGCCAATGGTCGAATTGCTAATGACAGTGTGGTTAATAATTTTACCTATTTAAATAATACGGTAAGACGTAGCTTTATAAAACAAAATTATTTATTTACTATTTCTAACAAGTATCTAAAAATAAATAATTTAAATGACGGGAGTGAGATTGCGTCTGTAATTTTATTACCAAGTCCAGAAGATGATTTGATTAATTCTAATTTTCCGACTGAAGAGTATGATCAAATTACTCCACCGGCAACAGAAGAGTTTTTTGAAGAAGAGATTATAACAAATCCAGAGGAGTATGAGATAAATCCCGAGCCTCCTCTTCCTTCACAATCAGCTGATTTTGAAATAGAACCAATAGTTGGGGCTAATGAGGAGTTAGAGTTAAATGATGAGATGTTAGAGACAGCTCCCGAATCGGAAACAATAATTGATGAGCAACAAGCTCTGATTTATGATGAGGTAAAGTGCAAGGCAATGTGTACTGGTTTATTGGAGTTAGAATTTGATGCTTATTGTGTTTCCGGAGAGGATACTTTAAATATCTATGATTTTTGTAATTTAGAATCTTAAAAGATAAAAGTAATGAAATTATTTACAGGAAAAAAAGTTTTTTATATTTTGCCCTTAATACTGTTGGGATTAGGGGAACTTTTTGTTTTTTTTCCACACTTCTTTTTTATCGTTTTAACGGTAGGCAGTCTTTTAATTATTTTAACTACAAAAAATTTAGCGGCTAAAAATAAAAAAATAGCTTGGCCTTTATTTTTTTATTTTCCTTTAATTTTCTTTTTAGCTTCATCTTTATACGAGACATTGATACCTAATTTTTATATTGTTCAACTTTTAATTTTTATTAATGCCTATTTTGTCTTTATTTATTTTAAAAATTTATATTATTTCTTTCGTTACGGAGCTCCTGACAGAATTGATCGTTTAGATACTTTTTTGATGGCGGGTTCAGTTCTTTCCGTCTTTTTTCTTGCTTCTTCAATTTATGGTTTGCCCGTATTTTTAGGTTGGAGTTTTTGGCCCCTATTAGCCCTTTTTTCACTAGCCGTTTTTCCGTTATTTTTTCAACCATTTATTTTGGGTAATTTAAATTTAAAGAAAAATTATTTAATCTTTATTGTCGCTTTACTTGCTTTTACACAGTTAACGGGAGTAACCTATTTACTACCTTTTAGTTTTAATATTTTAGGATTATTTAGCACTATTTATTTTTATTTATTATTTTTAATAGTGAGACTGTTTATTAGAGAACGTTTGTCTTGGCAATTGCTTAAATTTCCTTTATTCTCCAGTCTTGCTATGATTATTATATTATTATTAACCGCCCGTTGGTTTTAAATAAACTTTCGTAAATATATGGAAAAAAAGGAAAAAACAAAAAATAATTTATTAACTTTAATCGTTTTGGCAACTTTGTTTGGTTTTATTGCCGGAGTTACCGGAGAAATAGTGATGCGTACCTATTTGTTCAATGATTTAAATCCCTCTTATTTTAACACCGAGTTTAACATCAACGATTTAAATAATAATCGTTCTAATTTAATTATTAGAGATGCCAAAAAAGTTGTCGTTAGCCAGGATGTAAAGGTAGAGGAGACTATGTCTTCTATTCAATCAACGCTATTGCGAGTTTATAAAAAAGGAGAAGGTTTAGATGCAGCCTTATTGGAAAATAAGGTTGATTTAACCCGGGCTGTTTATTATGATTTAAATCGTCCTGATTTTATTGCTCTTTCCATTACCTCTGACGGTTGGGTGGTTGCTTCTTTAAACTCTGATATCGCCGCCGATTTTGCTTTAGAGGATTATGTGGCGGTTGATAATAATCGTAAAATTTATGAACTTGATGAAATCTCTGAGTTGGAAGATTTGCCCGGTAATTTAGTATTTTTTCATTTAGCCAAAGCGACAAATATGCCGGTGCGTTCGGTTGCTTCTCGGGCCAATTTAGCTTTGGGTCAATCAGCTGTTGTGGTTGCCGACTTTGATAGTGTTTATTTAACTTCGGTTTCAGCAATTGAATTTCCGGAAGGAGTATTAAGTAGTGATGATTTAAATGTACGTTTAAATTTAGCGGCTGATTTAAGTGAAAAATTTGCCAATTCTTTTGTTTTCAATTTAGCCGGGGATTTAGTGGCTATAGTTGATTGGGATCGAGAACTTATTCCCGCTTTTTCTTATGTCCATTATTGGCAAAGTTTTTTCTCTGATAAAACTTTTAATCCGCCATATTTGGGTGTAAATTATCTTGATTTAAGTCGTGTTAAAGTTGTCGGTTTGGAACAAAATAAAGGAGCGCTTTTAATAGAAAATGAAGATGTGAAAGCAGTTTTACCTAAAAGTCCGGCGGCTATAGCTGGTTTGCAAACCGGTGATATTATTACCTGGGTTAATAATAAAGAATTAGATTACAACAATGATCTTTCCAGTATTATCACTAATTTTAAACCAGGGGAAGAAATTACCATTGTTTATCTGCGTGATGGGGCGGAAACAAGTGTTAAAGTAAAGTTAGAAGCTAAAAAATAATCAATATGAGTATGCAAACATTTTCCAGCTTACCTAATTTAGAAAATAAACGTGTTTTTTTACGGGTTGATTTAAATGTGCCTTTTAAAGATACAAAAGTACTTGATGATTATAAAATTTACAAGGCGATAAAGACAATAGAAGCGCTGTTGCATAAAAAAGCAATAATTATTATTGCCACCCACTTAGGTAAGGCAAAAGGACGTTATGACAAGACTCTTTCGACAGAGCCAATTGCGAAATATTTAGCAAAAATTTTGGGGAAAAGAATTAAATTTGTTCCTGAAGTAATTGGCAAGGAAACAAAAAAAGCGATAAAAAATGCTGTAGCGGGGGACATAATTTTTTTAGAAAATTTACGTTTTAAAAAAGAAGAATTGGAAAATGATACAAAATTCGCTAAAGAGTTAGCAAGTTTAGCTGATATTTATATAAATGATGCTTTAGCAGTCTCGCATCGGAAGCAAGCTTCTGTGGCGGCTATAAAAAATTATTTACCTAGTTTTTCTGGATTATTGTTAGAAAGTGAACTTAAGGCCTTTGCGCGGGTTTTAAAACCAAAAAAACCGTTAGTTATTATTATGGGAGGAGCGAAGATAAAAACTAAAGCGCCTTTAATTGCAAATTTATATAAAAATTCTACTTATATATTATTAGGAGGGGGCTTGGCAAACAGTTTTTTAAAGTATAATAAATTAGAAATTGGTAAATCACTGTATGATGCGGAGGGGGTGAAGATAATTAAAAAGCTGATGAAGGATAAATCCTATAGTCGAAAAATTATACTTCCACTTGATGTTGTGGTTTTGACAAAAGAAGGAAAAATACAGGCTAAAAATGTAAAAAAAGTTTTAAAAACTGATAATATTTTAGATATTGGACCGGAGACAATTAGTTTATATTCCACTTACATAAAAGAAGCGCAAACCTTAGTTTGGAATGGGCCAATGGGTAAATTTGAAGATGTTAATTTTCGTGCCGGGACTACAGCGATTGCTATTTTAGTTGCTTCCCGTTCTTCAGGTTATGCCTATGGTGTTGTTGGCGGCGGGGAAACAGTTGCCGCTTTACGGGGAGTTCGTATGATTGAATATGTTGATTTTGTTTCTACCGCCGGTGGGGCGATGTTAGCCTATCTAGGGGGTGAAGAAATGCCGGGCCTTTAATTTATATATTTAACCTTAATATATATGGGAAAAATAAAAAAAATAACAGCAAGGGAAATTATTAATTCCAATGGTGAACCAACCATAGAAACAAAAATAGAATTGGATAGTGGTTTAACCGCTAAAGCATCTGTTCCCAGTGGTACTTCAGTTGGCTCTTATGAAGCCTTTGATATGAGAGATTTTGATAAAAAAAGGTTTTTTGGGCGGGGTCGTTTACGGGCCTTAGAAAAGGTGAATGAAATTATTGGACCAGCTTTAGTGGGCAGAGAAGTAACAGCGCAAGAAATGATAGATAAAAAAATGATAGAATTAGATGGTCGAGCAGATAAATCAAATTTGGGATCTAATTCAATCCTTTCTGTTTCTTTAGCGGTGGCTCGTGCTGCTGCTTTAGAACAAAAAGAGGAATTGTATCTTTATTTGCAAAAAAAATATAATTTTGAAAAGATATCTTTGCCAATCCCAATATTTAATTTTTTTAATGGAGGCAAACACGCTGATACTAATTTAGATTTTCAAGAATTTCTTTATATTCCCAAGAAAAAAAAGGTGGCCGAAATGATAAGACAGGGGGCGGAGGTCTATCAATCTTTGAAGCAGGAGTTAAAAATGGCTGATTATGATACTGATGTGGGAATAGAGGGAGGTTTTGCTCCTGAGCTTAATTCTAGTATTGAGGCTTTGGAATTAATTAGTGCGGCTTCTTTGCGGGCAGGGTATGAGCCAAAATTAGATTATTATTTAGGAATTGATGTGGGCTCAGAAATGCTATATGACGAAAAGACTGGTAAATATGTTTTTGTACTTGATAATTCTTATTTAGTAAGTGAAACTTTGATTTCACTCTATGAAAATTGGTTAGAAAAATATCCTCTACTTTATCTTGAAGACGGAATAGCGGAAAATGATTGGCCTTCTTGGCAAAAATTAACGGAGCAGTTGGGGGAGAAATTATTAATTGTTGGTGATGACCTATTTGCTACCAATATAGAACGTCTTCGTCTTGGCTTGCAAAAAAAAGTTGCTAACTCTATAATTATTAAACCTAATCAGGTAGGGACCCTAACAGAAACGATAGAATGTATAAAGTTGGCACAAAGCCATAATTATAAAATAATTATTTCTCATCGTAGTCAAGAGACTAATGATGACTTTATTGTTGATTTAGCGGTTGCTGTCGGTGCCGATTATTTAAAAGCCGGCTCTTTATCACGGGGAGAAAGGGTTGCTAAGTATAATCGATTATTAGAAATTGGACAGATAATAGATTAATTATTATGGATGATGATGAAGATAGTAAATTAAATCAAGAAATAAAAAGGCCTTCTTGCCCCTTATTTTTGCTATTACTCGATGGTTGGGGAATTGCTCCGGCCAGTGAAGCAAATGCCCTTAGTTTAGCTAAAACTCCTTATATTGCAAAATTAATCAAAGAATATCCAGCGATTATTCTTGATACGGTAAAGGGGAGTTTAAATAATAGGTATTTAACTTTAGGAGCAGGATCTTTAGTTAGTTCTGAGGAGCAAATTATCTATAATGATTTAACTTCAGTCTTAGCTGGTTATAATCTAAAACAACTTAAAATATTTGATAGTGAACGTTTGGCCGCTTTAAGTTATTTTTTTAATGGTCGTCGGGAAGATAAATTAGTAGCTGAAGATTGGTTAACTATATCATCGGCTAGCAATAATCAAGCTTTTGATATCACGCTTTCAATGAAAAGGATATTTCAAGAATCAAGTCGGGCCCTTAAATTGGATTATTATGATTTTATTGTCGCCTCGGTTTCTATTCTTGATTATTTTGCTTCTTTAGAAAATATACCGGCTATAGTTAGTGCTTTTGAAAGTTTAGATAAGCTAATTAAAAAATTAGTAAATGAAATTTTAGATCAAAATGGAGTTTTAATAATTACTGCCACCTGTGGTAACGCTGAAAAAATGCTAGATTTTGCGACTGATATGGTTGATAAAAAAATTACCGATAATCCAGTTCCTTTTATTTTAATTGGTAATCAATTTAAAGGAAGAACTATTGGTCCCAAAGATGCCCCGTTAGGTGATTTAAGTCTTTTGGAAACAATGGGGTCAATTTATAATATTGCTCCTACAATCTGCAAAATAATGAATTTAGGGGAGGAAGCGGAAAATAATTTTTTAGCCAAAAGTTTAATTTAATATTTTTTATAAAAAAACTCCAATAATTTTGGAGTTTTTTGTTGTAAAAAGGAGTATTTTATTAGTAGAAAAGAAAAAAACCTAAACTGGTTAAGGCGCCAATTATACCACCAACAATTACTTGCGCTGGAGTATGTCCTATTTTTTCTAATTGTTTGGGATATTTGTTATCAAGGAAATCATCTTCATCTAAATCTTTAACTAAAATGTTAATAGTTTTACCGTGTAGCCCCAAATAATTTCTTAGACCAATAGCATCAGCAATAACAATGGTGGCAAAAACAAAAGAAATAGCAAATAACGGGGAACTAATTCCGTATTCTAGAGCAATGATAGTGGTTATCGCCACTACTATTGAAGTATGTCCCGAAGGCATGTCGGAATAAGAGAAAATATCGTGCCAAGTAATTTTTTGCCCCGTTGCCCGCAGGATTATTTTTAGACCTTGGGCAATCAAGAAGGCAACAATTGGAGAGAGTAGATATATATACATATTTATAATAACTAGTGTTTAGATATCTAAGTTCCTTACTTTTTTAGCGTGTGTTTGAATAAAATTTTTGCGGGGAGCAACATTATTACCCATGAGCATATCAAAAATTTGATCAGCTTTTGCCGCATCTTCAACGGTTACTTGTTTGACAATACGACGTGCCGGATCCATAGTTGTTTCCCATAATTGTTCAGGATTCATTTCTCCTAAACCTTTATATCTTTGAATACTAATTTTTACATTTTTCTTGGTATTTTCTTTTTCGATTATTTCTGAATTTTCATCTTCATCATTTTCTTCACCAACTTCAATTACTTCTTCTGTTACGCCACCAAGACTTTTTATTATATCATCTTTTTCTTTGTCAGAATAAGCATAATTAACGTTTGTTCCTTTTTTTATCTGATATAAAGGAGGTTGAGCGATATAGATATGTCCATTAGTAATTAAACCATTAAAGTGCCTGAAAAAAAGAGTTAAAAGCAAAGTCCGAATATGAGCGCCATCAACATCGGCATCGGTCATAATAATAATACGATGATATCTTAGTTTACTAATATCAAATTGTTCATCAATATTAGTCCCCAAAGCAATTACTAAATTTTTTACTTCATTATTAGCTAACATTTTGTCTAGACGGGCTCTTTCAACGTTTAAGATTTTACCTCGTAAGGGTAAAATTGCTTGAAATCTTCGATTACGACCTTGTTTAGCACTACCTCCGGCAGAGTCTCCCTCAACGATATATATTTCACTTTCCTCTGCTTTACGACTGGAGCAATCTGCTAATTTACCCGGTAGAGTCATACCTTCCAAGGCGCCTTTACGTAAAATGGTAGCGCGAGCTGTACGTGCGGCTAATCTTGCCTGTGATGATAAAATACATTTCCCGATAATAGCTTCAGCTTCTTTTGGGTGTTCTTCTAAAAAGGTGGTAAAATATTCTCCAAAAACACTTTCCACATAACCTTTCATTTCAGCGTTACCGAGTTTACCTTTGGTTTGTCCTTCAAATTGCGGATCAGAAAGCTTGACGCTAATAATAGCTGTTAGTCCCTCTCTGACATCTTCTCCGGATAAATTTTCTTGTTTTTCTTTTAAAAGATTTTTATTACGAGCATAATTGTTGAGAGTTCTGGTTAGAGCGCTTTTAAAACCAATTAAATGTGTGCCCCCCTCAGGGTTATAAATATTATTAGCAAAGGCTAGTGTGGTTTCATTAAATTCATCATTGTATTGAAGGGCAATTTCTATTCGACTGTCATTAATTTCTTTATCAATATAAAAGATATTTTCATTTTTGACATTTTTATTGCGGTGTAGCGATTTAACATATGATTTAATGCCACCTTCAAAATGAAATTTATATTTTTTTTCACGATGTCCTTGTCTTTTGTCGAAAACATTAATAGTAACACCTTTGGTAAGATAGGCTTGTTGTCGTAAGCGATCTAATATTTTTCCCCAATTAAATTCTAGTTCGGTAAAAATAGTTGAATCTGGTTTAAAAATAATTGTCGTTCCGGTGTGATCTGTTTTGCCAGTTGCTCTGATTGCTTTTTGCGGTTTACCAAATTTATATTCTTGTTCCCAGATTTTACCATCACGGTGAATCTCAGCCCGTAAATATTCACTTAGCGCATTAACTACAGAAACGCCGACTCCGTGTAAACCACCGGAGACTTTATAGCCTCCACCCCCAAATTTACCACCGGCATGAAGTTTTGTTAAAACTGTTTCTAAGGCGGAAACTCCGGTCGTTTTATGTTTTTCGACAGGGATGCCCCGTCCATTATCCTCTACTTTTATCATACCGTCAGCTAAGAGATAAACGGAAATAGTATCAGCGTAACCAGCCATGGCTTCATCAATACAGTTATCTACCACTTCCCAAATAAGATGATGTAAGCCGGTTACTGAAGTTGAACCAATATACATGCCGGGTCTTTTTCGGACCGGATCAAGACCTTCTAAAACGGTTATCTGATCAGCTCCGTATCCACTTTGTTTAGATTTTTTTTCTGTGCTCATAAAAAAATAAAATTCCCGAAAAACAGGGTATTTTGTTGATTATTTTGATCTGAAATTTCAGATTTTTTGTTATTCTTAATATCTATATTTTAGCAAAAAATAAGGATAAAAGCAAGCTCAGTATTGATACTTTTTTTTCTTCTAAAATCATGCTATTATGTTTTATATGACAAAAATTTTAGTAACTGGTGGAGCTGGTTTTATCGGCTCTAACCTGGTTGATGCACTAATTTTAGAAAATTACGAGGTAACAGTAATTGATAACTTATCTTCAGGGAAAAGGGAGTATTTAAATCCTCGGGCAAAGTTTTGGCAACTAGATATAGTAAGTGAAGAAATAGATACAATTTTTCGGACAGAACGCTTTGATTTTGTCTATCATTTAGCTGCTCAAATTGATGTTCGTACTTCAGTTACTAACCCAAGTTTTGATAATAAAATTAATGTCTTAGGGGGGTTAAATATTTTAGAAAAAGCAAAAAAATATGGAGTTAAGAAAGTGATATTTGCTTCAACCGGTGGAGCTATTTACGGGGAGACGGAAGAAATCCCCACTACTGAATATGCACCAACCTATCCTTTATCACCCTACGGAATTAATAAATTAGCTTTTGAAAAATATTTATATTATTATTATCAAACTTATAATTTAAATTATACAATTTTACGTTTTGCCAATGTTTATGGACCGCGACAATTTAAAGGTGGAGAAGCGGGGGTGATTGCAATTTTTGTTGATAACGCTATTAAGGGAAAAACTAGTATTATGTATGGTGATGGTAAGCAGACTCGGGATTTTGTTTTTGTCACTGATGTTGTCTCCGCTTTAATAAAAGCAAAAGAAATTGATTGTCGTGGAGAAATAAATATTAGTTTAGGACGAGAGGTTAGTCTTTTGGAAGTAAAGGCCAAAATTGAAGAGGTTTTAGGTGAAAAGATTTTAATCCAAGTAGAACCGGCTAAATTAGGTGAGCAAAAACGTAGCTGTTTGAGTCGAGAACGAGCCAAGGCAGTGCTTGATTGGGAGCCGAAATTTGATTTGGATCAGGGAATTAAAGAAACAATTAATTGGTCAAGGGCACAAATTAAATAAATTAAAATTACAATGTATGAAAAAAATAATAATTGCTAATTGGAAGATGTGTCTATCTTTTAAAGAAACGCAATTGTTACTTGAAAAAATTGCCACTTTTGATAATTATAATCATTCTTTAATTGTTTGTCCTGATTTTCTCAATCTTGCTCGAGCAGCGTCAATTTTGCGGAATACTAAAATTAAATTAGGGAGTCAAAATTGTTCCTTTCATCATCATGGCGCTTATACCGGGGAAATATCAGCTTTGGACATAAAGGAAACGGAGGCGGAATACGTTATTATTGGTCATAGTGAAAGGCGACGAATTTTTAAAGAAGATAATTCTATGATAAATCAAAAAATAAAGATTGCGCTTGAAGCGAAATTAAAGCCGATTCTTTGTTTAGGAGAAAATTTATTAGAAAGAAATAACGGACGCACTCGACCAGTTTTGAAAGCCCAACTTAAAAATGCTTTAAAAGGAATTAAAATAAAAAAAGCTAATGATTTAATTTTAGCTTATGAGCCCGTTTGGGCGATAGGCAGTGGTCAGCCAATGGAGTATGAGGAGGCTAATAAAATGCATAAATATATTGCTGAGCGGGCTTATGCATTGACAGGAAAGAAGCTATCGGTTATTTATGGAGGTAGTGTAAAGCTTGATAATGCACATGACTTTATTAGTCAAAAGAATATTGCCGGCTTATTAGTCGGTGGAGCTAGTTTAAAGGCAGACAGTTTAAAGCAGTTGTTAAATATATAAATTATAATGATGATATTAATTTCTCTTATTTTAATATTAATTTCTCTCATAATTATTATTGTTATTGTCGTGAGGAAGTTTCCCGTTTTAGCAATTTTAGATGTGGAAAATATTTCCAAAGAAAAAGAGGCTAAATTTAAAGACATGATAGTAAAGGCGCGCTTGGATAGAGACTTAGCCAAGTTTAGTGGTTTTTTTGGTAATATTTTTTTGAAAATTAACACCAGTTTAGGGCATTTATTAAAAAGAGCGCAAGATAATTTAAGCAAAATTAAGCTTAAACATGAGGTGGATAAGGACATTTCTTATCAGAAAAAAGAAAAACGTTTGAAAGATTTAAAACGACAGGCGGATGAATTTATTAAAGCAGAAAAATTTGCTGAAGCAGAAAATAATTTAGTAGCTATTATTAGTTTGGATCAGAAAAATCTGTCGGCTTTTTTTAAATTAGGTGAAGTATATGAGGAATTGCGAAAATATCCTGAAGCGAGGCAAACTTATGAGTATGCTTTAAAACTTAGTAAAGTATATTATAAAGAAAGAGGAAGAAGGCCAAAAATAAATCCTCAGGAAATTTATTTTTCTCTTGCGCAGCTTGAGAAAAAGGCGGGTAATATTGCAGCGGCTTATGATAATATTTTAGAGGCCTTGGAAATAGAACCGAGTAGTCCTCGTTTTCTTGATTTAATTTTGGATTTAAGTATAATAAAAAAAGATAAAGCCGCTTCTTGGCAGTATCTTAATCGTTTATCAGAGGCTAATCCGGAAAATAAAAAATTGGAGGAAAGGAGAAGAGCAATCGAAGAAATTGAAGAAGAAGAATAAAATATTAAAAAAGAAAAAAGGCATTTTGCCTTTTTCTAAATTAGCCGTTGTAGCTCAGCTGGTAGAGCATCTCCATGGTAAGGAGAAGGTCACCGGTTCAATCCCGGTCAACGGCTCTAAGAGATAAAATCACCCCTAGGGGTGATTTTATTTTTGTTTGGTATTATTATAAAATAATGAAAAAGAAATTATTCTGTTTATTTGGCTAATATTATAGTAATTATAAAATATATGAAATATTGCTTGAAATAGTATTGACAAAAATAAGTATATATGCTACAATGTTTTTACATTAAAAAGTACATTCACAAATAAATAAAAAAGGAAGATATGAAAAATCTAAAAGGAATTTTCTCTGGTATGTTAGGAGGAATTGTCTCTTCTCTTTTGCAAGATGCGGG
>JARRBY010000028.1 GCA_029982795.1 Patescibacteria group bacterium
TGTGTACGTAGAAGCATAGAATCTACGTATTTGGCGCGTTGCAGGCTAATTGCTTTGCGCTTTGTGCAAAAAAAGTTTGCGCAACGGTCATAATCTCTCTGCCAGCAATAAGAACTTTTATCTTCTTAGAATAAGAAGTTTCAATCTGCGGAGAAGGAGGGATTCGAACCCTCGATGCCGTTTCCGGCATAGCGCTTTTCGAGAGCGCCCGATTCAACCACTCTCGCACTTCTCCTTTATTTAATTAGCTTTAGCTCTTCTTTGTTTAAGAGTCTTATTTCCCCCTCTTTTAAATCAGCTAACTTAATTCCAGCAAATTCAATTCTTTGTAGGTTAATAACAAGCAAATTTAATTTTTTAAACATTCGTCTAATTTGTCTTTTTTTGCCTTCTGTTAAGGTTAGGCTAAAAACATTATTTTGTAAATATTTAATTGCTTTTACCTTTACTTTACCATCACCTTCACCAATATCAACACCAGTACGGAGTTGTTCTTCTATTTTTTTGTTTTCAGCTAAAGAGAGCTTTTTATTAATAGTTACCAAATATTTTTTCTCATGACTATATTTAGGATGAGTTAATTTTTGTGAGATGGCTCCGTCATTGGTGAGAAGCAAGAGTCCGCAACTATCTTTATCAAGACGGCCAACAGAGAAAAGTCGGACAGGATAATTTATTAGTTGAAAAATATTTTTTTCACCGGGGAAGGTGCGATTACTACAAGTATAACCACGCGGTTTGTTAAATTTTAAATATATTTTTTTTGGCGTTATCTTAATTTTTTTATCATCAATAGTAATTTTATCTAAATTAAGATCAGCTCTTTCACCTAATTGGGCGGTAGTTTTGTTTAGTTTAACTCGTCCTTTTTTAATTAATTGCTCTGCTTGACGACGAGAACAATAACCGCTTTGGGCAATAATTTTTTGTAATACTTCCTTCATATTTTTGTCGTCTTTATTTTTTTCTGATCAAGAATTAACGAAGCTAACAGAGAGAGGATAATAAAAAATAATGCGGCTAAATCATTTTTAAAATAAGGAACATCAACTAAGCCATGGATGATAATAACTAGCATGCTAGAAAATAAACCAAGCGCCAAGAAGTTGTTGTTTTTTATAAATAATAGGAATGATTTTATCAAGAATTTGATGATAAGGATTAAAAAACCAAGTAATCCCAATAATCCTAATTCACTCCAGAAATTTAAAACAATATTATGAGGATATATGTAAATTTCTACTGGTTGCCAATATTTAGCTCTTAGTTCTGCGTTGCCATATAAAACAGAATGGAAGTTTTCTATTTTGTCTCGATTAAAGAAGATTCCTTCTTGATGAAAAGGAGCAACTGTTGTTTGATAATTAGATAATCCATTACCTAAAATAAAACTCTTTCCAGTTAAAGTCATCATGGTTTCTCGCCACTGTTGTTTTCTAATTTCACCTGATAAATCTTGCAGGGTTAATTTATTAATAGTTAGAGTTTTAAGTTGGGGGATAAATAAAATAGCAAAGACTAAAAGAATAAAACTAGTGCTGGAAATTATTTTTCCGGCACGACCGCTAAAAAAGATAAAGATAAAAGCACTTGCTAAAAGAGCAATTAAAGCCCCCTCGGAACGAGCAAAATAAATGGCAAGGAGAGAACTGATTATAGTTAATGAGAAAAAGATAATGGAAAAATAATATTTTTTGTTTTTTGTTTTTTTTAGAGAAGCTAGTTGTCCGGCAATTAGCATGACAATAGGGGCAAGAAATAGTCCGACAGCATTAGGATAGCCAAACCAGGAAACAACTCGTCTTGTTTCTGTAGCTTGCCAAAATTCATTAAAGATAAAAAGGCCGGTATATTTTTGTAAAATAGCGAAAAGAGCGGTGATAAGAGCGCTAAGTGCCAAAGTATTTATAATTTTATCTCTGCCTGATTTGCCGGGTAGAGTGTTAAGAAGCAGTATATAGAGCATAATAGGCTCAAAGAAATAAGCCTTTAGTATGCCTAGTGAAGCCGGATTAAAAACAGTTATTAAACTAGAAATAAATGCGGCAATTAAAATAATTATAATTTCTTTGGCAAAGGGGTAGGGAGTCCTCTCTTTTCTAGTTTTAAGCCAGTTGTTTATTTTTAATTTCGTTGTTTTTAAAAACCAAAAAATAAAACTAATTAAAATCATGGCTTCTAAAAAAGTGAAAGGAATGCTAAGAATATGAAAGCGTAGTAAATAGCTGGGCAATAAAAGAATTATTAAAAGTACAGCCTTATCAAGACGAAAAAAAGCGATAAAAGTAAACAATATTAAACTGATAATTAAGCCGGTAGTCATAATAAAATTATAGCACCATTTAAACTTAACAAAAAACCGTTAAAATGATAACGGTTTTTTTAATTTTCTTAAACTCTTTCGGTATATTCGCCTGATTCTGTATTAATTCTGATTATATCGCCTTCATTTATAAACATTGGAACACTAATTTTGGCACCAGTTTCTATTTCTACTAATTTGTTAACATTGCCAGCTGAATTTCCTTTCACTCCCGGAGGAGCACTAATGACTTTAAATTCCATTTTAATAGGGAGACTGATGGTAACAGGTTTACCCTCAAAATAAAGAACATCGACATCAGTGCCATCTTTAAGAAACTGTGCTTGATTACCAAGTTCTTCAATTGGAAGATTAAATTGCTCAAAGTTCTCGGTGTCCATGAAATAAGCCTCATCTTTATCTTTATATAGATAATTGGCTTTTTTAGTTTCAGTCTCCGCTTCTTCAGCTTTTTCTGCCCCCTGAAAGGTTTTTTCTAAGATGTTGCCATTTATTAAATTACGACACTTAGTTTTTAAAACCGCTCCTCCTCGTCCCATTTTATGATGATCGGTTTTTATAATAACAAAAGGCTCGCCGTTAACTTTTATAACCTTGCCGGTTTTTATTTCGTTAAAACTTAACATATTTTCTTTTATTTATGAGTAGCAGCTAAAAGAGCCATAACACGCGCTCTTTTAACAGCTGTGGCTAACTTTCTTTGGTGCCAAGCGCAGACTCCAGTTCTTTTACCGGGTAAAATCTTCATGTAGAAGTTTATAAATTTACGTAAGGTTCTGACGTCTTTGTAATCAACTTCAAGATTGTTAACACAAAAATGACATTCTTTGGTTTTTTGATTTTTCATATTTATTTTTATTAAAAAGGTATATTTTCTACTTTTATTTCATCATCAGTTGGCTCTTCAGGAATTTCAATTATTTCTTCATTTTGGCGATTATTGTTAGGGTAATTAGAGGGTTGATCTGTGGAACCGCCTTTACTATCAAGCATAATCATATTTTCTGCTACTATTTCCGTGCGATATCTTTTTACACCATCATTTCCGGTCCAGTCAGTTGTTTGTAATCGTCCTTCGATATAAACTTTTGACCCTTTTTTTAAATATTTAGCACAGATTTCAGCCAGTTTTTGCCAAGCAATTATATTATGAAATTCGGTCTTTTTTTGTTGGTTACCACTTTGATCAGTCCAAATGAGATTAGTAGCAACACTAAAGGAGACAACATTTTGACCAGAAGGAGTAGATTTTAATTCAGGATCACGGGTTAAATTACCAATGATCATGGCTTTGTTTAAATTCATATATTTTTAGCTATTTCCCAGCTTTAGCCATAATTATAGCTGACCGGGAATTATTAAATTAAATCTTTGGCGTTTAAAATGCCTTCCAGTTTTTGCTCTAATTCCTTAGCATTGCTTTTTTTGTCTGTTTTTATTTCTTCCTTTTCATTTTTCTCTTTTTTATTATCATTTTCCTCCTTTTCATTTTTCTCTTTTAATTCTTTGGCTTCTTCTTTTTTTCTGGCATTAATTTTTTCTTGAATTACTTTTGCTTTAGCAATCTCTTCGGCGCTTTTAATATGCTTGCTAATAATTTGGTGTCTTATAACATCATTTGATAAACGTAGTTCTTGATTAATTAAGGCGACTGCTTCTTTATTGGCATTAAATTCAGCTAAAGCATAGTAGCCATAAGCATTATGTTTTATTTCATAAGCTAATTTTTTCTTACCCCAGTATTCCCGATAATCAATCTCTCCGTTATTTTTGGTGATTACCCCTTCAACCGCAGTAATTACTTGTTTTGCTTCTTCTTCAGTAAAGCGATTTGGCACTATGAATAAAACTTCATAATGACCAATGTTTGATTTTTTTGTTTTTGACATATTTATTGTAACAATTAAAGGATAAATAGGCTATAAACTTTTTATTTATAAATCTATAACCCCAAATTAAATAAAATCCCCAAGTATTCCAAGAAGCTTTGGGGCGAAAGGAATACCTTTAATTCAACCATTATACTGGTGAATTATTTTAGAACTAGTCTAAAATATGGGAAAGATATAAATTATTATTTATTTGTAACTGACAAGATTGTAGCATTGCTTTAAAAAAAAATCAAGAGGAGGGGGCGATTAAATTGCTTGTTTTTATTTGTTAGGATATGATGAAGATATGAAATATTTTTTTATTCTCGGAAACAATCCGGCGCTTTCCTTAGCGGAAATTTTATCGGTTGTAAAACCTAAGTCTTTTGTTTTGCTTAGCGAGGAATTTTTGATTGTTGAAACTCAGGTTGTTTTAAATCCAACCAATTTAATTGATATTTTGGGAGGAACTATAAAAATTGGTTTAATTAAAGATGAATTAGTGATTTCAAATTATAAAAACAAAATAGAGGCAGCTGTGATACAAATTATTAAAAATCGGCAAAAAGAAGTTGCCACCGGGAAGTTTAATTTTGGTTTTTCCAATTATAGTAATTTAGATCTTGGTCATTTAGGTTTGCAAATAAAAAAGAATTTATTAGCCTTAGAAATTAATTCTCGTTTTGTGGTAAGTCGAGAGAATACTCTTTCTAGTGTTATTGTTGAGCAAAATAAGCTGTTACGAAAAGGAGTAGAAATTGTTTTTGCTCGTCAAGCTGATAGTATTATTTTAGGAGAAACTTTAGCAGTTCAACCATTTAAATCTTTATCATATCGCGATTTTGGAAGGCCGGCACGAGATGATAAGTCAGGCATGCTTCCTCCTAAATTGGCAAAAATTATGATTAATTTAGCAGAAGTAAAGAAAGAAAAGTTACTTGTTGATCCCTTTTGTGGCTCCGGTACTATACTTAGCGAGGCTATTTTAATGGGTTATAAAAATTTATATGGTTTAGATTTGTCAGTTAAGGCAATAGATGATTCTTGGAAGAATATAAATTGGCTTAGAGAACAATACCAAACAGAACCTGTTTCTATTAAATTTAAGGTAAAAAATGTTTTAGATTTAGCTAAGTTTATTAAAATAAATAGTGTTGGCGCTTTTGTTAGTGAACCCTATCTTGGCCCACAGAGAGGGAAGATTGAGTTTAAATTAGTAATTAAGGAGTTAGAGTATTTATACACCAAAGCTTTAGAACAAATGTATCGGGTTTTAGAGAAAGGGGGGCGAGTTGTAATGGTATGGCCGGTTTTTTATGGTAATAAGTTTGTTAATCCGAGAATAGGGGAATTTAGACAAATATCACTATTACCAGATAATATAAAAAATGAGGAAGTTATTAAAAAACAAATAAGTCCACGTGGAAATATAATTTATGGGAGAGCGGGGCAGAAGGTATTTAGAGAGGTGATAGTTTTAGAAAAATAAAAAAAGAGTCTAAAAAAGACTTTTTTAATTATTATTGCAAAATTATTATTTTCCAATTAAAAAATTACAAACATCGCCATCTTGAATAATATAGTCTTTGCCTTCAGTCCTAATTAATCCCAAATCACGTGCTTTAGCTTCACTGCCACAAGCAACTAATTTTTCCCAGTTAATTACTTCAGCCCGGATAAAATTTTTAATAAAATCAGTGTGAATTTCACCAGCTGCTAATGGCGCTTTTGTGTTTATTTTTACAGTCCAGGCGCGAGTTTCATCTGGTCCGGTGGTGAAAAAGGTTTCTAAATTTAGTAGTTTATAGGCTTTTTTAATTAAAAAATCAAGACCACTTTGTTTTAAGCCTAACTCTTTAATATATTCTTTTTGTTCTTCCTCAGGTAAATTAACTATTTCTTCTTCTAGTTTAACATTTAAAGCTAAGATTTCATCACCATCAGGATTAATTGTAGTATTTTCTTGATAATTATCATCAATATTGAGCAGATACAAAATGGGTTTACTGGTTAGCAGATTAAGGCTTTTGACAAATTTTATTTCTTCTTTATCAAAAGTTAAAGAGCGGGCCGGTTGTCCTTTTGCAAGCTGTTCAAATATTTTTTCTAATATTACAATATTAATCTTTATTTCTTTGTCGCCACTTTTAGCTTCTCGTCGCATTTTATCAAGTCTTTTTTCAACTGTGGCAAGATCAGCAAAAATTAATTCAAGATTAATGGTTTCTTTGTCTTCATTGGGATTAATTTTGCCGTTAACATGAATAATATTATTATCTTTAAAGTCTCTTATTACTTCACAAATTGCATCACATTCACGAATATGAGCTAAAAATTGATTACCTAAACCTTCACCTTTATGAGCACCTGCAACAAGACCGGCAATATCAACAAATTCAATAGTTGTGGGAATAATTTGTTTTGGGTGAGAAATTTCAGCTAATTTTTCTAATCTAAAATCAGGAACTTTTACTATTCCTACATTAGGATCTATCGTACAAAAAGGATAATTGGCGGCTTCAACTCCTTTTTTGGTCAGAAGGTTAAATAAGGTAGATTTACCTACATTAGGCAGGCCAACTATACCAATAGATAAAGACATAATAATTTAGATTAGTTAAATTAGACCGGTTCTATATATAATAGGTTATTTTTTAGAAAATAAAAAGAGGCCCATAACAGGCCGCTTTTTATTATATAAAATAAAAGTTAATAAATACTAGGCCATGTATGAGCCTCATCCTTAATAATGCAGTTTTTCTTGTATTATCAAGGAGATTGAAGCTACTTTGCTGACTTAAAGAGCATGTTCTTACCGACTCCTAGTAAATTAAGTGTTTTTTAATTAATTTTACAGATTTTAATAAGGTAAATAAAAAATATTCTTTTTGTTTTTTTTACGTTACCCTATTTTATCATGTACGCTTTTAATTTACTCTTCAAAGCTTTGTCACGTCAGCGTTGACAAGATAGTTGCTGGAGTTAGTAAAAGAACTTGTATTTATATTATAGCACTTATTAATCAAAGGGGCAAGTATCTTGGACTAAAGTTATAATTTTAAGTAAATTTAGCTTATATTTAATAAATATATTAATAATATACAATTTAAGTCCAGATTAGTGTAGACTTAAATATTTAATTTATACACAAAAAACACAAGTTATCCACAGGAGTATAAAATAAAAATCTCCAAGACAGGAGATTTTATGAGGCTCGAGTGGGATTCGAACCCACGAATAACAGTTTTGCAAACTGCGGTGTTAGACCACTTCACCATCGAGCCTTAGTACATTGGTAATTTTAGCGGAAAATATTTAAATTGTAAACTATTTAATGTAAATCCCAGTTGGGATCAGCTTTAATTTGAGAAAAGTTTTTAGTTTTTCCTTTTAAAGCAAGAAAAAGGCCAGCAGTGGCAATCATTGCCGCGTTATCAGTTGTATATTGTAATTGAGGACAGAAAAATTTGGTTTTTTCTGACATTCCCTTAACAGCTTTTTCTAATTTTTCTCTTAAATCTAAATTGGCACTAACTCCACCGGATAGTAATACACTTTTTACTTGATATTTAGTTGCAGCGGTGATTGTTTTTTTTATTAAAACTGAGTTTACCGCCTCTTGAAATTTAAAACAATATTCAGGAATTCTCTTTCTCCAATTTTTATCTTTTTGAAGTTTATAGAGCAAAGCGGTTTTTAAGCCAGAGAAAGAAAAATTAAAAGTCTTATCATTTAACATGGGACGAGGCAGGAAAATATTACTTTCTCCTTCTTTATTTATTTGTTCGGAATAGATTTGAGCTTGTTTGGCTATAAGTGGACCACCGGGATAACCAAGACCTAACATTTTTGCAGCTTTATCATAAGCTTCACCGGCGGCATCATCTAAGGTTTCGCCGATTATTTTTAATTTAAAGTCTTTATCCATTAAAATTAAATTAGTGTGTCCGCCAGAAACAGTTAAAATAAGGGCCGGATATTTAATTTGTTTGTAGTTATCAATAAAATTAGCATAAATATGCCCAGCAATATGATTTACTTCAATAATTGGTTTTTCCCAAGCGAAGGCCAAGCTTCGTGCTGTTTCTACCCCGGATAACAGAGAAGTAATAAGACCGGGACCTTTGGTAACAGCAATGTAGTCTATTTTTTTATAATTTAGGTTTGCTTTTTTTAAGGCAGTATCAATTACCGGGATAATTTGTCCGACATGTTCTCTGGCGGCTACTTCCGGAATAACTCCACCATATTTTTTATGAATATCAATTTGAGAAGAAATAATATTAGCCAATACAAAAAGATGGCCTCTTCTTTTATCAAATTTGATAATAGAAGCGGCGCTTTCATCACAACTAGTTTCTATTCCTAATATAATCATCTTAATTCATTTTAAAGTATTTTTTATAAATAGCCAATATTGACAGTAACAAGTAATATCTATACAATATTATTATTAAATCTAAGATATTTAGATTTTTATTTTTGTAAATATATTTGGTCCCTTCGTCTAGTGGTTAGGACGTCAGGTTTTCATCCTGTTAACAGGGGTTCGATTCCCCTAGGGACTGCTAATTAAACCAAGTTTATAAAAACTGGTTTTTTTGTTTTTTATTAGTACTTGTATTACAATAAAAGATAATAAATACTATTAATCTTTAAACT
>JARRBY010000008.1 GCA_029982795.1 Patescibacteria group bacterium
CTGCTTCTATGGCCGAAGCCGTTAAATTGGCTAAACAAGAAGCCCTCCCTCAAGACACCGTTCTTTTATCAACCGGCTGTGCCAGTTTTGGAATATTTAAAAATTATAAAGAAAGAGGCGATTTGTTTCAATATTATGTTAAAAATGAAAAATAATAAAATTGGTGTTTTTGATTCCGGTCTCGGCGGACTTAGTATTTTAAAATATCTTCAAACAGATGTCCCCGGCTATCATTATTTGTATTTAGGAGATAATGCCCGCTTGCCTTATGGCGAGAAATCACCAGAAGATATATATAAATATTCTTGTCAGGCGATGGATTTTTTATTTGCCCAAGGTTGTGCTTTAATTATTGTTGCTTGTAATACAGTTTCCGCCCAAGCTCTAAGAAGATTACAACAAGAATATCTTCCCTTAAATTATCCTCATAAAAAAATTCTTGGCGTAATTTTCCCTTTAGCCGAAGAATTTGCTAACCACACTAAAATAACTCGAATTGGCGTTATTGGCACTAAAGCAACCATCGCCTCCGGTGCTTATGAAAATGAAATTAAAAAATTAAATCCAAACCTTACGGTTGAAACAAAAAGTACCCCCTTGCTTGTTCCTCTGATTGAAAATGGTTGGGCAAAAAAGCCAGAAACCAAAATGATTTTAAAGAAATACCTAAGACCCCTAAAAACCAAACAAATTCAAGCTCTAATTCTTGGTTGTACTCATTATCCTTTTCTTAGCAAAGATATCCGGCGTATTGTTGGTAAAAAAATTATTGTTCCTGATCCCGGCAAAATAGTAGCTAAAAGTTTAGAAAATTATCTTAAACGACATCCTGAATTAAATTTAAAACCACAAACAAAAACCAGCACTTCCTTTTTTACTACCGCTGATATAGATAGTTTTAAAAAAGAGGGAGAAAAATTTTTAAATTCTAAAATTGAAAATATTAAAAAGATAAAAATAGATTAATCATTTATGCTTATATTCCTATACGGAGAAGATACTTTTCGTCTACATCGTTTTCTTCAAGAAACAAAAAATAGATTTAATAAAGAAGTTGCCAACGCTTCAGATAGTCTTGATATTTTAGATGGACAAACCATCAATTTATCTACTATTATTGAAAAAATAAATACCGGTTCTTTATTTGCTCGCAAACGCCTCCTTATAATCAACAATCTCTTTTTCAATAAAAAGCCCAGTATTTTTAAAGAAATATTAAACTACCTGCCAAAAATAGAAAAGCGAGATGATTTAGTTATTATTTTTAAAGAACATGAAGTTTTAGAAAAGAATTTAAACCCGGAAGCAAAAAAATTATTCAACTTTTTAAAAAAACAAAAATTCTCTCAAGAGTTTAAAACTTTAAGCCCCGCCGGTCTTAATAATTTTATAAAAAAAGAAGCCGAATTTTATAACAAAAAAATTAATCAAGCCGCTTGTGATGCTTTAATTAAACAAACTAATGGTGATTTATGGTTAATTTCACAAAATATTAAAAAGGCCGCTTTAGCCACCAAAAAAGAGCTCCTAGATTTAGATACAATTTCCTTTTATCTGATTGATCAATTTAAAGAAGATATTTTTGCCCTTACCGACGCTATTAGCAACAAAAACCCCGCCCTCGCTCTAAAAATACTGGAAGAACAATTCGCGGCAGAAATTAGTACTGAATATCTAATTGTTATGCTTGCTCGTCAATTTAAAATCTTAATTCGCATTAAAAGTGCCCTCGCAGAAGGTTTAAAAGCGAATGAAATTGCCCAAACCCTAAAAATTCACCCCTTTGTTGTTAAAAAAGGTATCCCCCAAGCAAATAATTTTTCTACGGAACAATTAAAATCTTATTTTAATAAAATAATCGAATTTGATAAAAAAAATAAAACCGGCGAAGGGGAAATAAAAAGCGAATTACTTCTTCTTATCTCCAGTATTTAAAAAATAAGTAATAAGCTTATTTTTTCTCTTGCTTTTTTATTTATTGTTTGTTATATTTTTACTTAAGAATTTCTGATGCCAGAATATTTTATTTTTGTATTTTAAAACTAAGGGCAATTAGCTCAGTTGGTTAGAGCGCAACACTGATAATGTTGAGGTCGGAGGTTCGAATCCTCCATTGCCCACCTAACCATCAGCTTGATGGTGATAACGCGGGATAGAGCAGTTGGCAGCTCGCCAGGCCCATAACCTGGAGGTCGTCGGTTCGAGTCCGACTCCCGCAACAGTTTTTACCAAAAAACTAATGAGAACGCCTCGGTAGCTCAGTGGTAGAGCAAAGGACTGATTTTCGGTCCGTTCTATAGTAATATAGAAATGAAAATCGGGTGAATTCGGGGAAGCCTAAATTTAGAAATAAACAAGGTAATCCCGAGCCAAGCCTTAATTGGGATAAATAATTAAGGAAGGTGTAGAGACTAGCGGGTGAGCCCAACAATAATCCCGCCATGAGCGCCCGACTCCGTACTTAAGCACTTAAGCGGAGATGATATAGTCCAATCCTTAGGGAAACTTAAGCAGTACAAGGAAAATCCTTGTGTCGTCAGTTCGATTCTGACCCGAGGCACAGTTTAATAAATAGATACAACTGAACTCATGGTATAATAATATTATTTTATTACTGTAAGTTCATTTTTTTATTTATTAGTTCTGATAAAATATAGCAAAATAATAAATTATCATCCTAAACTCGCTAAAATTCCAAAAGATAATTTTTTTGTAGACTTGTTCTGTTTTAAATAAAATCAGTTTACAAGAAAAAGATAAAACTCTACAATAAAAATAAATATAACGGGGCGTCGTATACCGGTAGTACGCATGCTTTGGGAGCATGTTGACTGGGTTCAATTCCCAGCGCCCCGACACCTAAAAATACAGTCTTTAAAGACTGTGTTTTTTATAAAACTCTTCAATTTTCAATTTTTTCCCTTTAGCCGGTAATTAAACGATCTCCCCGCCAAAAAACAACATCTATAATAATTAATAAAATAAATTACAGAAATAGTTAACAAAAAAATTATTACTCAATCATAATATTAATTAATCTTTTTAAAAATTTATTTATTTGCTAATTTAAATATTTAAATTACCTACATTTTATATTCAAAATATAAACCTTAAAGCAACTCATCTTTAAAGCTTGATTTTTATTTATTATTATGTTAGTATGCTCCTAGTTAGAGTTAACTTTAACTTTGATTTTATTAATTTAAATTAATTATGCCGAATAAGAAATCTGCCAAAAAAGAATTACGCAAAAATGTGAGACAGAAAGCAAATAACAAAAAGATGTCCACACAAATGAAAAAAGCTTTAAAGTCTAATCTTAAGCAAATTCAAGCAAATGATAAAACTGTTAAAGATAAATTATCTTTAACTATCAAAGCGATTGATAAGGCGGCAAAGAAAGGTGTTATCAAGAAAAATAATGCCAGTCGTAAAAAATCTCGTTTAATGAAAAAAGTAAATAATTTAAAATAACTTTAAATTACTTTTTCTTGGATACGGCCTTACTACCCGTTTCTCGGATAAAGCAATAAAATTATGTTAGAAAAAAAAGTAAAAGAAAAATTAATTAAAAAATATCGAGTTCACGATACCGATACCGGTTCTACCAGCATTCAAATTGCTATTTTAACAGAAGAAATCAAAGAATTAACCGAACACTTAAAAAAACATAAACATGATTTTTCTTCTCGTCGCGGTTTATTGAAAAAAGTGGGAGAAAGAAGAAAACTATTAAGATATTTACAAAAAGATAACTTTGAACAATTCAAAGATGTAACCACTAAATTAAAGCTCAAAATTGCACAAAGATTGCAAGAAGAAGAAGAGGAAGAAAAAAAGAAGGATAAAAGTTACATTAACCCGGAGGAAGATGAGAGCGAAGAAGATGAAGATAACGAAGAGGCTGAAGCCTAAATTATGATAAAACACAGTGAACAAAGAGTAGGAGTACTGGTAGATGTTTCAAACATGTACCACTCTGCTCGTAATTTATACGGGAAAAAAGTAAACTTCAAGGAAATATTACTTAAAGCAGTGGCTGGTCGGAAACTTATCCGCGCCACTGCTTATGCTATAAGAACTGAAAATCAAGAAGAACTTCCCTTTGCCGAAGCCCTGGAACAACAAGGTTTTGAAGTTAAAATGAAAGACTTGCAAATCTTTGCCGGTGGGGCAAAAAAAGCTGACTGGGATGTAGGTTTAGCAATTGATGCAATTAAATTAGCGGATAAACTTGATGTCATTATTATCGTTTCTGGTGATGGTGATTATTTACCCGCAGTTTCTTATATCCAAAATAATAAAGGCTGTTTAGTAGAAATTATGGCCTTTAGAAAAACTTGCTCTTCTAAATTAATTGAAGAAGTAGATGATTTTACCGATTTAGGATCTGATCGTCGTTTTTTATTACCGGGCGGATCAAATACAGGAAGAAAAAAAGACCTTAAACAAAAATAGAAATACAAATAACGTTTGACCGTTAAATAGATAGTGCTGTAATAATTTACAGTTCTGTAATTTAACGGCCAGGCACTAAAAATTTATGGAAAAAATATTTTCAAGCGAATGGCTTGGCCGCCCGCTTACAATTAAAACTGGAAAAGTAGCCAAACAAGCAAACGCCGCTGTGTGGGTACAATACGGAGAAACAGTAGTACAAGCTACTGTTGTTCAATCAAAAAGTGAAAGAGATGGCATTGATTTCTTTCCTTTAATGGTTGATTTTGAAGAAAAACTTTATGCCGCTGGTATTATTAAAGGATCACGTTGGATTAAACGTGAAGGTCGCCCCACCGATCAATCCGTTTTAACCGGTAGAATGATAGACCGATCAATTAGACCATTGTTTGATGAAAGTGATAGACGTGATATTCAAGTTATCATCACAGTTTTAGCGGTTGATCAAGAAAACGACCACGATGTTGTTTCTTTAATTGCCGCTTCAGCCGCCTTATCTATTTCCGGAGTAAATTGGCAAGGACCAATTGGCGGTGTTAGAGTTGCTTTAATTGAAAATAACTTTATCTTTAATCCCACCTATGAAGAACAGGCTAAAAGTACTCTTGATTTAATTGTTGCCGGAACTCAAAAAAGAGTAATTATGATTGAGGCGGGAGCCCAAGAAATTAAAGAAGAAAAAATGTTGGAAGCAATTATGCTTGGTCAAGAAAAACTCCAAGGAGCCTTGGATTTAATTATCCAAATGAAAAAAGAGTTAGCCCCTGCTTTAAAGGTTAAAGTTGAAAAAGATTTAGATAAAGATCAAATAGCCGCAGAAGAAGAAAAGAAACAATTACTAGAGATAAGTCGCTCCTGGTTAAAAGATAATGTTGAAAACATTCTTTTTGATAAACAATATTACACCAAAGGAGAAAGAAAAGCCGCCGTTTCCGCAATTAAAGATGCTTTAGATAAATATTTAAAAACTCAAGATATTAGCGCTGATAAAAGATCTTTTGCCATTAAAAAAACTGCTGAAGAAATGATAGAAGCTGCAGTTACAAACGGCATACTGGAAAAAAAGAAACGAGTTGATGGTCGCGCCATTACTGAAATTAGAAATTTAGAAGCAGAGGTGGCAATTTTACCCAGAGATCATGGCACCGCCCTTTTTTCTCGTGGAGAAACTCAAGTTATGTCTATTGTTACTCTTGGCGCTCCTGGTTTAGAACAATCACTGGAAGGCTTGGAAGGGCAAACCAAAAAAAGCTTCATGCATCACTATAATTTTCCCCCTTATTCAGTTGGTGAAGCCGCTCCCCTGCGTGGTACCGGTCGTCGAGAAGTGGGACATGGCGCCTTAGCTGAAAAAGCTCTAATGCCCATTATTCCAACTAAAGAAATTTTTCCTTATACCCTGCGCGTTGTTAGTGAAACTTTAGGTTCAAACGGTTCATCTTCAATGGCCTCAACTTGTGCCGCTACCTTAGCCTTAATGGATGCCGGTGTTCCTATCAAAAGACCGGTAGCCGGAATTGCGATGGGATTAGCCTCTAACGAAGATATGTCCAAGTGGGAAGTATTAACCGATATTCAAGACTTAGAAGATGGAAAAGGTGGTATGGATTTTAAAATCACCGGCACTTCCGAAGGTTTAACCGCTATTCAATTAGATACAAAAACCATTGGTTTAGATAAAGATATAATCAAAAAAACTCTTAGCCAAGGAAGACAAGCTTTAAACGAAATTTTAGACGTACTTACTAAAACAATTCCAGCGCCACGGGCGGAATTATCAAAATATGCCCCTCGTATTGTTAGCTTTAAAGTTGATCCAGAAAAAATTGGCGCTATTATTGGTCCCGGCGGAAAGATAATCAACAAAATTATTGATGAAACCGGGGTTAGTATAGACATTGAAGATGATGGCCTTGTTATGGTTTGTGGCTCTGACGTTGCTATGGTAAATGAAGCGGTAAAACAAGTAAAACAAATTGTTCATGTCTTTACTGCCGGTGAAGTAGTAACCGGAAAAGTAGTTCGACTATTAGATTTTGGCGCCTTTGTTGCTCTTGGTCCCAATCAAGATGGTATGGTTCATGTTAGCGAACTCGCTCCTTATCGCATCGAAAAACCGGGTGACTTCCTTAATATTGGTGATGAAGTAACAGTTAAAGTAAAAGAAGTTGATGAGCAGGGTCGAGTAAATCTAAGTATGAAAGAGGTAAAAGAAAATGCCCATCTTTGGCAGGCTGAAAAAGGAAAATCAACCGGTAATAATAACCCTGGCCGTTATAACAACCAAAGAAATGATAAGCGCCCCCGTAATTTCAACCGGTCTCGTTCCTAAACTTGACTTTTTACTAACATTAAGTTAATATTTTTTTACTATAAATAATACAGAAAAACACTATGTTAATGATAAAATTATCAAAAGTAGGAAAAAATAAAAAAAAGGTATTTCGTCTAATTATTTCCGAAAAATCACGTGATCCTTTTGGTCGTGTTTTAGAGAATTTAGGCTCATACAATCCCTATTCTAAAGAATTAATAGCTAAAGAAGACCGAATTAAACACTGGCTAGAAAAAGGGGCGCAAATGACAGCCACTGTTAATAATCTTCTTGTAAGTAAAAACGTAATTTCAGGTGAAAAGGTAATTGCCTCAAAACCAGGCAAGAAAAGTGAAAAAAGATTAGCTCAAATTAAAGCTAAACAAGAAAAAAAGGCAAGCGCAACCATCCCGACCGAAACAATTACGGAAGAAAAAGCTGAAACCAACGAAGTGGTTGAAGAAAAAAAAGAAGAAACAACGGTTAACGCTGAATAAGAAAAAATCGCTAAATTTAGACTTTTTTCTCCAATAAATTGACAAAGAAGGAGATAATGTTAAAATAATAATAAGACTGTTTATCTAGCAGTTATTTAATAAAGACGCGGACAAATAAACTAAGTGTTATTTGTTTGCAAATAATTAAAACTATGGAAGAGCAAGACAAGAATTTTCTTGAAACTATCGTCAAGAACATTGTCGGTAATCCTAACGACGTTGTTGTCGAAAGGACAATTGATGAAAGAGGGGTACTTTTAACCCTAAAAATCAATCCAGCCGATATGGGTTATGTAATTGGCCGCAAAGGTCAAACTGCACAAGCAATTCGTACTTTATTGAAAATTGTCGGTGCTAAAAATAACTCTCGCGTTAATTTAAAGATTTACGACCCGGAGGGTGGTAATCATCGTAACAACGAAAGACGCGAAGACAATGACCATGTTGACACTTCTGCTATTGATGATTTAAACATCTAGCAAAAATAGCCATAAACAAAAAAGCCCCTATCAAATTCGGGCTTTTTTGTTTATAATAAAATCATGAAGTTTAATATTATTACCATCTTCCCCCAAATACTAGACTCTTATCTTGAAGAGGGTATTTTAAATCGGGCTCTTACAAAAAAAATCATAACCATAAAAACACACGACTTAAGACAATGGACTAAAGATAAACATCATACCGTTGATGACACTCCTTATGGTGGTGGCGCTGGTATGCTAATGAAAATTGAACCGCTTTATCAAGCTCTTAAATATACAAAAAAAAGTAGTCAAAAAATTGAGAAAAAAAAGAAAAAAATAATTCTTCTGTCAGCTTCAGGAAAAAAGTGGAATCAAAGTCTTGCAAAAAAATATAGCGCTCTAAAAGAAATAACTTTTATTTGTGGTCGTTATGAAGGAGTTGACTGGCGCATTAAAGAATTTGTTGATGAAGAAATTTCAATTGGCGACTATGTGTTAACTGGGGGCGAATTAGCGGCTATGGTCATTATTGATTCCATTACCAGACTTTTGCCCGGCTCCTTGGGAAATACTAAGAGCATCACAGAAGAATCACATAGTCAAAAAAATTTAGGTGAATATCCTCAATATACTCGACCGGAAGAATTTAAAGTTGGCCGGAAAAAATATAAAGTTCCAAAAATATTATTATCAGGAGATCACGAAAAAATAAAGGCTTGGCGAGAAAAAAATCAAAAACTAATAATCTGATAAATTTATCGGATTATTTTTTAACCACCCGCCAACCCCAACCGGTTTCTTCAAGCGACCCTTGTAAAGAAAAACCGGCCGCTCTTTTATGCCCACCACCTCCAAATAGACGAGCAATTTGCGATACATCAATTAAATTGCCATTATTGGCACGTAAGCTCCCTTTCACAACATTATTTTCCTCTCGTAAAAGTAAGGCGACATCAACCCCAGGTAAATAACTAATAAAAGAAACAATATCACCAAAAATATCAGCTAATTTTTCTTTATATTTAATAAAATCTAATTCAACAATGTCTTCTTTTGTTAAAGCGGTATAAGCAAATTTTGTTTGGGGATTATATTTTAAACGAGCAAAAACACGCCCCCATATTTTTAAAGCGACTAAGGAATTACTACCTCTAATATAATTTCCAATTTTATGTAAAGATGCCCCTTTGAGCAACATTTTTGAAGATACCTCAAGTGCCTGAAAAGAAGAATTAGGATGAATAAAATTACCAGTATCAGACATTAAGCCAATTAAAATACAATCCGCCATATTCTTATCGACTTCCACCTTATTGCTTTGAAAAAATTCATAAATTATTTCCGTTGTTGACGCTCTATCCGGTAATCGTATTTCTAAATCTGTCTGAGAACCATAGGGTTGATGATGATCGATTTCAATAACAAAAGGATGCTCCTTGTTATTAAGTAGAGTCTGTATTTCTGACGCTAAATTAGTACGTTCTAAAGAACCACAATCGAGGATTAAAATGACAGAATACTGTTCTAAAAAAGAAGGTTTTTCCCTTTGTACCAATTCTTCATGAGGAATAAAACTGTATAAACCTTCAATCTTATTATCCGCATAAGCATAGAATTTAACACCCTTAGCTAATAACAACTCTAAAATAGCACCCATTGAAGCAAGGGCGTCCGGATCAGGAGAAATATGACCTATTACTAATACTTGATTAGCATTTAACAAGCGCGAATAAGCTAATTTAAATTTTTCCTCTAAATTCATAACTAATAATAGTATTATAAAAAACAAAAAAAGTCCAGATTAAGGACTTTTTTGTTTATTATCTTAAAGAGCTGTTTTTTTTATTAACTGCTCTATTTTTCTGGCCTCACGCTCACTATTGTCAAACTCCCAGATAAATCTAGGTAAACGTCTTAATTTAAGACGCCCTTTTACATTCGCCACTAATATATGGGTCGTAGCCTTTAATTTTTTTAACACTGTTCCCGCTAAATTATCAGGTAAAACTGATACCCCCACTTTTGCCTGTTTTAAATCAGGAGAACACTCAACATAGGAGATAGTTACTAAAACCCCTTCAATTAAAGTTTGTTTATTTAAAGCATTAGCTAATTCTTGTTGCAAAATGCTATTTATCTTTTCTAATTTAGACATATCTAATCTTGATAAGCAATTTCTTCTTCTTTATAGGCAAGCAAAATATCACCTTCGGCAATCAACGCTTTTCCTTCATAAAGTAGACCGGCCTCTTCATCTTTACCCACTGAATCAACATTTTGTTTGCCTGATTGCAAACGCACTAATTTACCACTGGTTATAAAATTATCGCCTCGCCAAACTTCCAATAAACAATCATTTTTTAACTCACCATCTAAAACCTTCCCCCCAACAATTTGACTATTATTATCAGTTCTAAAAATCGCTAAAACCTTTAAACGTCCCAAATCAGTTCTTTTAATTTCCGGTTTAACCAATAATTTCATTTCCTCTTTAATATATTTAATAAGATCGTAAATGATAGAAAAACTTTCTACCGTTACCTGCCTTTCTCTAATTAATTCTTCTACTTGTGGTGAGGTTTTAACATTAAAACCCAAAATTTTTGCCTCAGAATCTTCAGCTCGTTTAACATCCCCTTCAGTAATATAACCCAATCCTTTATAAATAATTTTTACTCGTACTCTTTCATTATTTAATTTCAAAAGTGACTCTTCAATCGCCTCAGCTGAACCCAAAAAATCCGCTTTAATAATTACATTAATAGTTGGTAATTTTTTTTCTTTTTTATCATCATCTTGAGTATTAGTAAAAACATCCTTAGTATCATTATTCGCTCTCATCTTCTTAATCTTTAACTTCTGCCCTTCGCCAACATTTAAAATATCACCCACTTTAGGAGAAATCTTTAAACCAATTATTTTTGCCGGTGATGAAGGACCAACCTCTAAAACATCCTCCCCTTTATAATTCTTTAAAGCCTTTACCTTGCCATAAAAAATATCATTAAAACAAAGTTGATCACCAACATGCAAAGTCCCGTTTTGGATTAAAATGGTGGCCAGTGGTCCGGCCGCCTTGTCAACGTTTGATTCAATAACCGTCCCGGCTGCTGCTGCTTTAGGGTTGGCTTTAAGATTAGCCGACTCTGTTTCAGCTAATAACAAAACCATATCCAAAAGCTCTTCAATACCGGTCCCGTCTTTGGCGGAAATTGGCACACAAATTGTTTTTCCTCCCCAATCTTCAGGGGTTATGTTTAACTTTGTTGATAATTCTTGTTTTGTTTTATTTATATCAGCTGTTTCTTTATCAATTTTATTAATCGCTACAATAAAAGGAATTTTGGCCGCTTCAATAATACGATAAGCCTCAATTGTTTGTGGCTTAACGCCATCATCGGCAGCTACTACCAAAATTGCAATATCAGCTACTTTAGCACCTCGACTACGCATCGCGGTAAAGGCTTCATGCCCGGGAGTATCAATAAAAGTTATCTTTTGATTCTGCCGTACTACTTGATAAGCGCCAATATGTTGCGTAATTCCTCCCGCTTCTCCGGCAACAACATTACTTTCTCGGATAGAATCTAACAATTTTGTTTTACCATGATCAACATGCCCCATAACAACAATTACCGGGGGACGATTTTCCAGTGACCCCACATCTTCATTAGCGATAATGTCATCTAATTTTTTATCTTCCGGTCTATCCTCTTCAACCGCTTCGGCAAGTTTTACATCTAAATTTAAATTTTCACCAATAATAGCCGCTGTATCAAAATCAATTTTTTCATTAATTGAGGTAAAAACACCATTTTTCATCAATTCTGCTAAAACTCTATTAACCGGAATGCCCGCCAATTCAGCATAATTACGAACTGTAATAACCGCCGGCACCATTATTGTTTTTACTTCCTTAGGCAACACTTCATCTTGTTTTTTAATTTGTTCAACCATCTTTTTCTGCTCCCATTCACGTTTTAAAGTTGGCCAATTTCTAATTATTTTTTTTGCCGTATTATTATCAATTTTAATCGCCTTATGACCAATCGAAAAACCCCATTCCGGTAATAGTTCTTTTAATTCTTGAGGATTAATTCGTAATATTCTTGCTAATTCTGTTATATTCATGAAAATATTCTTAAAAATAAATAAACAAGTGTCTACTTGCTCCTTTATAGTACTTTAAATATTCCTTTTAGTCAATAAAATAACCGATAAATAAAGCTTAATTATCATTTCAAAAGAAAATAAACTCTTTACAAATTTTTCCCCTTTCTTTACAAAATGGGAATGTCGTGATAAAGTAAATACAGAAATTATATTAATTAAATCCGAATTTTTTAGAAAAAGGCCCCTACAACCGTTCCTAAAGAAATTGTTCTTATTTTTGAAGATAAAACTATGCTATTTCAAAATTGTTGTTTAATAATAGCTGAAAAAAACAATTCAAAACTTAACAAAAAATCTTCTAAAATAACGCTTAATATGAAGCGGTTGTTTTGTTAAAAAAATAAACATTTTTTAATCCGCCATTTTTCTGAAATTCGGTCAATCTTATATGGAAATTATTAAATACGCTTTATACGTAATTGTAGCTGTGGGCGGTTTTTTTATTGGCTATCTCGCCTACAAAAAAACGGCTGAAGCAAAAATTAGTACTGCCAAAGAAAAAGCGGAGAAAATTATCAGTGACGCTAAATTAAAAGAAAAAGAAAGCCTTTTGCAAGCTCAGGATAAAGCTCTAAAAATAATTGAAGATGCTAAAAAAGATGAAAGCCGTCGTCGTAATGAAATCAATCAACTCCAAAAACGTTTAGAAAACAGAGAGAGTACTTTTTCCCAAAAATTAATTGAGCTTCAAGACAAACAACAAAAACTATATGACAAGGTAAATGAAGTTCAAGAAATTAAAGAAAAAATAAAAAACATTGAAGAAGAACAGTTAAAAAAACTGGAAGATCTATCAGGCCTAAAACAAGAAGAAGCGAAAGACTTGTTGTTAAAACTGGAAGAAGAAAAGGCGGCTGAAGATTTACTGGTCCGTATGAGAAAGTTAGAACAGGATAATGAAGAAAAAATTGAGGAAAAAGCACGAGACCTACTCGCCGTTGCTATGCAACGTATGGTTTCTTCCTATACCGTTGAATTAACAACCACTACAGTTGATTTGCCCAACGATGAAATGAAAGGACGTATTATTGGTCGAGAAGGACGAAATATAAAAGCAATTGAAAATATGACAGGAGTAGAAATTATTGTTGATGATACTCCTAATGCGATTACTGTTTCCGGTTTTTCCCTAATTCGTCGTCATATCGCTAAAAAAACTTTAGATTATTTAATTAAAGACGGTCGCATTCACCCGACTAAAATTGAAGAAGCGGTGGAAAATGCAAAAAAAGAAATTGCCCTTGATATTAAAAAGGCTGGTGAGGAAGCTATGTACGAAGTGGGTGTTACCGGTTTTGACCCTAAACTTATCCAAATTTTAGGAAGATTAAAATATCGTACCAGTTATGGACAAAATTCTCTACGTCATTCAATCGAAGTCGCTCATTTATCAGCTATGCTGGCAGAAGAATTGGGAGCTGATGTAACCATCGCTAAAAAAGGTGGCTTGCTGCATGATATTGGCAAAGCAGTTGATCATGAAGTTCAGGGAAATCACACTGAAATTGGCCGTGATATTGCTAAAAAATTTAATCTGCCACCAGAAATTATCGCTCCAATTGAAACTCATCATGACGATCACCCCGCCTCCCTTATCTCTGTTATCGTTAAAGTAGCAGACGCTATCTCTTCTGCCCGACCCGGGGCAAGAAGTGATAGTTTTGAAAATTATCTCCAACGCTTAGAAGAATTAGAAAAAATTGCGCAGACTTTTGATGGTGTAGAAAAAGTCTATGCTATTCAAGCCGGACGTGAAGTTCGTGTTTTTGTACAACCCGAAATGATAAATGATTTAAAGGCTCATAATTTAGCTAGGGAGATTGCAAAAAGGATAGAAAGTGAGCTAAAATATCCAGGGGAGATAAAGGTAAACGTAATTCGAGAAATGAGAGTAACAGAATACGCTCGTTAGAAATTAGGGGTTGAAAAATATTTCTTTACAAGCTAAAATCATAACTATATGAATAAAGCACAACTTATCGAAAAATTACATCGTGAAGTTGAGGGGGTAAGTAAAAAGCAGGCGGAAAAGGTCATTGATGTTCTTACCAACACTATTGTTGAAGAACTAAAAAATGATCGTGAAGTTACTATCGCTGGTTTCGGTACTTTTTTATCTAGGGTTCGCTATTCGCGAGGCGGAGTAAATCCCCAAAATCCTAGTCAAAGGATTACGATTCCAGAAGTAAAAGTGGCTAAATTTAAAACTGGCTACCACCTAAAACAAGCCCTAAAAGGTAAACGCTAAAACACCCTTTTATAAATAAAGCGCTCTCTTTTTTTCTTTAAGGGTGTTTTTAAAGCGTCCGTAGCTCAATTGGATAGAGCACTTGGCTTCGGACCAAGGGGTTGCGGGTTCAAATCCTGCCGGGCGCACAAAAATATAGGCTGGGTAGCTCAGTTGGTTAGAGCGTGGCACTCATAACGCCAAGGTCGCGGGTTCGATTCCCGCCCCCGCCACATTTATTTTAGTAATAAAAAAATAATTTATGTCTAATGCCCCGTTAGCTCAGTTGGTAGAGCAGTTGCCTCTTAAGCAAACGGTCGCAGGTTCGAGCCCTGCACGGGGCACCAAAGAACAGGTTATAAGCCTGTTTTCATTTATTTTTTTATATTAATTTATGTTTAATTTAATTATTTTTGGTCCCCCCGGGGCAGGTAAAGGGACGCAAGCCCAAAAACTAGCACAACAATTTAATCTTTATCATTTTTCCAGCGGAGAAATTTTACGACAGGAAATAAAGAATAATAAATTAGATAAAAAAATCAACTCCTATCTTAATGCCGGCAAATTAGTTCCTGATAAATTAATAATAACATTAATGAGAGAAAAGATAGAAAATCAGTTAGGTAAAGTTAATTTTATCTTTGATGGTTATCCTCGTACCTTAAAACAAGCAAAAATGTTAGATAAAATATTTAACGAAAAAAAAATTAAACCAGCTTTAGTTATTAGTTTAGAACTGGAAGAAGAGATTGCTTTGCAAAGAATTCTGGCTCGCTCAAAAGATTCCAATCGCTCTGATGATGTTTTAAAAGTAATAAAAAAACGATTAAAAATATACAAAAAAACTACCGCCCCCTTACTTAAATACTATGCTCAAAAAAATCGTTTAATTAAAATTAACGGAAGACCTGATATAAATCAAGTAAACGAAGAAATATTAACAAAAATAAAAAAGAGGCGCTAAACCTCTTTTTTAATTGTTTATTTATTATTTTTTTCCTCCACCGCTTCTTTTCTCCTTATCTCCGCCAGAATTTCTTTGCGCATTTCTTGCATCATTTTTTTATCCGCTTTTAATGTCTTTTTAGCTGTTTCTCGACCAAGACCCAATTTTATATCACCGAAGGAATAAGAATTACCACTTTTCTTAACAATCCCATGTTCTACCCCTAAATCAATCAAATCACCGGCCACTGAAATTCCTTCATTATACATAATATCAAATTCACAGGTGCGAAAAGGCGCAGCAACCTTATTTTTAACAATTTTAGCTTTTACTCGATTTCCAATAATATTTTCTCCTTGCTTAATTTGTGCCGCTCGTCTTACTTCAATACGAACAGAGGCATAAAATTTTAAAGCATTCCCGCCGGAAGTTGTTTCTGGATTACCAAAAAAGACACCAATCTTATTTCTAATTTGATTAATAAAAATAACCACTGATTTGGTGCGAGCAATTGCCGCTGTTAATTTTCTTAAAGCTTGACTCATTAATCTTGCTTGTAAGCCCATATGTTGATCACCCATGTCTCCTTCAATTTCCTTTTGAGGCACTAAAGCCGCGACACTATCAACCACAATAACATCAACCGCATTAGAGCGCACCAAAGTCTCAACAATTTCTAAAGCTTGTTCACCGCTATCTGGTTGTGACAGTAACATATCTTTAATATTCACTCCTATCTTAGCGGCATAATCAGGATCAAGAGCGTGTTCAGCATCAACAAAAGCGGCAATTCCGCCTGTTTTTTGCACTTCAGCAACAATGTGTTGTGCTAAAGTAGTTTTTCCAGAGGACTCGGGACCATAAATTTCAACTATTCTTCCTCGAGGCACGCCTCCAATTCCACAAGCTAAATCTAAGGACAAACAACCGGTTGAAATCGCATCGACATTAGTTTTTCTTGCTTCACCAAACATCATTATTGAACCTTCTCCAAATTTATTTCTAATTTGTTCAATCGCGTTTAAAGCTGCTTCGTGTCGACTATCTAATTCCTTAGATTTATCGTCAGAATTCTTTTTTGTTTTTTCCTGTTTCATAAAATTATTTACTAATTATTTTTAATCTTAACTTTATTATACACTTTTATTAATTATCTAAATATAAACTTATTCTAGAAAAAATAATATTTTAATCTATTTTTTTCTTAAAAATTGGCAATACTTTAGTAACCACTTCACCTTGAGAATTTGAAATCATTATTATTAATCCCTCTTCTCCCTGACTAATTTTAAAATAATCTTTAAAGCTAGAATACCAAAAACTCTTATTCTCATCAACCTCATTTTTATAATTCAAGCGCTGTGTCCAAGATAAAAAAAATTCATTAACCGCTTCAATAACATTATTGATTCCTCGATATAATTTATTTTGATTAGCTTCATCGGCAGTACTATCATTATACCTCACTGCGGCAATTACTGTCAGAGCCAGAAAAACAGTAACAACAACTACGGTGTATATGATTGTCTTCCAACTAAACATAAATATCCTATATTTTAATCTGATTGATTTTCTCTATTTTATTTTTAAACTTCCGTAACGTCCATCATAACCGGGGGTTATTTCTAAATTTCCCTCTCTCACCTTTTTTATTCCTTCTAAAATTAAAGGTGAAACTTCACTTTTTAGCTCATCCAGATCAAGTTTTAGTAAAATATTAAGTTCACTGCCAAAAAGAGAAATTAATCTGTCATATTCTTTTTGCACTTTTAATGATTGCCTGTTTCTTATATTATAAACTTCTTTTATTATTTTATCTAATTCTATCAGCTTTTTAAAGGACAAGGCCGTTTTTGGTTTAAATCCCGGCGGTCTATCTGACAACTCCTCTACTCTATTTAAAACACCAATAACGAGTGGCTTGTGACAAACAGGACAAATATTACCTAAGTTTTTGCTTTCTGCAGGGAAACAAGAAAAATTACAATCTCGATGTCCATCAAGATGATACATCCCTTCTTCGGGATAAAATTCTAAAGTATAGAGCAATCTATTTTCCCCCTCTTTTTTATTGTATCTAATAATGTCGTATATTTTTTGATAACTTGCCTCACCGTCAATATTTATAACCGTTGCCTCTCTACCAATATTATTTAAACTATGAGCATCAGAACTAGATAAAAGAGTCAACTTATCAAAAGCCGATATTCGCCAATTCATTTCCGGATCACTGGAAAGTCCGGTTTCAAAAGCATAAATATTACCCGTCTCTTCTTGAAAACACTCCTCAAGAGTATTAAATCCTGACTTGGAACCAAAAACAGAAAACCATGGCGTCCAAATATGAGCTGGATAAACTAAAAATTGAGGAGAAATGTTAAAAAGTAAATGAACAAATTCTGGTGCTTTCATTCCCAATATAGGCCGTCCATCCGATTTAATATTATATCTTTTACCCAAAAACTGATTAAGCTCGGTGACAGTTTCCAAATTGGGGGCTTGAACCACTAAATGAACTCTTCTTACCTTATCTTTATCTTTATAAATCAAAGACACTTCAGTTGATAAAATAAATTTAACCTGGCTGTTATATTCTTGACTATAATATAAACCACTTCCGGGAAACGTTTCCCTTAATCCTTTTTTTATTATCTTAAACCACTGCGGGTGAGTAAAATCACCAGTTGCCACTATATTTACTCCCTTTTTCTCACAGGTTAAAGCAATATTTTTTAAATTTATCTGCTTAGAACAGGCCCGCGAAAAAGGAGAATGAATGTGTAAATCTAAAACTTGTTCCATGTTAATTATTATTATTTAAATCAATCGCAATCTTTAATTCTTCAGGAGTATTAATACCCATAGCTTCCTGCGGTTCAATTGCCAAAGTATCGATTTTATAACCTTGTGAAAAAGCAATTTTTATCATATCGGTTAAATAAAATTCATGAGCTTTATTGTTATCTTGTAACTTATCAATATTTTTAAACAACCAATTTTTATTAAAACACATAAAGCCGGGATTAACTTCAGTAATTTCTTTTTCCTGAAAACTAGCATCCTTTAACTCAACTATCGCTTTAACCTCACCCTTATCACTACGCACTATCCTCCCCCAACCATAGAAATTATGATGCCAACCAGAAAAATCTGGTAAGGTTGTCGGCATGATAGTAACAGCTTGTGGTTGAAGTTTGGAGAAATTAATAATTGATTGTGCTTTTAAAAAAGGATGATCACCATATAAAACAATAATTTTTTCTGTTTCTTTTTTTATAAAATCACGAGCACAAGAAACTGCGTGACCGGTTCCCAGTTGCTTATCTTGAATTACATATTGTGCCCGGTAATCTGTTAAAGCCTTTTTTATTATCTCTTGATTGTCCGGCGATACGATTATAATTGGTTCACTATCAACTAAAGAATCAACTACTGAATCTAATAAATAACAAATCATTGGTCGCTCGTTTAAAGAAACTAAAACTTTCGGCAGATCAGAACCCATACGCGTTCCTTTACCCGCTGCTAAAATTACAATTTGAACCATAAAAAAAGAAAATTTAAATAATTTCTCCTTTATTTTATCATTTTTTGTTAGCTTTCGCAAATTAAATAAATAATATTTTTTATTTAATATAAGCTAAAATTTTATTTTTTATTTTACTAATTAATAATTTGACTACAGTATTAATATTTTCTTCTTAATATTTTTTTGCCAACAAAAAAACACCATTGTTCTGGCGGCGACCTACTTTCCCAGGGCTCAGGCCCAAGTATCATCAGCGCTGTTGGGCTTAACTTCTGAGTTCGAGAAGGGATCAGGTGTGACCCCAACGCTTTACCACCAGAACAATGGTGTTTTTCTATATTTCAAGCGTTAAAAAACGCTAAACCATTGTATATTTGCAAATCATCAATAACCTTAAAAATAAAAGTGTGAGAAAATCAAATGACATATTAGTACCACTCGGCTCAATCTGTTACCAGACTTACACCTGTGGCCTATCAAGGTCATATTCTCTAACCTGTCTATGAAACCTAATCTTGAGGACAGCTTCACGCTTATATGCTTTCAGCGTTTATCTAAACCGAAGGTAGCTACCCAGCAATGCCCCTGATGGAACAGCTGGTACACTAGAGCTTCGTCCTTCCCGGTCCTCTCGTACTAAGGAAGGGCCCTCTCAAGTTTCCACGATCATAGTGGATAGGAGACCGACCTGTCTTACGCATGTTTTTCACTTATTACTAAGTGCATTGGACTATACCTTCATCCCAAAACGCTTTGGGAGGTTGACGTTTAGTCTCTACAGGGTCAACTTATGTTTTATCCTTAAAATCAGCTAAATAAACTAATTATATTTGCGTTAATTTAACATAAGCGACTTCCCTCGATATTATCCTAACATATGACAGGTTGAATTTTAATTGTTAGGACTTCATCGATATGAGTCAACTTTTTATGCCAATATTGATTACTCAATATCGCCGCCGTATTTTATGTCGTTTTACCTCGTGGATTCAGAGCGTTTAAAGGCCAATAGATTTAGCCTCTAAACGGTCTGAACCCAGCTCGCGTGCCGCTTTAATGGGCGAACAGCCCAACCCTTGGGAGCTTCTTCACCCCCAGGATGCGACGAGCCGACATCGAGGTGCCGAACCAGGTCGTCGATATGGACTCTTGGACCTGACTAGCCTGTTATCCCCGGAGTAGCTTTTATCCGATGAGCTTCCACCATCCTATCTTGAATGGTCGGATCACTAAGTTCCGCTTTCGCGACTGCTTGACTAGTAAGTCTCGCAGTAAAGCCGGCTTATGCCTTTACACTATCTCCCGGGTTTCCATTCCGGGATAGCCGACCTTGGTAAACGCCTCCGTTACTTTTTGGGAGGCATCCGCCCCAGACAAACTACCCACCAGACACTGTCCCACGTAGCACGCGGTTAGAATTAAGAACATACAAGGGTGGTATCTCACTGGTGCCCGAAGGCTCCCACCTATGCTGAACATGGATATCCCTAATTCAATATCAAGTTGTAGTAAAGCTTCACGGGGTCTTTTCGTCCAACTATGATTAACGAGCATCTTTACTCGTACTGCAATTTCACCGAGTACTTCGTTGAGACAGTGCCAAAGTGGTTAAGCCATTCGTGCAGGTCGGAACTTACCCGACAAGGAATTTCGCTACCTTAGGACGATTATAGTTATCGCCGGCGTTCATCCGCGCTTGGATTCAAAGCTTCGCACCGAAGTGCTAACCTCTCCTCTTAACGTTCGGACACTGGCCAGGCATCACCCTCTATACATCCTCTTACGAGTTAGCAGAGAGCTGTGTTTTTGCTAAACAGTCCCTTTGGCTCTTTAGCTGCGGCCCTGATTGCTCAGGGCAGGCCTTATCTCTAAATTACGGCCGCTGTTTTGCCGAGTTCCTTAACGAAGTTTCTCTCGTACACCTGAGGCTTCTCGCCTCACCTACCTGTGTCGGTTTACGGTACGGTTACTATTGTCTTAGCCCTAGAGGTTTTTCTAGTCGGCTCTTTTACTTAAGTTGACTCCATCTTGCGACTTTATCTCCCCACAACCCCTTGAAACTAATGGCCCGGATTTACCTAAGCCGTTTCTTGAAGTAATGGACGTACAAATCATAGCACGCTTAAACTACAGAACCGCGTCACCACATCGGAAAACAACAGTAGTGCCGGAATATTAACCGGCTCTTCCATCGGCTGACACCTACACTACATAGGTTGCGCCTTAGGATCGACTAACCCTGGGTCGATTTGCGTTGCCCAGGAAACCTTAGGTTTTCGGTGGGCGGGGTTTTAACCCGCCTTTTTGCTACTCATGCCAACATTCTCTCTTCCTTCCGCTCCACCACGCCTCACGACGTGACTTCAACGCTGAAAGAAATGCTCCTCTACCACTCTCTGATAAATCAGAAAGTTCGCATCTTCGGTACAAAGCTTAGCCCCGATAAATTTTCGGCGCGAAACAACTTAATTAGTGAGCTATTACGCTATCTTTAAAGGATGGCTGCTTCTAAGCCAACCTCCTAACTGTCGTAGTCGCAACACTACCTTTAACACTTAGCTTTGATTTAGGGACCTTAGATTGCGATCTGGGCTGTTTCCCTTTCGACTAATGGACCTTAGCGCCCATAGTCTAACTCCCGGACTCTACCCTCAAGTATTCGGAGTTTGATTGAAGACGGTATCTTGCGACCCGCCCTCATCCAGTGCTCTACCCCCTGAGGTCAACATCCGAGGCTAGCCCTAAAGCTATTTCGAGGAGAACCAGCTATTGCCGAGTTCGATTACAATTTCTGCGCTTACCACAGCTCATCCCCGCGTGTTGCACGACGCGTGGGTTCGGTCCTCCATTCGTCTTTCGACGAACTTCAACCTGGCCATGGCAAGATCACCCGGCTTCGGGTCTTGTCCATGCGACAAATGCTACGCTTCCGTCTCGCTATTAATAACGATGACGAAAGCGAAGCACAAACGGGCAGTTAACCCTCGCTTTCACTACACATGCTCTCCAAATGGAGATTATGTAAGCCACATAGAACAAACTCGTTGGCTCATTCTTCAATAGGCACGCCGTCACCCGCCGAAACGGGCTCCGACTCCTTGTAAGTATATGGTTTCAGGTACTATTTCACCTCCCTCAACGGGATGCTTTTCACCTTTCCCTCACGGTACTTGTTCACTATCGATCATAAGAAGTATTTAGCCTTAGGTCATAGTCGACCTGGCTTCAGACGGGATTTCACGAGTCCCGCCCTACTTAAGAATCTTAACCACGAAGAGATAATTCTTTTCGCTTACCGGGCTATCACCGTCTCTGGCTGAGCTTTCCAACTCATTCTGCTAAAAATTATCTTTTATGACTTCGCCTTGTTCTTCTGAAAAACAAGCGCTAAGACCTTGCAACACCGAAAAAACATATGGCTCCAGAACCTTCAGGATTAAACTTGGCGAACCAAATTTAATCTGCAGTTATTTCGGTTTAGGCTCCTCCCCTTTCGCTCGCCACTACTTAGGGAATGATTATTATTCTCTTTTCCTCCGGTTACTAAGATGTTTCAGTTCACCGGGTCTTCCAGCTCGCTTAAAAAGCTTAAGCTGCCTCTATCTTCAATAGAGGGGGTTTCCCCATTCGGAAATCTGCGGGTCAAAGGTTGCTTGCCACCTTACCGCAGCTTATCGCAGGCTGCTACGTCCTTCATCGTCTTCTTATGTCAAGGCATCCACCGTATACTCTTACTGAGATTTTCTCACGCTTTTATTTTAAAGAAATTAAAAACGTGCCGTGTTTTGACTTACAGCGGGAAGTTGGACCTTCCTCTTCAAAACACGTCTTTTATTTTTATTAATTGATGTCTTTACTATTTAATTATTAAAGTTCGCAAGGCGCAAAAAAACCGCTTTCAAGCGGTTCTAAGTAATCGTAAAATCAACAATCATTTAGAATCGCTTTTTAATTTAAGCAAAATATTTATCATCATACTTTTTTAGCCTTTTAGGCCTTGTTTAAAACTGCTTATAATTATAACCATTTTAAAAATTATGTCAAGAGATTTTTAACTCTAATTTAAAAGCCCCAAAAAATCCATTTTTTTTGGCTGATTTAACTATATTTTCCAAAAATAAAAAAGCAAATAAACTTCTATTTACTTGCTTTTTTTAGAATAATATTTTTATTTTTTATTTTTTTATTTTTTTTATTTCCAAGGCTTCTTCTAAATAACTTTCCGCAATAGTTTTATCAATTAAACCTTCACTATAGAGCCTTTTTATATCACTCGCAAGTGTCATCATCCCTAAACTTGAACCCGTCTCTATAACAGTATTAATTTGCGCAATTTTGCCCTCTCGAATTAAATTAGCCGCGGCTGAATTGTTAAGCAAAATTTCACGAGCAGCAATTCTTCCCCCTCCATTTTTTGGTAATAATCTTTGAGAGATAACCGCTCGTAATACCATAGAAAGCTGGGACTTGGCTTGACTTTGTTGATGCGGTGGAAAAATATCAATAATACGATCTATAGTTTGGGCTGCGCTATAAGTATGCAATGTAGCTAAAACCAAGTGCCCCGTTTCCGCAATTGTTAAAGCAGTTGAAATAGTTTCTAAGTCTCTCATTTCACCAATCATTACCACGTTAGGATCTTGCCGCAAAACATATTTTAAGCCACTGGCAAAACTATTCATATCTTGCCCTAATTCTCGTTGTGAAATAATACTTTTTTTCGCTCTAAAAATATATTCAACCGGATCTTCCAGAGTTATTATATTTGCCCTTCTTTCGTTATTTATATGATTTATCATTGCCGCCAAAGTGGTTGATTTACCACAACCAGTAGGGCCGGTAACTAAAACTAAACCCTGATGATAATTTAAAATTTTGGCCACCACTTCCGGTAGATTTAAATCCGCCAGACTAGGTTCATCGTTTTTTATAACTCGAGCCACTATTTTCATTTCCCCTTTTTCAAAAGAAAAATTTAAACGATATCTTATTCCCTCAACCTCACAACTACTATCTAAATCTTTATTTTCTAAAAATAATTTCTTTGCTTCTTCGCTTAATAAATCATCAACAAAGGCTAGCAAATCAGTCGAACTTAGGATTGGAAAAAAATCACTCCCTAAAACCTTATTGATATTTAATAATTCACCATCAATTCGTAAAATTGGTTCTTGCCCCACTAAAGCATGTAAATCAGAGGCTCCTTTTTCAGCGGCTAATTTTAAAATATTTTTTATTTCCATATTTTACCAATTAAATTTTTTTAAACCGTTTGAAGCGGCATCTACTTGCGCTTCTTGTTTAGATAATCCTTTCCCCTTACTCACCAACTCTTCTTCCAAATAAAGACCAACGGTAAAAACTTTAGCATGGTCTGGACCGGTTTCTTCTAAAATTTTATAATGCGGAGTAATGCCGCGCTTTTCCTGTGCTTTCTCTTGAAATTTTGATTTAGGATCAAGGTAAAGTTTATTTTTTAAAATTGTATCTAATTTGGAAATTATATTTTTTAATATAAAGTTCCTGGCCACCTTCATTCCTTGATCTAAATAAATAGCGCCAATAATCGCTTCAACCGCATCAGCTAAAATAAAATGGCGCGATTTTTTATTTTTATCTTTCGCTTCCCCTTTTGATAAATAAAGGCTTTTTTCAACCTCCAAATCAGACGCTACTTCATAAAGCATTTTAGCATTGACTAAAGAAGCGCGCCAATTAGTTAAGTCTCCCTCTGGCACCTCCGGAAATTTTAAAAATAAGTATTCAGTCACTACAATTTCTAAAACCGCATCACCTAAAAATTCTAATCTTTCATTGTGACCAATTTTAAAATCAGGATGTTCGTTTAAATAAGACCGATGGACTAAAGCTTGTTTTAATAAACTTTTATCTTTAAATTCAACCTTCAAATTTTTTTGCAATTTTACTAAATTATTTGCTTCCATAGTATTTATAAAAGCAAAGAAAGAGTCTAAAATTTAAGACTCTTTCTCTGGAGTTTTATCTTCTTTTTTTTCTTCTTCCTTGTTATCTCTAAGCTGAATATCTTTTTCATCAGCATAAAGTGCACCTAAAACACCGTTAACAAATTTACCAGAAGAATCCCCGCCAAAACTCTTTGCAATTTCAATTGATTCGTTTATCGCTACTCGTGGTGGCACATCAGTAAATAACAATTCATAAATACCAAGACGTAAAATATTTCGATCAATCGTCGTAATTTGGTCAAGTGGCCACTCAGTTGCATACTTTACTATCTTCTCATCGATTTCCTTAACTTTATCAGAAACCCCCATTACCAAATTTTTTACAAAACCTTGGTCATCAAATTGAGGAGCAAAATTGGCAAAATTGTCAGAAATTATCTCCTCTAAATTATTATTCTTTTGACCATTAAAATCCCAAGTAAATATTGTTTGTAAAGCAATTGTACGAGCCAAATGCCGATTAGACATAATTATTTTTTATTAGTTTTTTTACTCTTTGGTTTAATGATTTCCCTATCTTTATAAGTACCGCAAAATTGACAAGCGGTATGGGGCTTTTTCATTTCTCCACATTTTGAACATTTAATTAAACCAATTTTCTTTAAAGCCAAATGAGCTCTACCCATCCGACTTTTACTGTGCGTCTTTCTTTTCTTTGGATTAGCCATAAAATTAAAATTATTACAATTTTAGTATAACGAAACTTTAATATTAGTCAATAATTTAATAAATAAATTTAAACTTCATTTTCTCCTAAAACCGGTTTAGGACCGACAATTTTTTCAAATTCAGACTTTTCTATAGTCTCTTTTTCTAACAGTTCTTTCACTATCGCTTCCAGTATATTTCTTTTTTCCGTTATTATCTCTTGCGCCTTATTTAAACCGTCTTTGATAAAATTATTTATTTCTTCATCAATTTTTTCCGCTACTTTTTCACTATAATCTCTTTGTTCATGAATTTCTCTCCCTAAAAATATCATTTCTTCTTTTTCTCCGTAAGTACGTGGACCCAAATTTTCACTCATTCCGTAATCGGTAACCAAACGCCTAGCAATAGCCGTAGCTTGACGCAAATCAGAAGTTGCCCCGGTTGTTACTTCTTTAAAGATTTGCTTTTCTACTAAATGTCCCGCTAATAATATTGCTATCTCTGTAATAAAATCAGATTTAGCATACATATGTCTATCTTCAAGTGGTGCCTTTAAAGTATAGCCCCCGGCTGAACCACGAGAAACAATTGACACTTTGTGTACCGGATCAGCTCCTGGGATAAAGTGGGACACCAAGGCATGACCCGCTTCATGATAGGCGGTAATTTTTTTCTCCTTATCATTTATCACTCGACTTTTTCTTTCCGGTCCAATCATCACTTTTTCAATTGCTTCATATAAATACTTTTCAATTATTTCTTTTTGATTATCACGAGCCGCTAAAATAGCTGCCTCATTTAAAATATTAGCCAAATCTGCCCCGGAAAATCCTGAAGTTCTTTCCGCCACTCTTCTTAAGTTTACTTCTTTAGAAATGGGCTTACCTTTAGCATGAACCTTCAATATTTCTTCCCTATCTTTTAAATCAGGCAAATCTATTACCACGCGACGATCAAATCTGCCTGGACGAAGAAGAGCGGGATCTAAGACATCCGGTCTATTAGTAGCCGCGATAACAATAATATTTTGAGTTGCTTCAAAGCCATCCATTTCTACCAAAATTTGATTTAAGGTTTGTTCTCTTTCATCATGACTACCCCCTAAACCAGCGCCACGCTTACGTCCAACTGCATCAATTTCATCGATGAAAACAATACAAGGAGCATTTTTTTTTGCCTTATCAAATAAAGATCTTACTCGTGAAGCTCCCACACCAACAAACATTTCAACAAATTCTGAACCTGACATATGAAAGAAAGGAACCCTGGCCTCACCGGCAACTGACCGCGCCATTAAAGTTTTTCCCGTTCCCGGTGAACCTAAAAGCAAAACGCCACGTGGGATCTTTGCTCCCAAGTTATGAAATTTTTTCGGAAATTTTAAAAATTCAACAATTTCTTGTAATTCTTCTTTTGCCTCTTTAGACCCCGCCACATCTTTAAAAGTTGTTCTTTTTTTTGCGTCTGGCTTAAAATCTTTAGCCGTGCTTTGTCCAAAGCTCATCGCTCGAGAATTAGCACCGGAAACACCACGAAGCATAAAGAAGAAAAAAGCACCAATTAAAAGAATCGGCAATAAAAAGGGTAAAATATTAATCAAAAAATAATCCCAACCGCTTTCTTCTTCCACCCTAATATTTACTTGCGCCAATTTCTCTGGCGCTATTTGATAATTACTCACTAAATCAGAAAAGGCCTCTCCCGGCTCTTTTCTAACAATTTCCATTTTTTCCTCATTTTTTAAACTAATTTTTATCTTATCACCACTGATAGCTATATCAGAGACTTCTTCTTGATTAATCCGACTGATTAATGTTTCAATCCCAACTATTTCAGTTTTTGTCTCTGTATTAAAAAACGTACTAAAAACAGCAGTAATAATTAAAAAAATGAGAAATAAAAGTAAAAAATTTTTAATTAATTTTTTCATAAAATAAAAATATTCTTAATTATTTTAATTATAAAAGGAAATAATGCTTTTGGCAATTATAATTAATCCTTTAAACTAGCAAAAACCCCTCAAAAGGAGGAGTTTTTATAGTCTTATTTATCTTTTTTATCTTTATCAACTTTTTCTTTCTTTGGAGTTTTATTCTTTTTTTCTTTTTCTTTTTCTTTTTTCTTAGTTTCATCTTTGACAACCTCTTCTTTTT
>JARRBY010000029.1 GCA_029982795.1 Patescibacteria group bacterium
GAAGTAATATAGGCTAAAATTATAATATCAGGATTTAAACGTCTAATTTCTTTAAGTGCCTCCGGACTATTTTCTTGTACTTCCATATCGAGTATTAATAAGTCCCATTTTGCTAACTCTTGTGCTTCTTTTGTATTTAAATCCCATTTTAAATAATAATTTGCCAGACGGGGATAGGTGCTTTTTATCTCTTTCCCCATGGTTAAAATTGGAATAGAAAATAGGAAAATAAAAACAAAAATAGAAGAAATCTTAAATTTCATTTAACTTATCTTAAAAATTTCATTTTTTTAGGTAAATACTGACGTAAAACTTTAGGAATTAAGACCGAACCATCAGCTTGCTGATTTTGTTCTAAAATAGCCGGTAGTAAACGACTGGTTGCTAAACCTGAACCATTTAGGGTATGAACAAATTCATTTTTTCCACTAATTTCATTTTTATATTTAATTTGTCCCCGCCGTGCTTGATAATCAAGGGCATTAGAAATACTACTGACCTCTTTATATATCCCCATACTCGGGATATAAACTTCAACATCATAAGTTTTAGCCATCGCCGCACTACAATCACCGGCTGCTAACTTAGAAACTTGAAAATGAAGATCAAGACCTTCCATGATTTTTTTGGCATTATTAGTCATTTCAGCAAACATTTCCCAACTACTTTCTGGTTTGGAGAAAATAAACATTTCCACCTTATTAAACTGGTGTCCTCTTATCATCCCTCTTTCTTCCTGACGATAACTACCAGCTTCACGACGAAAACAAGGGGAATAAGCAAAATACTTTAATGGCAATTTTTTATTATCAAGTGTCTCCTCGCGATGATAATTTCCCAACATCATTTCACTGGTTGCGTTTAAACAAAGCTTATCTTGATTCCAAAATAAATCATCTCTAAATTTTGGTAAATGTCCCGAAATATAAGCTGATTTTTCCGTTAACAAAAAAGGAGGAATAAGAAAATCGTAACCGTTATTAGTATGAAAATCAATAAAATAAGAAAGTAGCGCCCATTCAAGCAAAGCGCCGTTTCCGGTATAACACCAAAAACCAGAACCTGACATTTTTACCGCCCTTTCGTAATCAATTAAATTTAAAGAAGTAGCTAGTTCTACATGATCTTTCGGGGTAAAATTAAAAACCGGTTTTTTGCCATAAGTATAAATAACTTCATTATTTTCTTTGCCCCCCGCTAAGACATCAGGGGCCGGTATATTGGGTAATTCAAGCATTCTTGCGGTTAATTCTTCATCAACTCTGGCTAATTCCTCTTCTTGTGTTTTAATTTGAGCCCCTAATATTTTCATTTCACTAATAATTTCAGGGGTAGGCTTAACTTTGGAATATTTATTCTTTTTAGCTTTTAACTCTTCACTTAGGGTAATTAAGGCTCGTCTTTTGTCGTCAAGAGAAATAATTTTTTCTAAATCAAAATGCGTTATATCTCCTCTTTTAGCTAATCCTGTTTTAACACCTTCTAAATCAGTTCTTATTAAATTAATATCTAACATATATTTTTATTTAACTGATGACTTCTCCACCAAAAGTATTTAGTAAATTAGTCATTAATGAATCATTGTTTTTTTCCCCTTTTTCAATTTTATCCATCTTCTCGGTTAAAATGTTTTCTGTTGTTTCTTCTGAATTTATTTTAGTATCAATTGAAAGATTTTCATTTAATTCGGAAATAAAGGTGAGACGACAAGCAAAAACTTCATTTAAGGTATCTTCAATTAATTTTTTAATCCCGGCATCATTGACTCGATCTTGATGAAATTTATATTTAAATAATAAATGAAGTTTACCATTTTTAATTTCTCCCGGCTGACAATTTTGCAAAACAAATGATAAAGAATGATTATGTTTTTTTATTTTAATTAAAAATTCCGGCCATTTTTCCAAAACAGAAGAACAATTCATATCAATTTGACTTAAAATCGGTTTATCTTGTTCTGGTTCATTCTTTTTTTGAGAAAAATCTGTTTTAGAAAAAGAGGCTCCTTGTTTCTCTTTATTTAATTCCGGTTTTAAATTTGTATCAAGCGTTTTAGTGGTTGCTATTTCCTCAGCTTCATTACAAATTTCAATTACAGCCAGTTCTAAAGGAAGTTGCAAAATTAATTGATTTTTAGCATCATAAGCTGTTAAAAATATTTTAATAAAATAAAGAAGATCTTGGGCTGATATTTTCTTTAATAATTCTAAAACTTTTAACTCCATACTCTCTCCTAAATTCAAACCTAAATTATCGGCTAATTGGGGACTGATTTTCATAATTGCGAGTTTTCTGGTTATAAATATCAACTCGGCAATAAAATTTTTAATATTAACACCGGCATCTGCTAAATTATTGATTAAAGTTAAAGCACCGGCGGCATCTTTAAGAGCGAGAAAGTTGAGTAAGTCAATTACTTCGTTATTATTATAGTGAGGCATCAAAAGTTCAGCTTCTTTTAGGCCAATACGGTTATCACTGAGAGCAAAAATTTGCCCCAATAAACTTTCAGCATCACGTAAATGGCCACCGGAACGACGCGCTATTGCTTCCAAAACTTCTTGATCAACTTCTTTATTTTCCTTGGTGGTGATAAGACGTAATTTTGTAACAATATCACTTATACCAATTCTTTTAAAATCAAACCGTTCACAGCGTGATATAATGGTTTGAGGTACTTTATGAATCTCTGTCGTACAGAGAATAAATAAAATATATTGTGGCGGTTCTTCAATAATTTTTAACAAAGCATTAAAGGCGGAAGTTGACAGCATGTGGACCTCATCGATAATAAATACTTTATATTTAGCTTGACTGGGGGCAAGACGAGAAAAAGAGATAATATTATCACGAACATTATCAACTCCGGTGTTTGAAGCGGCATCAATTTCAATTACATCCAAATGAGTACCCGCCTTTATCGCTTTACAATTAGCACATTCATTACAAGGTTCTGATTCCCCTTCTTTTCGATTTAAACAATTTATTGATTTAGCTAAAATACGAGCAAGAGTTGTTTTACCGACAGCCCGCGGTCCACAAAATAAAAAAGACTGTGCCAAATGACCAGTACTAATTTCATTTTGCAAGGTTACTTTAATATGTTTTTGCCCCAAAACTTCAGCAAAGTTATTAGGACGATAATCACGATATAAGGTAGACATAAGATATATATTATTTACGACTGGCTATTTCAGCTTCAATTAAACGCGCACTGCGACCATATTTAAAGCGCGATAAAGTTCTTATTTTTTCCGCCATTCCTTCTCTTTTTGTTCCCACTGGGGGCCAAACCGTATTAATAGAAAAAGGACGAGCAGCGCTATTATCTATTAGTAGTTTAATATAAGCTGTTCCCTTGTCAATGTTTATTAAATCATATTCATTAAAAACTGGGCTAAACTCTTTAAGGAGAAACTCAGCATCTTCTGAGCCGATTTTAAAACAAATAATAGTACCAACATTACCAAAGACAGCATCTTTAATTTCAGTATTACCATTTTTACTTAACTGACCAATATATTGATGAGCAATAATTAAATTTAAAGCATATTTTCTTGCTTCTGATAAAATTTGAGAAATAGAATTGGTGGTAAAATTTTGAAATTCATCAATATAAAGATAAAAGTCTTTTCTTTTTTCCGTCGGCATGTCGGTACGAGATAAAGCCGCCATTAAAATTTTACTCACCAAAATCATTCCCAGTAGATAAGCATTAGTCTCCCCTACTATTCCTTTTGGTAAATCAATTAATAATATTTTTTGTTTATCCATCACCTCCCGAATATTAAAAGCACTTTTTTGCTGACCAATAATAGGACGCATCATGTCATTGGAAATAAAAGAAGTAAGCTTAGAGGTAATATAAGGCACTATATTAGCAAGAGCAGCTTCACCTCCCGCTTTTTCCGCTTCTTTGGTCCAAAAGTCAATCACGGTTTGATTTTTACACTTATTCAATTTAGCTCGTCGAAAATTTTCATCAGCTAAGACTTTTGGTATCTCCATTAACGTTGAACCAGATTCAGGGTCCTCCATAACCAGAAGCATGGCGTTACGCATATACTGCTCAAACATAGGACCGCCGGTTGCTCTTAAATCATAAAGTTTATCAAGTATTCCTATCATTTCATTGATAACAAAACTTTTTTGTTCAGGATAGGCGGGATCATATTCTAATAAATTTAAAGCTAACGGTCGCTCCCGGTCAGCGGGAGAAAAAATAATTACATCCTCCGCTCTTGCCGGTGGTATACGTTCTAAAATATCGGTTATTAAATCACCATGTGGATCAAGAACACAAACTCCTTCCCCGTTTTCAATATCTTGAATTGCCATATTAGCCAGTAATACTGATTTACCAACACCGGATTTTCCAATAATATAAGAGTGACGACGACGATCAGCTCGTTTAATTTTAATTTCCCGTCTAAAACCACGATAGACATTATAGCCTAAAGTAATTCCTTCTTCTGGCACTTCTGCCGGCGCCGGGGCTGTTTTTGCTGTCAACCAAAGGATATTAGGGGTTTCAATACTTCTTAAAGGAAGATGGAAAATACTGGCTAATTCTTCAGAATTTAAGAGAAAACTGTTCTTTTCACGAAAATAGCGATAGATAAAATCTTTAATAATTTGATTAGTATTCTTTTTTATTGGTCGTGAGAATGAATTGCCATAAGAAAAATTATTATATTCAGAATAAGCACTGGCAATATTTTCTAAATAACGATTGGCTTTTTCTTTAGCATCAGAACAAGTTAAAATTCTTAAATTAACATCTAATCCGGCTTTTAAATTTTTCTGCTCTATCTTTTTTAACATTTCTTCTTCAACTGCACTTAAACGTTTTTCTGGTTTTGGTTTAGTGTTTGTTTCAACTTTTTTCTTCCCGGTATTAAAAAAAGAAAAGAATTTATCTAAATTATTATTTTTTAAACCAAGAGCGACCGATTGTTTCTCCTGAATTCGAGCCACTGCCTTACGCAAACTACCGTGCCAAGAACCTTTAGCGCTACGTACCAGGTATTGCAAAGCGATACTTTCTCCTTTTTCAAGTTTCGACAAAACATTAATTATAGAACTCATTGGATCAACATCAATTTCTTGATAAGTTTTAATTGGAAATATAAAACTTTTTATTGTTTTAATTGACGCGGCGGCAATTTGTCCCTGGGCTGCAAAAATATTATAATCTTCAACTTCTTCAATAGAAGCCGCCGGATATTGAGCATGAATTTGTTGTTCTATATAACGAAAATCATCATTATGACAGGCAAAATAAAAAGCAATTCGCTTAGCGTTGGCAACAATTTCAAAGGAAAAATGATCTTGTCGGCCTTTAAACCAAGCTTTAATTCCCCGCTCCGCCTTTAATCCCCCTAGAGCGGAAAATATTGCCTCTCCTTTCGCAATTTCTTCCTTGATGCTTTGGCTAACGTCATTTCTTTCTTCTTTATTACTATCCTTGGGAATACGTATTAAAAAAACATGATGAGGAATATAATGCCTTCTTCCTAAAAAAGATCGAAATAAACGAAAACTGAAAAAAAAGGCCAAAGCAATTATAATAATAATTCCTAAAATTCCAATTAAATCACCAAAATTAAATGATAAGAAATCTATCATAGTTAAACTTTATTTTTTAAGTCAATAATTTTATCAGCCTTAATCTTTGCTTCTTGCTCCAGAAAAAATTTATTTATACCCGGTATTAGTTTAAGCCATTTTTTGATAAGGTCTATTATTTTATCAATCTTTATCTTTGATTGATCAAGCAGAACATTAATTTTTGTCACCGTTTCTTCCCCTTTTAATTTAAACTCCGTTTGCTTTTTTTTATCAAGTTGCAAAAAAATTTCATGTAAACCGGAAGAAAGTATATTATCAATTTCTTTAGCTCTTCTTTCTCGAAAAGTGGGCACTTTTTTAGCAACCGGAACAAATTCCATTTCTTTTTTAACATTCTTATTAACTGAAGTTTCCACCTTTTCTTGTTCGGTTTTATTTTCTTTTCCAACTTCCTTTTGTTCAATACTGGTTTCAACAATCTTTTCTTTTTTTTCAACTTTTATATTATCTGGTTTTTCTAAAATAGTTTCCGGATTTAATTGTTCAATTGGATTGGCATCTGCCATATTTTTATTATTTATGGCTAATTGCTTGAACCGGACAATTCTGTTCAGCGTTTTTTGAGCAATCAGTATCTTGAGGATTTACTACCTCTGATTTATTATCTGCATTTATTTGAAAAGTTTCCGGACATAAACCCGCACAAAGGCCACAACCAATACATTTATTTTGGTCTACTTTTACCATAAATTTATTATTATTTAGTTTATTATTTATGACCTTATTATAACATATTAGAAAAAAAATAAAACCTTTAAAATATACTTTTTATTACTTTTTAAATACTTAAAAAATAACAAAAAATAACAGAAAATAAGATTTGACAATTTATATCACTTTTGTTAGTATATACAAGTAAAAGAAATTTAAATACCAAATACAAGCTTATTATAGCTTAGTATTTTTTATGTAAAATTATATGGCACATAAGAAAGCCGCCGGTTCTACCGCTCTTGGCCGCGATTCAGAAGGTAGACGTCTTGGCGTTAAAATTACCGATGGTGATTGGGCTAAAGCCGGCGCTATCGTAATCAGACAACGCGGAACTAAATATCAACCAGGTTTAAACATTGGTAAAGGTAGAGATGATACTCTTTTTGCTTTAAACAGTGGTTTTGTAAAATTTTCTACTAAAAAATTAAAGAAATTCAACGGTCAACTTAAAACTAATAAGGTAGTTAACATTGTTAGTAAAAGAATGGCTGATAAATAATAATTTTCAAATTATTTATAATAAAAAAGTCCTCAATTAAGGGGACTTTTTTATTTTTTAAAATTTAAAAATAA
>JARRBY010000001.1 GCA_029982795.1 Patescibacteria group bacterium
TCATGGAAAAGGATGGAGAAAAGTATTTAGGTAAGTATGAACCTATTATTTCAAAAAAGTTGTTTGATGAAGTACAAGATGTTCTCAGTAAAAAGTCTCATGTTAAAAGGCAGGTAATTCCCTTCGCTTTCAGAGGTATTCTTAAATGTGCAAGTTGCGGTTGTCAGTTAACTGCCACGAAGAAGAAAGGCAGACTCGTCTACTACTACTGCACTAATGGGAAAGGCATCTGCGACGAACATAAGGCCTATATAAAAGAAGAAGATTTGTCCAAGTCTCTAGGGCAAGTCTTTGACTCTCTTCTTTTTGATGAAAAGCTAATCGAACTCGTCTACAAGGCCAAGCTCCAAGAACAAGAACGCTCCCTCTCCTACCTAGACTCTTCTCTAAATGGACTGCGAAGCAGGCTAAAAAACCTCGAAAACAGAAAAAACATGCTACTAGACGCTTACCTTGATAAACACGTCCCAGAAGACGATTTTGAAGCTAAAAACACATCTCTTAAGAATGAGATGCTAGAACTCGAAAAGGAAATAAATGAACTAGAGACAAGAAAAGTTCAGAAGGACAAAGTTACTTTGGAACGCATTAAAAATGTCTTTTTAGCCCCTAAAAATATAAAGAAATTGTTTTTAAAAGAAAATCCTGAGAAACAAAAAGAAATCTTAAATTCACTACTTTGGAACGCTGAGGTTAAAAACAAAAAAATCGCTAACGTTTCATATAAACAGCCATACGATGTACTGTCTAAAATTGAAAATAAAAGCGATTTTGCATTACTGCGGAGAGAGAGGGATTCGAACCCTCGATACGCTTAAAAAACGTATAACAGGTTAGCAACCTGTCGCTTTCAGCCACTCAGCCATCTCTCCTTAATAATTAAATAATTTTTATAAAAAAAATCAGCACTCTGTTTTTTTCTTTTTTTATGTTATAATTACTATATAAAATATAAAATGCCTTGTCAATTAAACATATGAATGATAATAATCCTTTATACATAAAATGGCAGGTGCCGGAATATCGCATTCCAGACCGTCCAAAAATTTGGTATCACGCTGCTTTAGTACTAGTTGTTGTCCTCCTTTTTACTTGTTTTTTTACTCTTGAAAATTGGCGACCAGTCTTTTTAGGCTATCAATCAAACTTCTTATTTGCCTTCATCATTATTCTTAGTACAATTATAATGATAATAAATGAGAACAAGCCGCCGCAAATAGTGGATATAAAGATTGGACCGGAAGGAATTGAAGTTGGTAATAAATTCTATGATTATGATCGTTTTCGCAATTTTTCCGTGATTTATAAACCAAAACAAAGTATTAAAAATTTATACTTAGAATTTAAAAATCCGGTTACTCCTCGCCTATCTATTCCTCTCCGTAGTCTTGATCCTCTAAAAATTCGTAATTTTTTACTAAAATATCTTGATGAAGATTTAGAAAGAACCGAACCTCCTCTTTCTGAGCAGTTGACGAGTAAGCTAAAATTATAATAGAATAAGAAAAGTTTTCTTCCAAAGGAAAATTTTAGCTTCCATCGTTCAACGGATAGGACGCAAGATTGCGGATCTTGAAATCCAGGTTCGATTCCTGGTGGAAGCACCATATCAATAGCAATGATAGCTCTAAATGATAAAATTGAGGTTTTACCCCGACTAGGTAAAACAACTGCTAAATATTTGCAAAAGCTTGGTCTTGTAACTATTCAAGACCTGCTTTTTTATTTACCTTTTCGTTATGAAGACTTTAGACAAAAAACAGCTATTGCTAATCTGGAAGTTGGTCAAGAAGCAAATATTCAAGGAGAGATAAGCTTAATCCAAAATCGTCGTGCTCGCGGTCGAAAATTAAATATTACCGAAGCTTTAGTGACTGATGAAAGTGAAATGATAAAAATAATCTGGTTTAACCAACCCTTTATTACCAAAAATATTAAAGTTGGTGACCGAGTATCGTTAGCGGGAAAAGTAAGTGAAAATCAGGGACAGCTTACCCTAATTTCACCTCAATATGAAAAAATATATAACAATACTTTAATCCACACCTTCGGCCTCGTTCCCATTTATCACCTAACAAATGGCATTACACAAAAACAAATTCGTTTTTTTATAAAACAAGCGCTCTCTGCCAGCCAGGAAATTCAAGATTGGCTACCTTTAGAAATAAGGAAGCGCCTAAATCTCTTAGATTTGCCAAGTGCAATCAGAAAAATACATTTCCCTGATAATCTTGAAAATGCTGATGTTGCCAGAAAAAGATTATTATTTGCTGATTTATTTTTTCGTCAATTAAAATCCCAACTAACTAAACGCGAACTAAGCTTACAAACTGCGCACTATATTCCATTTAAGGAAAAGGAAACTGCTCAATTTGTTTCCTCCCTGCCCTTTAAATTAACAAATGATCAAAGAAAGGCGGCCTGGGAAATAATTAAAAATCTAGAAAAGGAAATCCCGATGAGTCGTCTTTTAGAAGGTGACGTTGGCAGTGGCAAAACTGTAGTTGCCGCCATAGCGATGTTAAATGTCGCCTTAAATAAATATACTTCCCTCCTAATGGCACCAACAGAAATTTTAGCGCAACAACATTATGCCTCACTAAACAAATTATTCTCCCGCTCTGGATTTAATATCAAAATTGCTCTTCTAACAGGAAGTCAAAAAGATAAAATTGATAAAGATACCGCGATTATTGTTGGCACTCACGCCTTAATTCAAAAACAAAATAATTATCCGGAAATTGCTTTAACAATTGTTGATGAACAACATCGTTTTGGCGTCAAACAAAGACAAAAAATTATTGATTTTAATCGTAACAATAAGTTTATTCCCCACTTTCTTTCTATGACCGCCACCCCCATCCCACGTTCTTTGGCACTAGCAATCTACAGTGATTTAGATTTATCCATTATTGCCGAAATGCCGGCTAATCGCAAAAAAAATATCACTAAACTAGTTAAAGCCGAACAAAGATCTGAAGCCTATGACTTTATCGCGCAAGAAATCAAAAAAGGTCGGCAAGCTTTTGTTATTTGTCCACTAATAGAAGAAGCGGATGAATTAGGGGTTAAATCAGTAAAGACAGAATACAAATATTTACAAACAGAAATTTTTCCCCACTTTAAAGTCGGTCTTCTACACGGGAAAATGAAAGCGAAAGAAAAAGAAAAAATAATGACAGACATGTTAAATAGAAAAATAGATATTTTAGTCAGTACCTCTGTCATTGAAGTTGGAGTTGATATTCAAAATGCTTCTGTTATCGTTATCGAAGGAGCTGATCGCTTTGGCTTAGCTCAACTTCATCAATTTAGAGGTCGCGTTGGCCGAGCCCAACATCAATCATATTGCTTTCTTTTTCCCAGTTTAGACAGTGCCAATCAAACCAAAGCAATAACACGATTAAAGATGTTAGAGCAATATCATGATGGTTTTTCTTTAGCAAAAATTGATTTAAAGTTAAGAGGTGCGGGTGATTTTTATGGCGACAGTCAAAGTGGCTTCACTGACCTTCAAATTATTTCCCTTTTTTCTGCTGAAACAATAAAAAAGTCAAAAGAGGAAGCTGCTTCCCTTATCTTCTCAGACCCTGATTTAAAAAAATATCCTCTTTTAAAAGAAAAACTTGGTGCTTGGGAAAAAAATATACACTTAGAATAAACTAGTGCTAATAACTAACCTATATTTGAAAAAAACCGGTGTTTTTACACCGGTTTTACTTTGTTTTTTTAAAGAAAAATTGTATTTTTACGATCGGGACCAGTAGAAATAATCCAAGGTAAAGCATTTATTTTTTCAAAAAGAAAAATAAAAATTTCCATAAGATTAGCGGGAAGATTATTAAAATATTTAATTTCTCTAATATCTTCCTCCCAACCGGCAAATTCATGATATATCGGTACACAATATTTTAGTACCTCAGGAATCACAATTGCCTTACGTAAAATACTACCTTTTTTTAACTTTTTTTTGCCATAATAATAATCAGGGCCTTCGTAACGATAAACATCACAAATTTTTATTTTTTCCACCCCTGTTAAAACATCAAGTTTAGTCAAAATAATATTTTTCGCACCAGTTTCAAGAGCTACTCGTAATAATGGTAAATCTAACCACGCCACTCGTCGTGGTTGACCGGTAATTACATCATACTCTTCTCCCCGACGACGAATCAATACGCCTTGTTTAAATTCATCTGTTTTATTAAAGCATAAATCTGTCATCATTGCTTCTTGTTCTCGACTCCCGTTACCATTACACCAGGCGGCTGATGCCTCACCTCCTAATTCAGTGGGCAAAGGACCGGCCCCTACTCTTGTCATATAAAAACCTTTGATAATCCCAAAAGAAATATCAATATCACTTTCTTTCAGACCAACCCCCTTAGCTAAACCGGCTAGTGTCCAATTATTTGAAGTTACATAAGGATAGACACCATAATCAATATCCAATAAACTTCCCTGAGTTCCTTCCAATAAAATGTTTTTCTTGCCTAATTTACGCCGCAGAAAGGTGTCAGTATCAGTGATATAAGGTGCTAAAACTTGGCCATACTGACAATATTTAGCAATAATATTGTCAAGCTCAAAGAAACAATGATCAGTCTCATCGGTAGGTTCGTGATAATAAAAACCATTTTCCAAACTAGATTGAAACAATACCTCTTTAATCATTTCGCGATCAAAGTCACGCAAAAGTAAATTTGCCTGTTTTATTGATTTTTCCAACTTAATTCGAAAAATTTCAGGGTTGAGTAAATCATTTACCACCAAACCACGTCGAGCAATAAAATCAACATAAGCCGATTCCATTCCCTTACCCGCTATATCAATTACCTTATCTGCAGCCGATAAACAATCAAGCACAATATGATAGGGCATAATCAATTTGGCATTAAGCGCAATGCGCAAATGCTTAGTTGTTAAGCCTTCAGTGTGCAGAAAAGCAATTTCATCTACCAATGTTTTAGGATATAGAACGGTCCCACTACCTATTACATTGTACTTATTGTTGGCATCATAAATAATGCTTGCGGGGATAAGATAAAATACTCGACTTTTTCCATTACAAACTACCGTATGGCCAACATTATCACTCCCTGTACTACAGGCAATAATATCAGCCCAATTGGCGAACAAATCAACTATTTTCCCCTTACCCGTATCATCAAACTGCAAACAAGAAACGGAAATCGTTTTAGTTACTTTATTATCCGTCATTCTCCGAAATAACCACTCTAAACTTTGCTTAGATTCTTCATTCATACCTTCGTTATTTAAATTTAATTGTTAATGTTCAATTTATTATAAGCTGTTTGATATTAGCAAAAAATTTAATTTCAGTCAATAAATTAAAACCATTTAGAATTGACTAAAATAGCAAAAAAATTTATAATAATTTTACCTTAGATAATTTTATTTCTTTAACAATCAAATATCATAATTATGTGTAAAAAAGGAATCGCGGTAAATTACCGCAATGAAGCTGGTCGCGTTGAAGATATCCATCTTAAAACCAATGGCACCAAAAAGAAAATAGTTGGAAATTTTATTGGTCGTGGCTATTCAAATAGCTACGAAGTTGAAATCTCTAAAGTCATCCCTGCTAATAACAAAGCAGCAAAGAATCTGGCTAAAGAGGTGGAAAAATTAAATTCCGGATCTGCTAAAAATAGCGCTTAAAAAAACATTTTCTTATTAAACCTATTAAAAACACAAAACGAGCTGATAAATAGCTCGTTTTTTATTTTTTATTGTTTTATTTTAAATAAGACCAGAGACTTTCTAAATCCTTTATTTTATTAATCTTTAACTTAGTATTATTTATAACCACATTGGGGACAAAAGCCTCCTTGAACCCCAAGCGAACCGCTTCTTTTAATCTTTCTTCCAAACGAAAAACATTGCGGACTTCACCCCCAAGACCAACTTCACCCACAAACACCGCTTCTCGTGAAATCGGTTTATTTCCATAAGAAGAAAAAATTGATGCTACCGCCGCTAAATCCAAAGCGGGGTCAGATAAACGTAAACCACCGGCAACATTTAAAATAATATCGGAACTGGCTAAATTTACCTTTGTTCTTTTAGAAATAACCGCACTTAACACTTGCAAACGATTTAAATCAAAACCGCTGGTTTTTCTCTGCGGATAACCAAAAACTGTTTTTGAAACAAGCGCTTGTAAATCAACCATAAACGGCCGCGTTCCTTCAAGTACACAGCCTAAAACTGAACCAGAAATATCAAGTACTGAATCGAGAATAAAGACCGCTCCCGGATTTTTTACCTCTTTAAAACCAAGACTGGTCATTTCAATAATACCTAATTCATTAACAGAACCAAAACGATTTTTTGTTGCTCTTAACAATGAATAATTATGATTATTCTCGGATTCTAAAGAAATAACCGTATCAACTATATGCTCCAATGATTTTGGCCCCGCAATTTGTCCATCTTTAGTAATATGGCCGATAATAATAACCGCAATATCATAAGTCTTGGCTAATTCAAGAAATTGAGCTGCCGCCGTTCTTATTTGCGCTATTCCCCCGCTTTCTGATAATACTTGACTGGAATAAACAGTTTGAATAGAATCAACAATTAATAAATCCGGCCTTTCTTGTTGAGCGGCTTTTATTATCTTTTCAACATTATTATCAGCAATAAATTTCACCTTATCAAGTTCACAATTTAATCTTTCAAAGCGACTCTTTACTTGAACTGCCGATTCCTCTCCGCTGGCATAAATTGTCTGTAATTTCGCTCTTTTGGCACTTGCTAATTGAGCAACCAATGTTGATTTTCCTATTCCCGGTTCTCCACTTAATAATATTAAAGAACCCGGCACCAAGCCTCCACCTAAAACCCTATCAACTTCTTCTAAACCTGTTTCTAAACGTTGCCGCTTATTACTAACCACATCTTTTAAATTTATCATCCCGGCTGGGGCTAACTTATTTAACTGAGCGGCTTTTTCCTGTTTTGTGTCTTGCAAATCTGCTTCTAAAGTACTCCACGCCCCACACTCTAAACAACGCCCACTCCACTTAGGAAATTGGGCGCCACAATTACGACAAGAATAAATTGTTTTTAGTGAATTTGCCATGTTATTTTTTTCTATTGCCAATAAGCGCTATCTACTAACCAAGACCCATTAACATTATTAAGAGTTATCTCTATATCTTGAGTGTAGGAACGCCCAGCATCAACCAATGAACCACTCTCTCGTCGTTGAGTTGTAACTAAAACGACAGCTCTATTCCCCTCTTGATAACTCTGTATTTTTCCTGATATTGCTTGTGTAGTAACTCCAAAATATTCATCGGCCGCCTGACTTGATTGTCTTAAATTAGCAACGTAATTTTCCGCCCAAATTCTCATTTTACTAGTCATAAAAATTTGCAAATCAGAAAAATTACTATAATTAGAATAATTAGAATAGGAACCAAAGCGTTCCGCAAAAGCTTTTGCGACATTAATTAAATCAGTTTCATTAGTTTGGTGTTCCGCTTCCTGAGAAATATCATAAACTCCTGTCCGGGGTTTATCTCCGGGAGTAATATTAGGGTCAGGTAAAACATCCTCATTTTCTGGTAAAGGCTGAATAACCGGTTGTTCTGGTTCTAAACTTATTTCCGGCGTTGGTTTTTCCTTATTAAATACAAATAAATAAAGAACAAGGGCTAAAATTAAAACACCTAAGACAATAATAAATATTCCTAATGATTTGCGATTATTTCTCATATAATTAAAATTATTTCAATAATTTATTTTTATACTCAACCCTCTTCTTCTTCTAAACTAGCCTCAAATTCTTTTTTTGCCTCTTCTAACTCTAATAATTGTCGCGGGTCAGAAGTAATTAATTGGTCCTCGGTATAAGAAGCAACAACTTTCATCGCCACATGTTTATTGCCCGCAAAAAATATGCCTTCACCAATTCCGCATTCCAGTAACAGATATCTCTCCCCCTCGGTTAAAATAAAAGTTTTTTGTACTAAATCTATCGCCGCTGGCGATTGTTTCAACAAAATTTGCATCGACGAATTTGTTACAATTGCCTGACCATAGGGAGAAGTCAAAAAATCATTTACATCCTGAGTAATTGTTGTTACTCCTAAATAATACTTACGACACCTTTTTACCAAAGCAAAAATAAACTTAGCGCTATCTTCATGTTGCATCATCCACCAAGCCTCATCAATTACTAAAATTCTCTTTTTCATTTCACTTCTAACGATATTCCAAATATAATTAATAATTGTGTAAATCGCAATTGGTCGTAACTCATCCTCTAAATCACGCACTGAAAAACAAACCAATTGATTACTCATTTCCACGTTAGTCGGCGTATTAATTAAGCCCGCAAAGGTTCCTTTGGTAAATTTACGTAAACGTAAAGCCAATTCACTTCCCCCTTCCATCCCATCTAGAACCTGCTCTAAATCAGACATGATTGGCGGCTCAATTTGTGATAGATCAGCATCAGGAGTTATATCTTTCTTTGCATATGTTTCCAATAAAGCCCTGTCCATAATTGAATCCTCATCATAGGTCATATTCCCTATCATTAAACGCACTAAACCTTTGAGGGTAATAACGGCACTTCGTATTATATCTTTAGGACGCGCTTCTCCACCGACAGAGGAAGGTAAATCAAAGGGATTAATTTTATTTTCACTGGATAAAGATATGTTGATATAAGTTCCTCCCACTGCCTCCGCTAAATGTTTATATTCATATTCCGGATCAATCACTATCACATCGGTTCCTAACATTAAAGATCGCAGTATCTCTAATTTAATAGCATAACTTTTACCCGCTCCTGAAGTCGCAAATACTACTGAATTCGCGTTCGGCAGAGTAAAGCGATCAAATAAAATTAAACTATTATTATGACGATTTATTCCATATAAAATACCTCTATCACTACTTAACTCACTGGATATAAAAGGGAAAGAAGACGCAATGGGTGAAGAATTCATATTAAAGGCAATATAGAGTTCATCGTTACCCAAGGGCATAGTTGAATTAAAGCCCTGCTCTGCTTGATAGAAAACTCGTCGTGAAGACACTAAACGAGAGCCAAAAATATCTTCCACCTGATCAGTGGTTTTATCTAAATCTTCTAAACTTTCCGCATAAAGCGTGACATAAAGTGCAAATTGAAAAAATTTTTCCGTCCCCTGAGTTAAAGCATCACGTAAATACTCAACATCACGTAAAGCAGTTTCTCTAATAGGATCACGAGCGGCTCCCTTTTCGGCATCAGAGATAATTTGTGCTTCTAAAGTACCAACCTTATTCTTTAATTGTTTTAAAATAATCGCACTCGATACCGGATAGAAAAACATTGAAATATCAAAAGTCAAATTAAGATTAATAATGGGAGCAAACCAACCTACTGAAATATAACGAGGATAATTAATGACAAAAATAGTACGTAAAAATTTATCTCCTAACCGAATATAGCTGGGCTCAATTTTAATGCTCGCGGGAGCAATTATATCTTTAACCGACAAAATTCCTCGTCTTAACGCTTTTTCTTCTTCAATAATTTCCCTTGTCATTTCCGGGTTACTCTCAATATTAGTTGGCGCCGATTGATTTCTCAAACCAACCTTAGAATTAAGGGATATTTTTTTATCTTCTTCTTGTTTATTAAAATTTATCATACACTATTTTAATTATCTCCCAATCTCATTTTATCTAAATCAGTTAATTGTTGATTTTTAGAAGTTTCCGGATTATAGGTTTTATAATATAACTCAATTAAACCCTGAGTATCTAAACGAGCCACCGACACTCCCATTGATTCAAGACCGGACATTACACTATCTAAACGACGATCCAACATCTCTTGATAACGCTGAAAAGTTTCTTCTTTTAATTTAATAATTGTTGCCGGCCTTAAAGCTTCCTTCATTAAAGAAAAGAAACCTTTACGCTTATCAGTTAATGGGTCATAAGGGACAACTACAAAAAACCGCTTGCTCATAATACGCCCTAAAGAAGTGAGCTCTTTTATATATTCAATATAATCGGCTGTTTGCATTTTGAGTAATTTATTAGTTTGTTCTTTTTCTTGCTCCTGGAGAAAAGCAATATAATTATCAATTTCCAATTCCCGTGATTGAATTACAATTTGAAGTGTGAAACTTAAATTATTTAAAAACTGAACATAGGAACTTATTACCGCATTTTGCTCATCTTCACTTTTTAAAGCAAAATTAATACTTGAAACCATAACAACAGCACGCAAAGTACCATCTTTTAATACCACCGTGTTATCTTTAATCTCGGCAATATCTAAATATTGCTGAGTAGAAACGGTTATTTTATTGTTCGCCAATTTATTATCTTTAGCCATAATATTATTCTCCTTTATATTTCCCTTTAGTATCAACGATTAAGGCAATCTCTGCCAAATGTGATTCTTTGTAATATTTTTTTGGTGTTATGCGATTTTCAACTTTTACCGGCGCATCATTTTTAAATTCCTTTTCGTTGATTAAAGCCGAACTATTCCATACTCGTAAATTAGAACGACGTAAGGTTTGGGTAGCATTTAAAATAAAAAAATGAAAAGGGCGCCCATTAACCTTTACAAAAGCAAAAAGAATCATAAGAATTAAAACAATAATTGCAATTACTAAAAATAAAGTAAAATCAAATAAGCGATAACTAAGTCCAATTATTATTGCTCCTCCCAAGATAATTAAAAATTGCCTGGTGGTAATAGGCCCAATAATCTTACTTTCAACATCAATAAATTGGGGGACGGTAAACTGCTGCATAAAACTTAAAAAGTTAAACGACTATTTAAATTAATTATTGCTTCAATCTCAGGATAAGTTAAAAAATTTTCTCGCGGGCTATTATTTGCCAACTCCTTTATTGATTTGCCTGAATCAATGGCAGTTTGCATCATCTTTAAATAAAGACGATTGACGGCACTTTTCTTCCAGGCGGCAATTCCGGCAATCATTTTATCATACCCGTCTTTTTCCAACAATTTTATCTTATTAAAAATTTTAGTCGTCGCTTCTTCCGGATCCTGACTTAAACGACGAAAATTTACTAAATCAAGAAATTGCAACTCTTCCAGCGGTCCCATCACTTTAGGGACTACCCGTACATCATCAAGACGAGGTCGTCTATTGGGCTGAACCTGATTTCTCGCCATAACTGGTGGCGGTGGTATTATTTTTTTCTCCGGCTTAACTGCAGTTACTTGTTCATCTTTACGCGTTGTTTGCTTTTGCATCGCTTCTACCGCATCTATCCTTTGGGCTAACTTTATTGCTCCCTTTTCGGTTTGTCTCGCTTCTTCAGCAAACAATTTTGTAAATAAACCGGACTTTTCCGGCTTTTTAACAACAAAAGCTGTTTTTTCTAAATCAATCTTAGCGCCTTGAGAAGCCGGTAGCTCATTTATTTCTTTTTGAATTTCGGATAAAACATCCTCTGTTTTAAGAGTCGCCTCATCTTGAGCTTCAAGAGGTTTTTCCTCGCTTATTACTTCTGCTTCTTTTTCCGGCTCCGTCTTAATCTCTGCTGATAAGGCAATACTTTTTGTTTCTCCCGAAGCTAACGCTTTTTTTAAATCATATTCAGCAACTTTAATGTTTGGCGATTCTTTAACTTCCGTACTCTGTTCTATATTTTCAGTCGAATGTGACAAAGCAGATGGTGAAAGCGACGATGTACTGGGTTGAAATTTTTCAATATCACAGACTTTAAAGACTCTATCAACCTCTAAATCAGTCAAACCCAAACCGCCGGCAGACACACTTTTTGTTAAAGATTGTCTAGTATCAATACGACTGCGAATTCCCTTTAAATAGGTAGTTAAAATTTTACGTAAACGATCGGCAAGGAGAGAGCTGGTAATGGAAATACCGGCCGCTTTAATTAATTTATCTAAATCATTTTCTAAATTTAAACTTCTTATTTCCGAAGATATTCCCACATAATCCGCCACATCAGCAAATATTTTTTCTTTCATCTCCTTAGTTAAAGCTTCCGCTTGGTTGGAAAGAAGATTAAATTCACTAATTAAAATTGAAGGCAGATCTTTAATATCAATACTTTTTATCATTATCTTCATGACAATCATTGCTAAATCAACTTGATAACGTTTTTCAAGTTCTGTTAAAGATTTCATTACTTGCGCCGAAGAAACCTTATCTTTTAAAGCTTGGGGCAAACTATTAAACTGATATAAATAATCAAACATTTATCCCTTATAATAATATCAAAATAAAAACTTAAGAAAAAATCTTTCTTATTACTAATTTTAACACATTTTTGCAAAAATGGAAAAGAGTTTTTTATTTCTAAAAAAAGCTAAAATTATTCTATTTTAGCTTCTTTATAATAATTTTAGTAATTTTTTATTCATTATTTTCCTCTGATTTCCTCAGACGTTTAATCTCTTGCATAATTGTCCGTCTCTCTAAACTGTCAGCCGGATAATCTTGAAGCATTAGCTCTAATTCTTGCGCCAAACTTGATACTTTAGGTTCTAAAATATCAGCTGCTTGTTGTCGTTGTTTTTGCTCTGCTTCTGCTAATCTTTTTTTATCAATTTCTTTTAAAGCGGCTGGCTCTAACTTATCCCAGTCAGAACTAGGCTTTGTTTTTACTCTTGTCTGATTATTACTACGCATTAATGTTTTTGCAGGAAATATTTCAAAATTATTCGGGACGCCATCTATCCCCGCTTGTAAATAATTATCAATCTTATTTAAATTATTATAAAATTTTAAAATTCTAAGCGCTATTACCTTTTCTCTATCTGTTAAATATTTAGTAACGGTTGATGAAAGAAATTCCGCTATATTTAAATCATTAGCAACAAGTCCATATTTTTTAATAAACTGCTTTAATAAAATTGAAATTGTAGCCGGCTGTTCCTTTTCTTCAATCAATAAAGAAGCGCCGGATATTTTTTCTTTATTTGCCAATAAATTTTGCATTACTTCTTGTGAAAAAGTTTCATCCTTATTCCAAATATAGGTCAAAAAATAATTAAAATCCGCTAACTCCTCCTCATCTTCTGAATTTAAAAGAGACAAAAGATTACTCTTTAAGGTATCTATTAATTCTTTTCTTTTGTCCTCTAATTCCTCATCAGAGATTATAGCGCCATTATCTTCTAAAGATTCATCATCAAATTCATCCTCGTCTTCACTTAAAACATCATTAAAATCATTACCGGCCCAGTCAGATGTATCTTCCGGTTCACGTAATTGTTCAGCAAAAAATTCTTTTTCCTTTTCAACCGCCAATTGTTGCTCGGCTACCAAAGAAGCAAATCGAGAAGGATCAACTTGTTGTTGTTTTAAATATCTCTCCGCCGCTCCCTCAAGCCAATCATCACAAACCAATAAACGTGAACCGACTATTTCAATTGCAAAATTTAAAGCTTTTTTTTCATCCCAGGCTAAAAAAGTAGCCAGCTTTTTCTCTAAATCAAAAAGTTCAATTTCCTTAACAATAATACCGGCAATTAAAATAGTTAATGCGGACCATTTAGATGGCTCCACTTGGAATAAATTAAATAGCTCGCTATTAATTTCAGCGGCTTTCAATGAAGTCGCGTAGGATTTAACAGGTTCTGGTAATTGATTTAATTTTTTATACAAATTTTGTATTTCCCACATAAATTAATAGCTTAATAGCGCGGCGTTAGCCGAAATATTTTCTTTATTTTTATCAACTTTAGTCGTACCTTCTAATGTGCCCCCATTCATTATTTCATCACGAATTTGGCGCACCAATTCTGCATTAGAATCCTCTCTCATCATGGCAGCAAGTTTACCGGCTGTAATATTTTCAAGTACATTTTTCTTACTTTTCTGATCTAAAGCTTTAAAATCAGCTACTGCCATATTATTTAAATTCTTAGCTGTTGTAGTGCTTATGTATTTCGCTAAAGCCTCTTGGTCAATAGCATCCTCATGGTTCTTAAATGCTTCTCCCCAATTACCACTAATATTAGCAATAATTGAAGCTGTTTTCTGCGCTCCACTAATATCACCCTCTCGGTATTTATTAACTTTAACTTTTCCTAAATTACTTTTTACCTTACTAAAATCTTTAGGGCTCAAATCTTTTGATATGTTTGTAAGTTGGGCTTCAAAATTAGGAAGATTTTTTTCAAATAGCGCTAAAACATTTTCTTTTAAATTTCCTATATTTGAAGCATCTAATTTAATTTTACCGGACGCTATCTTTTGCTCAAATTTTTGAATATCAATACTACCCGGTTCAAGATTATAATTTAAATCAGGCTGAGTTGCATCCATTTCACTACTAAATTTATTAGCTAAAGCCTTGTTGCCACCCAAATAACTTTTTGCCTGTTGGACCTGTTTTTGATCTTTAAATAAACCTTTTTTTGCCATTATCATGGCTAACGCTTTTTTATCAGTAGCCGAAGTTGAGGCACTTGAAAAAGTACGGACAATATCACCAGCACTCATATTCATGTTTTCTAATTCTTTTTGTCTGGTTTCTACTTTCTCTACCTGTTTCTTATCAGAAGCGGCATAAGTAGCCCGCCTATTATCTCGAGACGAATCATACATAGCTGCTTGCGAAGCATTCATTCCTTTAACATCCCTTCCTTTTTCATCTTTAAGAGTATTTCCTGTAAATCTTTTATTTTCATCATCCCACTCAGCCACATTGTTTTCACTATTTAATTTATATTTTTTGCCATATAAGGACACCGCTTCCTCTTGGTTACCTTTCTTTCGTAATTCATATAAATCCCGTCGAGCTTCATTTATTTCCTGAGTTGATTCACTACCGGCAATCTTGCTTGCCAACTTTTCTTGAGTTTTAGGAATAACATTTTTAATTGCACCGGCACTAGTTTTAACTAAACCCTTAGATCCAAAATCTGTTTTCCCCCCTTTAGCTTGATCAACTAAATTACCAAGACTCCTGTCCGCCCAACCGGCACCAGTGCCAACCGCTGTCTTAGCGGTATTTGTTGCTGTTTTTGCTGCCCCCTTAGCTTTTGCTAAAGCATAGCCGCCAACAGCACCTGTTGTCATTAAACCAACTCCTTTAATTTTGCCCATTGCTTGACCGGCTACCGCCCCGCCGGCACCACCAATCTCTTTAGCAATTGTCATTCCTCCCAACAACATCCCAATTGCGATAATAAATTGTATCATTAAATTAGAAGTACCAAATTGACAGGCATTTTTTGCTTCTTCGCTAAGAGTTTCACCGGGTTTCGCCTTACAATCAATTACCATATTATCTTTGTCTATATAAGTGCCAAAAGCAGGATCTTCACCAGGCGTTCCCAACGAAGCAAAGGACAACCAAATAAAAAAAGCTAAAACTGGTCCTACTATTAAATTTTTTGTAAACTCTTGCCACCATTGAGAAGAATAGGAAGCTCCACCGGGAAAAGCGGCTAAAAGATAAGCAAAAGGCGAAAGAACAACATAAATCCAAATCATAATAATGCGCATCACCAGTATTCCTACCATCGCCACCAGAACGACTAGAGTAATCAGGGCATAAATTACCGCTAAAACATAAGCCGCCGCTATCTCCCAATTATTAATTTTATCCACCCCCTCTAAACTTTGCCAATTGCTTACCCCCAACATTTTAATTAAACTGCCTGATTGTGTTTCCGCAAAAGTATTAACGAAGGTAAGCATTATAATCTGAGATAAATCAATCAACAATCCACAAATAGTCTTGGAAAAATTAATTAAAATGGCCATTAAAATCAGTTTTGGCAACCATTTTTTATAATTATAATTTTCAATATTTAAAATTGTTCCAAAAGCAATAATTAACAAAATTACAATAAAGAACATGTTGGCAATATCACGCGCCACTACCCAACCTTTAACAACCGCAGCCGAGTTAATAAAATCATTATACTGAGCAACATAAACTAACACTCCCATTATTTTAGCAATTAACCAACCTAGCACCGAAACAAAGGCCCGTGCTATTCCCCCTACTAACCAATGGGCCCAATCATTACTAGCGGCAGCTCCTTTGGTGAAAAAAACAAAAGAAAAAACAACCAGTAATAAAACTAGGAATAAGCTACTTTTTTTATTAAATATTTTCTTCATATTATATATTTTCTCTTGTTTTAAAACACTTTCTCTACTACCTGCTTCACCGAATCCCAAACAAAAGGCCAAATAGTTTCAAAGAAAGTTGACACCGGACTTTCCAAAACTTTAATAAGCAAGGCAACTAAAGCAAAAATGGCTAAAAAAATTAAAAGACAACCAAGATTAAGACCTCCCACCCCTATTTTTTCTGCTGTTGCCACCGGCTTTACCACTCTCTTTCCCAATTCACCACCACCTTTTTCCCAACTGACACTTGCTTTATCAAACCACTCTTCACCAATTGGACAAAAAACATTATCACCAAAAACTTTATTACCAAAAATATGGATATCAATATATAACAGGGTCAAACCAAAAGAATCAATCATGTGAATCCAAGCCGCTCGTAAAAAAGCACTGGTTCCTTTTCGTATTCCTGATATTTTCTTCTTTACTGTTTTCTTTAATCCTTCCTTGGCCTTCAACTTTTTTTGTTGCACCACTGCCTGCCGTAAACTAGTTGGCTCTTCGGTTAAATAGTTTGTCTTTAATTCAACAGACTGACTGTTTTTCTTGGCCTCTCTTAAAGAACCGGCTTTTTCCTCACTTGTCTCTTTTCTATTTCTATTTAATAACTGCGTATCAAGATTAGCCCCGCTTATATTATCTTCATTTTCAGCCATATTTCAATTAATTAATTTGTAATTGTTTTAGTTATTGTCTTTGTCTTACCCCAATTATCCCAAATTTTTATAGTAATTGTTTTGCCAATCGGTGAAGTAGAATAATAATGATAGAAAACATGAGGATTACTTGAATCTGGATGATGATCAACCCCGGTAATTGCCTGCGTATTATCATCTCCCCAATCTATATAAATCATATTTAACGGTTGTTGTTCAGCACTAACTAAAGTGTTAAATTTCAAAGCATATACACCGGCCGGTTTATTACCACTTATATCTGTTATTGCCTGCTCATTATAATATAAATTTCTATAAGTAACAGCGGGATCACTCCCTCCGTTATAAGCAGAATAACCTGGCTCTGATGGAATATATGAACCGGCCGAATAGGTAAAGCCTCCATAAGGCTGAACAAAAATTTGATTTAAAACACCGGCAGCATTAACACCATATTTAAGGGGGAAAGATGATTTAGGCCGCCATAAAGGGACACAAACACCATAACCACCATCAGAACAAGTTTTTACATTAATATAATGAGAACCTTCACTGGTAGGATAATAAACGCAAATTACGTTAGGATTATCACTACAATAACCGACATTCTCACATGATTTACCGGAACAACCATAAGGACGGCCGGCAAAAACTTCCTGATTATCTTTTTCGTAATATTGATTCTGAAGATAAATTGGGCCACTGTTTAGTAAATCGAAACCGGCATCAAAAGTGGCTGCGCCATAAGGAACGCCCATTCTTTGTCGTCCGTATTTATTTAAATAAACCGAACTGCTATTATCATTGAAAAAATCTGGAGTTTCAAAGGCGTAATTTAAATCAGCCGCAGGACTTACCCTCACTGTCCAAGCTTTATTTTCACCACTGGTGGAAACAACTTGCGTAAATTTACTACAAGTAAAATTAAAGACCTTATCCCTATCGCCGGAATCAGCTGATAAAAGTTTTAAACCCTGTTCATCATAGGCGGGATAATCAGGATTATAAATTCGAATTGGCGGTTCAGCATTAGCCGCCTCATCAATCGGCTCACACGATTCTCCTTCCATTTCACAAGTTGATATTGGCACTTGCGCCAAAGTTCCCTTATATTCCATCCACGCTTCTCGATAAAAATAAGTTGAATCACAGGAACTTACCTGTGGTACCCCCTCAGATAAAAGCCGAGCGGTCGTTTGCCCACCAACTTTTACCAGTAATAATTCGGCATTATCAGTATTAGGCACACAAAAAACTTTTTCATAATTAGCTCCCTCATTTTCATTTTTATCATTTATCACTAAGGCTTTATAATAATTGCAATCACCACAATATTCTTGACATTTAGCTGATTCTAGAAAACCGCAAAAGTCATTATCCATTGGTATTGCTCCCGCCCAACCAGCTCTTCTATCACATGAAGTGCAACTATCAAGAAAACCATCTTCATTATTATCTTTAAAATCCGGACTTAACGCCAAACAAGCCGCCACCGTTGAAGTAGAAAGAGTGTAACCCTGACAATATCGACAAACATTTTCTAAAATATTAGGATCATTCCAATTATTGGGGCAATTATCCCAAGTACCACCCATAAAATATCCTTTTGATGTATCTCTAAAAGTATAGACCATTTTGGTACTAATTTTTTTAGCAAATTTAATATTGGAATTAATATTGGTACAATAACTTAAACCATTAGCACCATTATACCCCAAGGCTGTTCCTCCTAATGAAGAACTGATCCTATCAACCGGATACCAAGTTAAACAAACCCCTGGGTTTGCCTTATCATGTTCCAAACAATAGCCTTCTAGACCTTGAGCGATTACATTTTTATTGTAATCACGACAATTGATACTATCACTATTGGGATAAAGGCGACAAGCCCGGGCGGCATAACTAACAACCTTATCACTATTTTCACCTATTGCTAAAACTGGTTCAATATTAATATCATCGAAATAAACTTCCCCATCAACAATGGCGTCTGAACTTAAATATATTATTACCTGAGAAAAATCACCATTAGTTTCCGTTTTAAATTTATGAACTTTTCTTTCCCAATTATTAGGCGCACTGGAAGTGAAAGTTATTTTCTTAGCCTCATTACCACTTGATAAAAGCTCCACTACTGCTCGGCCACCGGAGTTTTTAGTATTTACCAAATAACTTATAAAATAATCCTGACCAGGAGATAAATTTACAAAAGCATTGTTGGCCATTGGTGAAACTCTGTAGGCAGTTGGTACCCGCAAATAACTTTCCCCGGCCACTGGATAGTCTACTCGCGCCTTATCCGGCTCTCTAATAATCAAATCTTTCACAATGTTACTATCATAAGTACAAGCCCCACCACTATCTTTTCGCTTACAAGAAAGAGAAGGAATTAATTCTTCAAAACTATAATGGGCATTACTATTTAAACCAACTTCACTCATTTGGCTGATACTATATTGTCCCGGAATATAATAGCCAGTCGCATTCTCCATGTTCGGTTTATAATTATCTGCCAAAAAATTATTACATTTTCCATCATCACCTAAACTATTACATTGTTTTAAATCATAGCAAACTTGCTGTCCGGTTGTTTCATCAAAAGCATAAGTGGAACAAGCCAGCCAAGTTGCACAGGTTCTATCGGGACGAACCTTTATTAATTTATTAGTCGCGCAAGAAGAAGCGGTTGAATCGCAGCTTACCGGAGCATCTCCATTTTTACTAACATAAGGGTTGAAACCATTTGTTAAACTGCTATATCCCGTATACCCTAAAACACTTCTTTCGTTAAAGAGAATACAACCATTATTAACATCCACCAAACCATTACAACTGGAAGCATCAACTTCATCAGAAATTTGATAAGCCACCGCCGTTTCTTTAAGAGCAACATTTTCTTTATTACCACTGAAAGTTGCGGTTGTATTTTTCAAAACTTTAAACGTAGTCCCCAGAACTGAACCACCAATAGTCACCTTATTTTGCGCTTCGCTAAAATTATTACTTTCTAACAAAATAACCACATCATTTGCTGCAAAATTCAAACTAGCATTATTTATTGTTTGCACTTCTTCCTCTTTAGTAAGAAAACTATATAATTTATTGGCTTGCAAAGTGACTGTATTATTTAGTGAAATTGCTAAAATATCAGGGTTAAACTTACTCACCGGATCAATATATTCCGTACACCCCGAAGCGGAAGCATTACAAATTCCAGCTCCATTTATCGGCACTTCTATTGCCCCGCCATCGCCTCCATAACCAATTGTTTTTAAAGTTGAAACATCACATAAATAATCATTACGATCCGCAATACAAGCTACATTACCACAATCACTATCGCTTAAACACACTGACCCAAAAGTTTCATTATCTAAAATATCGCCATCACTATTTAAATCGCATCGTTTCATCGGTGACTTATACCACGCTTTTTGTCCCGCCGGATTAATAGACCCCGTACGATAAACACAAGTATTATTACCAGGATCACGGAAATAACTATAACTGCTACTATTGGCGTGACGCCATTTACTACAACCCACCGAAGAGGCACCACATAAAATATTGTCGTAATTATTAGGATTATTTTTTTTGAAAACATCAGACCAAGCAGAATTATTAGTTCCAACGACTGCTTCTCCTAAACGAGAACAACCTAAATCGTCTTGTAAACAATTTTTAGTCTTATCATAAATTAAATATAGCGCTTTATCTGCAGGAACGGAAAGACAACTTTCTTCCCCGCTATTACAAATTCCATCGCCATTGTCATCTCCCCAGATACCTTTGTTATAGGGATTATAATTTTGAGTACTAATAACTTGTTCACAACCAACCGCCGATTGAGAACAAATGCTGGAAAAATTACGCAAGTTATGAACTGTTTTACTACGATCTAAATAAGCAGAACAACCTAAATTATAATCAGGTCCCTGATAATTATCAAAAATATCATAATAACAGATATCAGGAATTTGACTTGATCCTTTAATTAAGTAATAACGATCAACAATCTCAGTTAAGATAAAATTATCCAAATAAAAACTATTATCCGCCGTTATCACTAAAATTTCATTAGCGGCAACAGAATGATTCAATTCTTCTAAATTAGCTGAATAAAGTTGCCAGCTTGAACCATTTTTTACTTTAATTGGATTATTAGTATTAAATTCTGCTTTTTCACCGGTATTGGGATTATAGAAATATATTTTTAAATTAGCCCCGGTTGCCGAACTGGCCCAGAATTTAATATTATAAGCTTTCCCCGCACTCACATAGGGGCCAACCTTAAGTTGAGCAGCTGTGTTATCACCGGCAATAATTTGTTTAATAAGCGGGATTCTCTGGGCTAAAACTTGTTTATCACTACCAATCTCAGAGCAACTGGTTGCCTCATTATTATAATATAATGATTTGCCGCTTCTATCATTGGCAATATTTGCTAGACTAATTCCGCCGGAACAATTTGAAGTCCAATTACCGGGAAAAGTTTCAAAATCATAAGAATCAAGCAAACGCACATTATTTCCCGCGCTACCATTATATTCCCGACAACCGTTTTCCACCGCTGAACAAGCCTTTCCCTCTTGCGGGATACCTTGATATAAACAAGCTTGGTGTTCATTACTCCAAGTACCACCATTAATACAAGCGATACAAGCGCCAGCTTGACTATCCCAATTTTTATTTGCACCAACACATTCTGCTTGAGAAAGGGTGCTATCATAATTTTTTTCCGTCATGCGATAAGCGCGACAATCAGCAGAACAGGTTATAACCTGAGAATTAAGATGATAGAAAATTTCTCCCGCCGTATTATAGAACTCGCGACAATCAGCGTTATATAAAGGATTATTTATCGTTGCGTTATAAATTTCAGCATTACAAGCACCACTATCATCAGCAATAGTCGCCGGTCCCCCATCCGAACCCATCTTTAAAGTATATAATCTTAACTGCGAACCACTAGCCGTCCGCTCCCAGGCATAGAAATTGGTACATTCAGACTGATTTGGTTTGACACAATGCTTTAAAGCTGAATAATATTCTCGACTCTCACCACCGGTATTTAAAGCATCTAAATTGGTAAACTCGGTACAACCAACTGATTCAACACTACACTTATCAGTTCTCTCCGGGATTAGGTTTTCCGCCTGAGCAGAATTAAATTGGGTCTCTCTGGCAACATAGATATCATAACCAACACATTCACCGGCACAATAATCTTCACTGGAAACTTGAGCCGGAACAGCAAATTTATCGCGCACTGAAGTATATTCTTCACAACCAACTTCACTTTGATTACATTGCCTGGTAAAACTGTAACACTGATCAGGGGCATCTTTCTTTAATTCATAACTATAACCATCAGCTGTTTGCCCGACATAACAAACCGGCGCTAAATATTGTGGCAATACTTTTTGATAAACATTTCTAATATTATAAGGAGTATAACCCGTATCAAAATTACTCATTTCAAATTTAATATTTTTGACATAAAACTCAACCTCACTGCCATAACCGGCAATTGAAAATTCTGCGGAGGTTAAACCATCACCAACTGTTTTGGTAATACTGATATGGCGCCAAGCGTTTTTTGTTTCCGTGTTATAAGTAGCTCGATTAACTCCTGAACCAAGCGCCATAGTAACTCTATCCCCTGTTTTTAAATAAACATCAGCGCTAATTGTATAAGCTTGACCGGCAATTAAATCAAAATCTTCCGGCAATAACGAATTTTCTTCATCCGAATAAACCAAAGCTCGCGTAGTTCCCGTTAACCTTAAAGCTTTGCCAAAATCATTATAAACATCATCGTATTCAATATTAATAATCTTTGCTTCTGTCGCTATCACTGGCCAATCATTAAGAAAATCACCCGTAGAACTATCCCCTACTTCATCATTAACAAAATCCGAATTCATCACTAAATTATCTCCCCAGGCTGATTTAATTCTAATAAATTCCGAACAACCCTCAGCATTATTAGAACATTCCGTCGCTTTATCATTTAAGTATAAATTATCACCCTCTTTCCAAGTGACTGTGCCAACTGGCAAATTATAGGTACCAAGAGTTGTATAGCGAGCACAACCGGCGTTTTCGGCACTACAACCTTCATAATCAAGGGTATTCGCTAAATAAGCAATTGGCTCTTCACTTTCTTTTTTAATAAAAGACTGACAAGTATTATCAATTGGCTCGCAAGTTTCACTATCAAAAACCCAAGTTCTTTTTTCTTCATTGCAATAACCATAAGCCAAACAACTGCCATCATCACTTTCTTTAATACAAGTCTCATTATCAGCACAATAATTATCAGCTCGAGTAACAATTATTGAACTTGGAATATAAGGATTTTCTCCATATGCCGGCTGTGAAGGAATAATATACTTATTTATAATCTGCGTTCCCGCTCCTTCTTTTTTACAATAATTAAGTGGCGACTTCAAAACCCAATTAGGATCAATCAGACCGGTACACCAAGCTTGATCTGCCGCATCAAATTGAGAACTAAATTCATTATATTTATCATAAGGGCTATAACAAGATACTAAATCCGTCAAAGTTGCATATTTTTTTTGAAATTGATCAGGATATCTTTCCGCGGCTAAATTATATTGATTTAATTTTTCAAAAACCGCTTCCCAACTAGCGGGGACGATTCTGTACTTACGTAGAATGGAAATATTACGCCAAGAAAAGTTATTCTGATAACTACCCGGTAAACTATTAATTTCAAAAGACCAACTTCCTGTTAAATAACCTTGCCTTAAAGCTTCCGCAACCGTTTTTTGTTCGGAAATTGCCTGCATAAATTTATTATCAATCACACAGTTAGTTGGTCCCGGATTATTAGCGTCCGGGCAAATTGATAATTCTGACAATATACTATAATCAGCTTTAATCCCAAAATTCGGTTGTATTAATTTAGCGGTATCTTCTTTTAAAGCAGTTTCCCCGGCGGTTGCTCCCGGGTCAGCTTCAAAACCATCTAAAACATCAACTGTTTTTGCAACGTCGCCACCTGTTTTCTTGCCAATATTTTGCACTAATCTATTAAAAGCATTAATCGCTAATTGATTTAAAAATATATTGGCGGCATCAATAAAAGCATCTCCTGTATATTCACCAAAATTCTGTGAAAAATTTTGATATTCCGATTCTAATTGAAGCTGTGATTGATTAGGTAAAGAAATTGGCTTCCCGTCTATGGTAAGCGGATCAAGCCAACCACCTTTTCCCAATAATGTATTTTTTGCCACTTCCTCTCCTTTATATGATTCCGCCATCATATCAGTACTAGCTCCCCAATATATACCCAAATCGCTTGATACCGGATCAAAAATATTAACAACTTTATCTAAAAATCGGGGATCTTTAAAATCAGAATACTGTTTGGCGGCATCTGACCAATTGTCTATCATCTGAGAGGCAGTACAAGCTGGCGCAGATGGTCGATACTGTTCAGATAAACCCAAAGAAATTTTAAGTTTGACATCAAGTGATGATGGTTGACAAAAATTAAAAGTCAACCCGCTTCCATCTTCTCTTGTTTGTGATAAATTGGCCGAAAAATTTTCTAAAAAAGTACCAGCCGCCTCATCGCCAATTTGCGCCATATAAGCTCCCCAATTCTGAGTAACAAACAAAGGCTTCTGTCCTTCACCGCCTGAACCTATCCAATTAGCGGTATCATAAGCCATTTTATTCAAAGCCGATCTTAATGTTTGTTGAAAAGCGAGAGAACCGCCTTTACGCCACAGAGTTGTCGCTGCTTCCTGTACTTTATCCCAGACAAGTTTTGGTATATCCACCACTGCAAATTGAGCTTTAACTGGTTTTATCGGAACTAACAAGGCAGAAAATAAAAAAACAAAAAGCAAAAAAGGCGCTATGATTTTTTTATAGCTACCCCTTGTCTTCTTTTTAGGCGGGAAAGAAGAAAACATATTATTCTTGTTGATTATTTAAAACTTCTTGATAACTTGCTAAAAGCTCTTCATCACTTATTTGACTTAAAAACTCTTCATCAGCACCACTTGATAACAACAATTGTCTTAAATCATTAGCGGAAATAGATCCCGCTAAAGCATCTTTTAACTCTTCTTCATTAATATCTGTTGGCACGTTGATTTCTCCCATATTAATATCAACCTCTTCTGTTTCCTCATTTTCTATCATTGAACTACTATCAGCTTCTACATAAAATTCATCAGAGAGAAAACATTTTTGCCCTTCTGGACAGATTGGATCAGTTCCCCGCTCTATCTCCACGTTATCTAAAATTCCATCACTATCGGTATCTTCCAAATAAGGAGAGGTGCGATAAACAAAAGTTTCATCATAATCTAATATCCCATCACGATCGGTATCAGCGTTATCATTTAATAAAAAATTATTTTCTGACGTGTTAAAACCTTCAGGCGCTTGAAAAGGACCTGTTATCTTCAATCTTAACTGCCAAATACTTAAAGAAATCACTAAAATAAAGATTAATAAAAAAGAAATAAACGAAAATCTTCGTGATTTAAAAAAGCTTTCTTTATCATTACTTGAAAAGTCGTTTGAAAAATTAGGACTTGAACTCATAGGTTAAAATCAAAATTCAAAAAATACTGAATTTGATTTTATTATAGCATAAACTGACGAAGTATCGCAAACAATTCATACCAATTTTCTAAACTCAAACCCTCCGCTCTAATTTGCAAATCCAACCCTACTTCTAAAAATGAAGTTTCTATTTTTTTTGCATCAATTTGCAAGCCTCCCGCCAGATTATTCTTTAACATTTTTCTTTTTGCACTAAATCCAGCTTTAACTAAGCGGAAAAATAACTTATCCTCATTCTTATTATATTTTTTTTTCGTTAAACTTAAACGAACAACAGCACTATCAACTTCCGGTTCCGGCCAAAAATTTCCCGCTTTTACCAACCTTATCATTTCAACAAAAGCATAATGTTGCACCGAAATTGCTAATAAATTCATCTCTCCCGGTTTGGCCATCATCCGCCGCACCACTTCTTCTTGAAGCATTAAAACAATTAAACCGGGCCCATATTTATAAAGCGAAAGATAGGAACGAAGAAATCTTGAGGTAATATTATAAGGCAAATTAGCAACAATTTTATAGTCCCCTTTAAATTTATCAGCCGGATTAAAAAGCAAGATATCCTGATTTATAACTTCAATATTTTTATTACTCGAAACCTTAAGCCCCGATTCTAAAAAAGAAAAGATTTTATCATCCAACTCTACCGCCACCACTCTTTTTGCAAGACTAGCCAAACGAACAGTTAGAAACCCCAGTCCCGGCCCAACTTCTAAAACTTCATCTTGCTTAGAAATGTTAGCTGCCGCCACAATATCATCATATATTTTCTCCGTCACTAAAAAATTCTGACCCTTTGAACGTTCGGGACTAATTCCAAAAATTTTACAAATATCTCTTGTTTTAACTCTTAAATCTTCCATTATTTTTATTTTACAACAATATTTAACAACTTACCGGGAACAAAAATTTTCTTTACAATATCTCCTGTCAACCATTTTTTAACATTTTCATGAGCTATCGCTTTGGCAAAAGCATCATCAGCACTAATATCAGCCGCCACTTCTAAATTAGCTCTAAGCTTCCCATTAACTTGCACTACTAAACTAATAATCTTATCTCGTATTAAATTGTCATCATATTGAGGCCAAGCAGATAAAAAAATGCTTTTATTTTTACCTAGATTTTGCCATAATTCCTCGCTTATATGAGGGGCAAAAGGAGCAAAAATTTGAAGAAATTTAGCCCAATTATCTAAAGATAAAGGCAAAAACTTATTTTTCTTATAATCCGCCAAAATTTCATTAATTAAAATCATTAAAGCGGAAATCGCCGTGTTAAAACGAAATTCTAAAATATCAGTTTCAACTTTTTTAATTGTTTTATGCAACAAAGAGACAATTTTAGTATTTTCTTTCCCGTTTTCATGAGAAAAAATCTCCGATAACAAAACTATTTTTTCAATAAATTTACGTGCTCCGCCTAAACCCTGTGTATTCCAATTACCGGCTTGTTCAAAAGGACCCATAAACATTTCATATATCCGAAGAGCATCAGCTCCATATTCCGCCACAATATCATTAGGATTAATTACATTTCCCCACCGTTTGCTCATTTTTCGGCCATCTTCGCCCATTATTAAACCCACGTGTTTTAATTTAATAAAAGGTTCCTCGTAATTTACAACTCCTAAATCAAATAAAAACTTGTGCCAAAAGCGAGCATAAATTAAGTGCCGGGTGGCATGTTCCGCCCCGCCGACATAAAAATCAACTGGTGACCAATATTTTTCTAACTCTTTATTAACTAAAAAATCATTGTTACTAGGATCAATATAGCGCAAATAATACCAACAAGAACCGGCCCATTGAGGCATAGTGTTTGTTTCTCGCTTTGCTTTCCCCTGACATTTAGGACAAGTCGTATTTACCCAATCGGTAATTGCTGCAAGCGGGGACTCTCCCGTTCCTGTTGGTTCGTAACTTTCCACTTCCGGTAATTTAAGTGGCAATTCTTCTTCAGGAACAGCCACAACACCACATTTTTCACAATGAACCAAGGGAATTGGCTCACCCCAATATCGCTGCCGAGAAAAAACCCAATCATTTAAACGATAATTAACTTTTTTAAAACCTAACTTTTTTTCTTCTAACCAAGCAGCCATTTTCTCTCTAGCTTCACTTGAGCTTAGATTGGAATAATCGGCAGAATTAATTAAGACGCCATCATCTTCCAAGGCTTGTTTTCCATCATAAATTTTAGCTTGACAAGAAATAACCGCCTTAATCCTTAAACCATATTTTTTAGCAAAGGCATAATCTCTTTCATCATGTGCTGGGACTGCCATCACTGCGCCGGTGCCATAAGAAAGTAGTACATAATCAGCAATAAAAACCTCCACTTCTTCTTGATTAAAAGGATTAACCGCCTTTATCCCCTTTAGTTTAACCCCCGTTTTTTCTCGGTATAAACTGGCTCTTTCTTCTTCAGATACCTTACTTAAATCGGAAATATAATCTTTAACCTCACTATAATTTTCAATTTTAGTTTGTAATTTTTCAACTATTGGATGCTCCGGTGCTAAAACAACATAAGTACAACCAAAAATCGTATCAACTCGTGTGGTAAATACGGCAATTTCTTCTGATTCCCCACTTATTTTAAAGTTTACTTGCACCCCCTCACTACGACCAATCCAATTTCTTTGCATTTCTTTTGTTGACTCCTCCCAATCTGGCAATTTCTCTAAATCATTCAATAGTCGATCAGCATAATCAGTAATTTTAAGCACCCATTGTCTTAGTGGTCTTTTTTCAATTTTACTGCCACACCGCTCACATCTTCCCCCTTCCACATCTTCATTTGCCAAACCAGTCTTACAAGATGGACACCAATTGATTGGTTCATTAGACTCATAAGCCAGCCCTTTCTCCCACATCTTTAAAAAAGTCCACTGTGTCCATTTATAATAATTAGGGTCAGTTGTGTTTACCTCTCTTTCCCAATCATAACAAAAACCTAAAATTTCCAATTGGTCTTTAAATTTTTGAATACTTTCCGCCACTGCTATTTTAGGATTAATTTTGTTTTTTATCGCATAATTTTCCGCTGGTAAACCAAAGGCATCAAATCCCATTGGGTGAAGAACATTAAACCCTTGCATCATTTTCAAACGCGCATAAATATCAGTCGCAATATAACCCTTAGGATGACCCACATGCAAACCAACGCCGGAAGGATAAGGGAACATGTCTAAAATATAATATTTAGGCTTATTTGCTTCTTGTTTAGTTCTATATAAATTATCCGCTCGCCATTTTTGTTGCCATTTTTTTTCAATTGTCTGATGCTTATACATATTTTTAATATTAAACAAATTTTAGTCTAATTCTAACAACACCGGAGCATGATCCGAACCTAACTCAAAATCATAAATATCCGCCCTTTTTATGCGTTTTTTTAGTTTATCCGATACACAGAAATAGTCAATCCGCCAACCAATATTACGACTTCGGGCAGCCGATCGATAACTCCACCAAGAATATTTTATTTTCTCCCCTTGAATAAAACGAAAAGTGTCAATAAAACCAGAATTAATAAATCTATCCATAGCCGCTCTTTCCTCGGGGGTAAAACCGGGATTACCCACATTTTCTTGAGGTCGAGCTAAATCAATTTCCTGATGAGCAACATTGTAATCCCCCGTTACAATCACAGGTTTAATTTGTTTTAATTTTGTTACTCGTCTTAACAAAAACTCATTAAAGCGTAATTTATAATCAAGACGTGATAGTTGCGCGTTAGCGTTAGGAAAATAAACATTTAAAAGATAAAAACTTTTAAAATCAGCCACTTGAACTCGTCCCTCATCATCAAATTCTTCCTTACCTAAACCGTTTTTTATATTAATAAACTCTTCTAACCCCTCTTTTATCAACAGCGCCGTACCACTATAACCGGGACGTTGAGCGCTATGCCAATAAACTTGATAACCGGGAAAAGAAAAATCCGCCACTGCTATTACTTTTTTTGAAATTTTAGTTTCTTGCAGGCATAAGACATCAGGCCTTTCCCGTTCAACAAAATTCCAAAAATTTTTTTTCCAAATTGCTCTAAAGCCATTTACATTCCACGAAATAAGTTTCATAAATTTCCTAAAATTTAATCTGTGCTATAATGTATATATCATAATAGAAAGTGAAGTTTTTTTCAATTTTTATGAATTTAGATGAAAGAATTAAATATGCAACCATGAAGGAAAGGCACAAAAAAAAATTGCGCCCCTGGTATCGTAAACCTTATGGTATTATTATAATTATTTTTGGAATTATTTTTCTCCTTATTTTTATTGCCTACTTTGTTCTCCCTTTAATTGAATATACCAAAAAGAATAAACAAGAAATTGGAAATCCCTATAATCAAGAAACAGCGGAACAATTTCTTAGCGCTGTTAATCGCTATAGCACAAATAGTTTTGGTAATAGGAACGCCCCGGTAAAAATAATAGAATTTGCTGATTTTGCTTGTCCTTATTGTGCAGATTCCTTTGTTAGTTTAAAAAATATCAGAGAAAAATATAAAGCTGAAGTTTATATTGTCTATCGTGATTTTCCTCTGCATGACACTTCTATTTTTCTTGCCCTATCAGCTCGCTGTGCTGGTGAACAGGGAAAATTCTGGCAAATGCATGATCTTTTCTTCGAAAATCAAGATCGCTTTGCTGTTAATGAAAATGAACTAAAGGCAATTATGCCCAGTATTGCTTTAGCCCTTGGTTTGGATGAAAATAAATTTACAACCTGTATTAATGAACAAAGATATTTTCCACAAATTCAACAAGATTTTGAAGATGCTAACTTTCTAGGAATACAAGGGACCCCCACTTGGTATATTAATAATATGCCCCTAAGTGGTAGTTTGTCTGTTGCTGATTTAGAGGAAATAGTAACAGGAATTATAGCGGAACATAAATTAAATGATAAGTTAAAAAATAATACCCAAGATTAAATATGGATCAAATTAGAATACACGGACGAGGCGGACAAGGTGTTGTTACCGCCTCGGAATTAATCGCCATGGCTGCTTTTTATGAAGGCAAACAAACGCAAGCTTTCCCTCATTTTGGCGTAGAAAGAACCGGTGCCCCAATTCGTGCCTATACCAGAATTTCTAATAATCCCATATTAACTCGGGAAAGAGTTTATAATCCCACCATTTTATTAATTCAAGATCATACCCTTATCACCGAAGATCCGGAAATTACTGCCGGGGTTGATAAAAATACCTTTATTATCATTAATGCCCCCAAAGATTACAAACTTGAAAAAAAATTGCCTTCAAAAAAAATATATTATTCACCGGCAACAGAAATTGCCCTCCAAATATTTAAAAAAAATATAGTTAATACCGTCATCCTGGGAGCTTTAGCACGTCAGACCGGACTTATCAGTTTAGAGTCTTTAAAAAAAGCAATCCACGAAAAATTTAAATCTAAAGGAACGGAAATAATAAATAAAAATATTAAAGCTGTAACTTTAGCTTATAAGAAATAGCTATGAAAAAAAATAATAAACTAAGCCTAAAACCTAATTCAGCTCTTAACAATAAAACCGGGTCCTGGCGGACTAGCCGTCCGAAAACAGATTACAATAAATGTATTGGCTGTTCTCTGTGCAGCCAACTTTGCCCGGAAGGTTGCATTGAGATGATAAAAACAAAAAAGGGCTTAAAACCTCAAACTAATTACGATTACTGCAAAGGTTGTTCTCTCTGCGCCAATGAATGTCCCGTTAAAGCCATCACTATGAAATCAGAATATAATACTAACCACCATGAATAAAACAAACAAACAAAAGAATAAACAAATTCTAGAAGGTTCACGTGCTATTGCCTTAACCATTAAAAATATTGCTCCTGATGTTATCTCCGCCTATCCTATTACTCCTCAAACTCACATTGTCGAAGATTTAGCTAAATTCAAAGCTGAGGGTGAAGCAAACTATGAATATATCCGAGCAGAAAGCGAATTCGCTGCCGCTTCCATTGTTTTAGGGGCTATCGCAGCCGGATCACGTGCCTATAGCGCTACCAGTTCTCAAGGCCTTCTTTTAATGACTGAAGTTTTATACAATATTTCTGGAATGCGTCTACCTTTAGTTATAACTTGTGCTAATCGTGCTATTTCCGCCCCTATCAATATTTGGAACGATCACTCAGATGCGATGGCTCTCAAAGATAGTGGTTTTATGCAATTTTTTGCTGAAAATCACCAAGAAGCTGTTTACCAACATATTCTTGCCTACAAAGTGGCGGAAAAGTTAAATATTCCGGTTATGGTTAATATTGATGGATTTATTCTCACTCATTCCTATGAAGAAGTTACTATCCCCAGTCGAAGCGAGATAAAAAAATATCTGCCCGCCTTCAAACCCTCTGTAGGCACTTACTTAGATCCTAAATATCCCGTTACCTTGGGTGGTTTTTATTCCCCTAAATATTATCGTCAAACTCGGGAAGATTTATTTAAAGACATGCAAAAGGCGTTACTGGAAATTAAAAAAGAGTGGAAAGCTTTAAGCACCACTTTTAATTACAAAAATCAGGGTACCGGTTTAGTGGAATTTACCGGTTCTAAAAAAGCAACCACAATAATAATTGCTTTAGGATCGGTTGCCGGAACAATTAAAGAAGTAATTAAAAATAATAACAACGTTTCTTTATTAAAAATTACTTCTTTTCGTCCCTTTCCCGCCATTGAAATTAATCGATTAACAAACTTTGCTAAAAATATTATCGTAATTGATAAAGCAATCAGCTTGGGCAATGCTGGACCCCTGGGAATTGAAGTCCAAGCCGCTCTTCGAGATAAGAAAAAAAATATCAAAAATTATATTGCCGGATTAGGTGGTAGTGATATCACTGAAAAACAAATTGCAAAAATGATAAATAGTGCTAATAAAAAAAGCGATAAAGTTATATTTAACATTTAACATATGAAAAAAATAATCTTCAAGTCACGCTTTTTAATAACTTTAATTCCACTCTTAGCTCTCTTTATTTTATTTTCTGCCGTTTTGCCGGTTGAAGCACAAATAGAAAATTTTGAATTTCAAGTACAAATTCCCGGTATGGATAAAGAAGTACCGGTTGGACAAAGAGTAAACGGAAGAATTCAAAGTACTCTTTTAGGAGACTACATTAAAAATATTTATAATTATAGTTTTTTAATCGCCGGCATCTTGGCCGCTGTAATGTTAATGGTAGGAGGAGTAATGTGGCTTATTTCAGCCGGTAATAAAACTTCTATTTCTAAGGCAAAAGATATCATTTCCGGCAGCATTGTTGGCTTAGGTATACTTTTACTTTCGTATTTAATCCTAAATACTATTAATCCCGAATTACTAAAGATAAAGGCCATCTCTATAGAGGGTATGGATGATTATAAAGCAAACAATCTTTATCAAATTGGATGTTGTGAATGTGATTTTAGCCGTGAAGTAGTTTTGCTAAAAGATACTGAAACTTTCACTTGTCAAAGTAGCGTTAATATCACATCCACGGAAGACTGTGCTAAATTTTGCAAATATGAAGCAGAAGCTAAATTGAAAAATTTAGGATTTTCCTTAACAACTTATAATTTAAACTGGGAATATAGATTTGCTTCAGAAAATGCTTGCTTGCCAATGGATAATGGCAAAGGATCAAGATGTGTTTATTCGGTAGATTATCTTAAATACAAAGACACTTTTAATTATGTTGGCTGGCATTTTGATGAAGGAATAATAGAGCAACTTGGAGATGTTAGTCCTGAATTGGCGCAACTTTTAAATTGTATGCGTGATAATTTGCCTCCTGGCGTTGGCATTATATCTTCAATAAGTGACTCCGGCCAAATTGGTACCGGCTATAATTGTGTAAACGATAATTTTATAGACGCTAATTGTGTACACAGTAGAAATTCCTGTCATTATGGTGATAAAACAAATTCATACAAATCAAGAGCGGTTGATTTGGGCGATGAAGGAAACTATAAATATTTTGAAGCCGCTTTAGGAAAATGTGACTCAGCTGCAAAAATTTTGCATGAAGGTAATCATATACATATCAGCACTAATGATTGCCCTAATTTATAACCGAATTAAAAATTACTAACGTATGAAAAAGGAAAAAAAATATTTTCTTTCTCCGGGACATAATGCTTGTTCCGGCTGTGGCCAATTATCAGCTGTTCAAGCAGTTATGCGCGGTCTTAACAAAGATACAATTATTGCTAACGCCACCGGTTGTTTAGAAGTAACAACCACTGCTTACCCGGAAAGTGCCTGGGGTCTTCCCTGGATACACTCCTTATTTGAAAATGCGGCCGCAGTTGCCTCAGGCATTTTAGCTTCTTTAAAAAAAAGAGGAGATAAAAAAACTAAAGTTATAGTTCAAGCAGGAGATGGTGGCACTTTTGATATTGGCTTAGGTTTAATTAGCGGTATGTGGGAAAGAGGTGAAAATATTTTATACATTTGTTATGACACCGAATCTTATTCAAATACTGGAATTCAAGCTTCTGGTGCCACCCCCTATGGTAGTTCAACCACCACTACTCCAAGCGGCAAACAATCAATTGGCTCCACTCAAAATAAAAAAGATATGCTTGCTATTGCTTTAGCTCATAATGTAAAATATGTCGCTCAATCAGTCGCCGGTTTTCCCACTGATATTACCAACAAAGTAAAAAAAGCGCTAACTATTTCCGGACCAGCTTATATACAAATTCTCTCTCCCTGTATCCCGGGATGGAATATTGATTACGGCGATGCCGCCACCATGGGAAAATTAGCGGTAAAAACCGGCCTTTATCCGCTTCTTGAATATGAAAATGGCCAATTAATTCACTCCAGTATAACAAAAAATTTCAAAGCCGAACCGGTAGAAAATTATCTAAAAAAACAGGGGAGATTTAAACATTTAAAAGCAACCGATATAAAAGCAATCTCTCAAATTGCCGCTTATAACATTTCTAAATATAAAATCTAAAATAAAAAAACTATTCTCCTTTGAATAGTTTTTTTCTTTCTCTTTTATTTCCCTTTATCCATTGCCTCATTAGCCAACCTATCCGCGTCTTTATTCTGTTCCCTTCTGATATGATTAAAGGTAATTTTTTTAAAGGAAAGACTAATATTATATACTTCTAAAAATAGCGGAGCAAGTTCCTTGTTTTTAACCTTATATTCTCGATTTAATTGTTTAACCACTAATTCACTATCCAAATAACAATCTACCACTTTTAATTTTAAGCTTTTAGCTTTATTTAAAGCGGCGATAAGAGCTCTATATTCAGCTTGATTATTAGTCGTCTCCCCTAAATACTCAGATATTTCCGCTAAAACCGCTCCCTTAACATCGTAAATGATTGCCCCGATACCGGCTGGTCCCGGATTACCACGAGCCCCACCATCACTAAAAATTTTAGCCCTTTCATTTTTCATATTTATTGCCTTAATTTTAAATCAATAATTTTTAATTGTATCCCTTCATGTCCATTAAATTTATTTATCTCAAGATAATACACCAAGTCCACTCTATCACCCACTTTAATATCTTCATATTTTTTGGCACCACCGAAAGAAATTGCCCAAAAACCATCTAATCTTAATTTAATATGTTGATTTTCCATTCCCATTACAATAATATCTTCCACCTTAAAATTATAAGAAACAAATTTAGGTTGAGAATTATTTTGCCCAAAGGGTGCTAACTTTTCAATGTATTGAGCAAAATCTAATTTTATATCAGTCTTTTTTAATACTGCTTCAATATCGATTTTCGGCACTAAATTAACATTAGCTAATTTTTCTTTGACCAGCCTGGTTATTCTGTCTATAAACAATTTCAACTTTTCTTCTGAAACCAAAGAAAAACCACAGGCCATAGGATGCCCACCATACTTATCTAAATAAATAGCATTTTCCTCTATTGTTTTTATTAAATTTAACTCCGGAATTGAACGCCCCGAACCTTTAAAACTAACTTGTTTGGGGATTAATTTCTTTTTTTTGCTATCAAATTCAGCGACCTCAACCAAACGAGTAATAATTAAAGTGGGACGATAATATTTTTCCGCAATTTTGCCAGCCACTAAACCAATTACTCCCTCATTCCAAGCTTGATCATCATCACAAACACCAATAATAATTTCCGGGACATTATCTTGATTAATTTTTTCTTCTACCTGTGACATTATTTCTTTGGTAATCTCCTGACGACTACTATTACGTCGATTAAGCTCTTCCGCCAACTCCCTCGCTTCTTCCTTATCTTTAGTTGTTAATAAAGAAAAAGCGGTATTGGCATGACTTAAACGACTAGCAGCATTTAAACGTGGGGCTATTTGCCAACCAATATTCCAAGCCTCTAAATCCTTTGCGGTATTAATACCCGCAGAAAATAATAATTGATTTAAACCTAATCTCTGATTACGATTCATTATTTCAAGTCCTTTTTTTACCAGCAATCTATTCTCATCTAAAAGACTAACCATATCGGCAATAGTGCCTAGAGCTACTAAATCAAGGGCCTTATCCGCTAATAATTGTTTTTGTTTGGGAGAAAGTTTAGATTTTATTAAAAGCGCACTGATTAATTTATACGACACGCCCACTCCCGCTAAAAAAGGACAAGGATAATTATTACGGGTATCAGCCGGATTAATAATAAGGCAAGCTGGTAATTCAGTTAATTTCTCCGGTAAAACATGATGATCGGTAATTATAACATCTAACCCTAAACTTTGGGCATAAGCAACCTCCTCCTTGCTTCTGATACCCGTATCAACTGTAACAACTAATTTTGCTCCCGCTTGAGCAATTTGATTAATTGCCATTTTATTTAAACCATAGCCCTCACTTACCCTATCAGGCAAATAAACTTCCACTTTAGCCTGTAATAACCGCAAGGTCTCATATAAAATAACCGCCGACGTAACGCCATCGGCATCATAATCACCATAGACAATAATTAAATCCCTCCTCTTGATATGAGTAATGATTAATTTTACCGCTTCTTCCATATCCTTGAAAATAAAGGGGTTATAAAATCCATTCTTATCTTCTTCCGATATCGCTAAAACTAAATTTTCATCAAGTTTGAAATTTAAAAAATTATTAATTGAATTAACTGTGGTAAAACCGCGATGAAGCATAATTTGTAACAATAAAGGATTAAGTCCTAATTTCATTAATTCTTCATTCGGTTCTATTTTTGGTAGCAAGCGCCACTCTTTCATATAATTATAATTCTAAAAGGCAAGAAAAATTGGTAGCAAAATCATGGAAACACCCACAATCAGTGAAACCACTAACCAAAAAAGTCTAACCATCTTCTTTTTTTTCATATTTATCTTTTTAAAATTTTAACAAATATATTAGCCGGAATATCAACCCTACCTTTTCCCGCCGCCATCATTTTTTTCTTTCCCTTCTTTTGTTTTTCCAATAATTTTCGTTTTCGGGTAACATCGCCACCGTATAACTTAGCCGTCACATCTTTTCTTAAAGCTGGTAATTTTTCGGCAGCAATAATTTTAGCTCCTATTGCTGCCTGAATTTTAATCGCAAACATCTGCCGTGGTAAATTATCTTTTAAAATATCCACTACCTCTCGTCCCTGACGATAGGCATCATCACGATAAACAATCGTTGCCAGCGCTTCAATTGGTTCTTCGGCCACTAAAATATCCATTTTCACAACATCAGCGCGCCGATAATCTAAATACTCATAATTTATCGAAGCAAAGCCGGAAGAAACACTTTTTACCTTATCATAAAAATCAGTCAAAATTGAAAACAAGGGCATCTCATAATGCAAAATCGCCCGACCATCAATCTGATCACCAGAAATATATTCCGTATTTTTATAAATTCCTCGTTTCTCTTGAGCTAAATTCATAATATTGCCCAAATAATCTTTCGGACTAACAATATCAAGTGCCACCCAAGGTTCTTCGATTCTTTCAATTTGATTTTGTTCCGGTAATTTTTGTGGTGTTCTAATTATAATTTCCTCCCCCCCGGTTTTAAAAACTTTATAGGCAACACTGGGAATAGTAACAATTAAATCAAGATTATATTCACGACGTAATCTTTCTTGAAAAACTTCCAAATGAAGCAAACCCAAAAAACCACAACGAAAACCAAAACCTAAGGCATCAGATTGTTCCGGTTCATAGACAAGAGCGGCGTCATTTAATTTAAGTTTAGCCATAGCTTCACGCAAATCCTTAAAATCATTGCCTTCACGAGGAAATATTCCCGCAAAAACCATCGGCTTTACTTCCTTATAACCCGGCAAAGCTTCCACTTTCTCTGTTTTAATTGCCTTGCCTGATAATACTGTATCCCCTACTCGACACTCCGCTACCTCCTTAAATCCGGTTACCACGTAACCAATCTGTCCCGGCATTAATTTGTCTGTAGAAAAATAATCAGGGTTAAAAATACCACAATCAATCACTTCACTTTCTTCGTGAGCTGAGGCTAATTTAATTTTATCCCCCTTTTTCAACACTCCATTTACCACTCTGATATAAGCGACCACCCCCCGATAAATATCATACTTAGAGTCAAAAATTAAAGATCGAGAAAAATCAGATTCTAAATTAATTGCTGGTTCCTTAGGAGCTTTACCTTGTTTAATTATAGCCTCTAAAATTTCTGGTACACCTTGTCCAGTTTTACCCGAAGCAATAAGAATTTCCTCTTCTTTGCACCCTAAAAGACGCATAATTTCCCCCTTTACCTTGAAAATATCAGCCGCCGGTAAATCAATTTTATTAACAACCGGTATAATATTTAGATCTTGTTCTAATGCTAAATAAAGATTAGCTAATGTTTGCGCCTGTATTCCCTGAGTGGCATCAACTAACAATAAAGCAGTTTCAACCGCCGCTAAAGATCGTGAAACCTCATAAGAAAAATCAACGTGCCCGGGCGTATCAATTAAGTTTAAGTAATATCCTTGATATTCCATACTCACCGGCGTTAACTTAATTGTAATTCCTCGCTCACGTTCAATATCCATTCCGTCCAATATCTGATTTTTCATCTTTCTCTTTTCCACCGTATTGGTAAACTCTAACATTCTGTCAGCTAAAGTTGATTTACCATGATCAATATGGGCAATAATTGAAAAATTTCTAATTTTATTAATTTCAAACATATAATTTAACTTATAGCCCCCGGGCTTCACCCTGATCTCCCACTTTAACCTTCTTAAATGGCCATCTTTTTCTCAAAGCAGACATAAAATGCATCAACTCTTCACTTCCTAAAAGATAACATAATAAGGCATAAACTAAGACACCAATCACAAAGGCAAAAAATAACTGCGTAAAGACACCAATAAATGTAGTCATATCAATAAAGGGCCAAACTAAAAATTTAGTAATTTGTGTGGCTAAACCCGCACCGATAGCGGCAAAGGAAAATTTTAAAAACGACAGGATAATTCGAGGAAAATCTAGAGCCCCTACTTTAACATAAAGCCACCCCCAAAGCAAGATAAAATTAATAATATTAGCAATTGAAAAAGCCAGCGCCAAACCGGCTACTCCCAGTAATTTTCCAAAATAAAAAGAAAGAATAATGTTAACTATAATTGAAATTAAACCAAAATAAAAAGGTGTTTTTGAATTATGCTTCGCATAATAAACTCTTGTTAACAGGGGAATAGTTGCCTGGGCAAATAACGATAAAGCAAAAAACCCTAAGGCATCCATCGTCATAAAAGTGGAGCGCCAATCAAAATTTCCCGTTCCTAATACAACTCTAACAATCTGCGCCCGAAGAACCACTATCAAAACCGTTGCCGGGACAACAAAAAACAAAATCTGTCTCATGGTGTTGGAAAAATTTTTAGATAATTGCTGATAATTATTAGCATTTTCCGCTAATACCGGAAAAGCGGCAATAGCAAAAGAAATACCAAAAATACCAACTGGAAAAGATTGCAAATTATTAGCAAAATTAAAAGCGGTTAAAGAACCGGACTCTAAACTGGAAGCAATCACCGTAATCACAACTAGGTTTATTTGAGCAATAGCTAAGCTCATGGTTCGTGGAACCATCATCGCGGCAATTTTTCTAATATTTTTATCTCGCCACGATATAATGGCGCGATAACGAAAACCTAAATTATAAACCGTGGGCAATTGAATAACGAAATGAAGAAAAGAGCCTAAAACAACCCCCCAAGCCAAACCGGCCACCCCCCAAATATCTACAAAATACAAAGCCCCAATAATAATTCCTAAATTATAGAAAATTGGTGTTAATGAATAAATTAAAAATCTCTTAAACGATTGCAAAACTCCACCCATTATTCCCGAAAGTCCTAGAAATATCGGTGACAAAAACATAATTCGAGTTAAAGCCGCTACTTCTTGTTGTTGCTCCGGTCCAAAACCAGGTGTAATTAATTTAGTTAAATTATCAGAAAAAATAATTCCAACTATGGAAAGTACGACTAAAAGTATTAATAAAAAATTTAAAAGATTGCTCACTAAATGCCAGGCCTCGCCATTCTCTCTTTCCCCTCCTTTTTTATTCTTTATAAGAGCGGTAAAAACGGGAATAAAACCAGCAGACAAAGCCCCCAGGACAACTAAATTAAAAATTAAGTCCGGAATACGAAAAGCAGCATAATAATTATCCAGTGTCGCTCCTGCTCCAAAAGTACCCGCTAAAATACGATCACGTAAAACGCCTAAAACCCGTGAAAGCAAAGAAGACATTGCCACCAGAGCAGCAGCAATAGTTATATTATCAATTGACTTGGAAAAAATTCGTTTAAACATATGTTATTATCTTAACTGGTTTTTCAAATCTTGCAACATTTCAAGATTTAAAATCGCCTTCTCATATCCCGGTTTTATCTCTAATTCTTTTAAAAAATACTCCTCTAAATTTTATCGGCATTATAAGTCGGCAATATAACTATAATTTTTTAGCCTGATACATATTAATCAGTTAAAACGCGCGCATCTAAAACAATGGCCTCTTTCTCGGTTAATAGCAAAGGATTAATATCAAGCTCCTTAATTTCCGGATGTGCCGCCGCTAAATTACTTAAATTAATTAAAGTATCCACTAAGGCATCAAGATTATATTTTTTTCCCCTTAGTCCCTTGATAATCGGAAAAAGAGAGCTCGCTTTTAAAGCCGCTAAAGCGCTGTTGCGATTTAAATCCGCTAAAACAAGTTGTGTATCACCTAAAACCTCGGCATATACTCCTCCTAAACCAAAAAGTATAACGTGTCCAAAATTTTCATCTCTTTTTATTCCCAAAATTAATTCTAAGCCTCCCTTCTTTTGTGCTTGCAAAACTATTTTGTTTTCTTTATTTTTAAAATACAAAGCCTGTTCTTTTTTAAGTTTTAAGATTGCTTTTTTTAATTCAAACTGACTTTTTATATTTAAAATCACTCCTCCCTTATCAGTTTTGTGAATAAAATCAGGACCGACGGCTTTAACCACCACCGGAAATTTATTTATTTTATCAGAAGATGAATAATAATGGGTTGGTGCTACTTGAAAATTATATCGCTTTAAAGCCTTTAACAGCGCGACATAATCACTGGGAATAGAGCTTATCTTCTTTTTCTGAGACTGCTTAGAAAAAACGGATAAGTCTTTTTTTGTTTGTTGATTTTTCACTACCAAAGCCAAACTGTTAATCGCTTGCTCCGGATAGGAAAAAACCGGAATATTATTTTGTAATAATAAATTTTTAGCCGCACCTACCGCTTCCCCTCCGACAAAAGAAGCCATAATGGCTCGCTGAGGATAAAGAGTGGCAATTTTTATAACAGCTTGAGCCACTTCCTCGGGACGAGTGTTTGTTTGCGGAGTTAATAAAATTAAAATAGTGGAATTTGTTTTTTTCTTTAACTCTAAAGTTAAAGCTTGATAATAATCTTGCGCTTGCGCATCGCCTAATAAATCTAAATTGTTTCCTAACTCTAAACCGGCTTTTTCTATCGCATCGGCGGTCAGCACCGCTAAACCACCGGCGTTGGTAATAATAGTTATTTTAGGACTTAAATTATGATAAAAGGCCTTATTTTTTAGTAATAATATTATATCAAAAAGATCATTTAAACGAGTAAGCTGTATCACTCCCGCTCGCTTTAAAGCGGCTTCTATTACTTTTGATTCTTTAGCTAAAGCTCCTGTATGTGAAAAGGCTAATTTCTCTCCCGCCGGTGATAGCCCGGAGAGCAAAACAACTATCGGCTTTTTTTGAGCCACTTTAGAAGCAATTTTTATAAATTCCCGTCCTTGCAATATATCTTCTAAATAAAATATCACCGCATCGACATTTTTATCTTTTTCTAAATGTTGTAAAAAATTATTTTCAGTTAAAACTGCCTTATTACCCAAACTGATAAAATAAGCTAAACCTAAATTATAGGCTTTTAACCAATCTAAAACAGCACTCCCTATAGCTCCGGACTGTGACACCAACGCAAGGCGACCGGATACCGCTGTAGTTTCAGAAAAACTGGCATTAAAATTATCTACATTATTAATAAATCCTAAACAATTTGGACCAAGAATATTAAGTTGATATTTTTTTCCCAAAGCACTTATTTCCGCTTCACGTTTCTTGCCCTCATCGCCCGCTTCTTTAAAACCAGCACTAATAATAATAAAATTTTTCGCTCCTAATTTAGCTCCGCGCTCAATTTCTGCGCCCACAAATGGAGCGGGAATAGCAATAATAATTAAATATTCAGCCAGTGGTTGCTTTTTTAAATCTTCAAGCGTGGCGTAAGCTTTCAATCCCGCAATCTTTTTTTCTTTTAAATTAATCGGGTATACTTTTCCTTGATAATTAGAATTTAAAATATTGTCTAAAATTTGCCTACCAATTTTAGCCGGATTATTTGAAGCCCCAATTATCACTATCCCTTGTGGTTGAAAAAAATTAGCTAAAGTCATATTATTTTGATTTATTTTTTATTAACAAATAAAGTCCGCTTAAAGTAGTCGCCAAAATTAAATAATTTATATTTAAATAGGCTAAAATAATTCGCGGAAATATAATCTCTAAAAATATAGCCACTGTCGTTAAACTGAAAAAGAAATAGAAGAGTTCCTCCCAAAATACTAACTTTTCTTTTTTCTTGTAAAAAAAATTCATAATTTAGAAATTAAATAATTTTTGCCCCAGAGTACGACCAGAAAATTCAATCTCTATCTTTTCAATTGCTAAATAATTAGCAGGATTTTTTTCTATACCCGGGACGGAAATAACAAAATTATATTTATCATTTTCCCGGTACACTCCTTGTAAATCAAACTCCGCTTCATTTACCAATATGTCACCTCGATACACTTGCGGCCCTTTATAATCAGCTATTATATACCGATTCTCGGGTCTTAATTGATAATATCTATCAACTTTTTTTACTACCGGATTAAAAAAATTATCCCGAGAAAAAGAAAAAACTCCTCCGGTTTCAATAATAACATCATCCCGGACTAAATGTATTTCCTTAAGCTTATTTCCGTTTTCTTGTTCAAGAGAAAATTCTTGTTTCTCATAAGGCGTGGACAAAGAAAAGGATTGTTGGCCAAAAATAAAATCCTGACAACTTGCCGGACCTAAAGCCTTTAGTTGTAAATAAGGGGAATCAGTATAAACGCGTAATTCTTTACCCCATGACACGGGCCATAATTTATTAGCAAAAACCAATCTATTGGTAGAGCTTTCTATTTTTTTAATCACCACATCATCACTTATTTTTATCTCCAATTTATATAATTCTTTAGCCTTTATTTTATCTTCTAAATACAACGTTTTTATTTCCTCCTGACCACCGGTAGGAGCTCTATTTTCATCGGCTAAATCACTTTGAGCGATAATTTTTTTCCCCTGTGATAGAATCAATTTAATCGGATCATTATTCTTATCTAAATTTAAATCTGTAACGGTTACTTTAAAAGATAATTTATCGGTTTCCGGATAAAGAAAAAGAGTGTGTGCCCCTCTTAAAGGGACATCTAATTGAAATGGTTTTTCACTTTCTGAAAAAGAAAAATTTACTTCTAAATCGGGACTATAATTATAAACCGCTAAACATTCTAATATTCTATCAGTTTGACAACCCTTTAAATTACCCGCTTTTAAATCTGAAAAAAAACTTTCTTGATCTTGATAATAAGCATCCTGCTGCATAATTAAAGGCTCTGACGAAAGTAACCGCCAAGAAGAGTAAAGATTATCGATTAATCTGTTTTCAATTGGTTTTAAATCATAACGCCAAACTATTCCATCGGCTAAAATCCCCGCTTCTATAATCGGCGTCTTTTCATCTAAATTACGTCGATAATATAATTTTAATTTTGCCTTTGAAAATGTCCGCGGTGTAAAAACGGAAAAATATAAAGGATCTCCTATCATTTTTGGTAATTGACCCGGTTTACTAACAACTCTATCGGGTGGGGTAAAATTATAAATAAATCCTTGACCAACATGAAATTTACCAGCATAGTTATAACGATAAGTAATTTTCCCTCCCGGCACTATTTTTAAAGTTAGAAATACAATTACAAAAATAACAATCAAACTTAACCAAAAAAGTCTCAAGGTAGGTATACTTTTAATTTTTTTTAATAATTTTTGTTTCATATCTTATCTTTTATTTTACTTGAAAAAAGACAAAAAAACAAATAAAAAAGGCCCATTTAAATGGGCACTTTTTTATATTTCACAACAAAATATTTTTCATTATTTTCCGTATTCAACCCGTTTCTTTTTTTCTTTATAACCGGTTCCGGCCGGAATCAAACAACCAATAATAACATTCTCCTTAAGACCTTCTAAATAATCAATTTTTCCATTTACTGCCGCGTCAATTAAAACTCTTGAAGTTTCTTGGAAAGAAGCCGAAGATAAGAAACTGTCAGTCGTTAAAGAAGCCTTGGTAATACCAAGTAATAAGCGCTCACCACTGGCTTCTTTTTTAACTTCCTTATTAGCTTGGAAAAAGACTTCTTCCTCAATTGTTTCTCCTGGTAAAAGATTGGTGCTACCCGCTTCCGTAACTAAGAAACGAGAAAACATTTGACGAGCAATAATTTCAACGTGTTTATCATTTAAAGGTTGCCCTTGGGAAGAATAAACATACTGAATTTCTTTGATAATATATTTTTGTGTTTCAAGTCGTCCCTTTAATTTATAAAGTTCACGTAAATCAAGACTGCCTTCAGTTAACTGCGTTCCCACTTCCACTTCTTCACCATCGGCAACCATAATCATAGTACCCTTTAAAACGGAGAATTCTTTAATCTTATCAACTTCTTTTAACAGACTGATAAACTTATCGCTTACCTTAACAATTCCCGCTGTTTTTGCCTTAACAACTTCACCCCCAACATTAAAGAGTTCACTATTTTTTGCAACCTTATCACCGTCTTTAACTAAAACTTTCACTGTTAATTTTTTCTTATCCTTAGCCGTCAAACCTTGCGTTAATTTAAGTTCATTAATTTTTTCAGAAAAATAATATTTATCGCTATCGGTCCCTTTATAATGAATACTTAACACCTTAGCTTGTGGATTATCAACTAAAATTTCCTTTCCCTCTTTATCACGAATAGTTTTTTGAGCAAATTCAATTTTAACCTTACCGGCCACATCAGACATTAAACCTTTTTTCTTCGGGCTTCTTGCTTCAAATATTTCTTCCACTCGAGGCAAACCTTGAGTAATATCATCCTGTCCGGCAACACCACCAGAGTGAAAAGTTCTCATTGTTAACTGTGTTCCCGGTTCACCAATTGATTGCGCCGCAATAACCCCAACCGTTGCCCCAATCTTTACTGGCTTATTATAGGCTAAATCCCAACCATAACACTTTGCACAAATTCCTTTATGCATATTACAACTCAAAACCGATCTAATACTTAATTTCTCAACCCCGGCAGCTTTTAATTTAAGCGCCGCTTCTTCATTTATAATTTCACCGGCCTTCATAATTACTTTACCTTTAGGATTAAGAGCATCCTTGGCTAAATAACGACCTATAACTTTCTTGAAAAAATCCTCACCGGTTTTTTCTGCACTTTCTCTGTCTACTAATAAACCATCCTTATCACCACAATCATCTTCAGTGACGATTACATCCTGAGAAACATCAACTAAACGTCTAGTTAAATAACCGGCATTAGCTGTTCTTAAAGCAGTATCTGACAAACCTTTACGAACACCATGGGTAGAAATAAAATATTCAAGCACACCAAATCCTTTTTTAAAATTACCTTTTACCGGCAATTCAATAATTTTTCCTGAAGGCGAATTTACCAATCCCTTCATTCCTAGAATCTGTACCGGCTGCGCCCAAGAACCACGAGCACCGGAATCAATCATCGAAAATACTGGCAAAACATTAGCTAATCCTTTAACACAAATATCAGCAATTTTATCTTTAGTACTATTCCATTCCTCAATTACCTTTGCGTATCTTTCACTATCGGTAAGTAAACCCTCCTCATATTGTTCTTTTATCAATTCCACCTTTTTATTGGCTTCAGCAATTAAACGATCTTTTTCTGGTAAGTACGGTAAATCACCAAACCCCCAAGATAAACCGGACTTGGTAATAAAAGCAAAACTACGATTTTTTAAATCATCAATAAATTTGACCGTTTCCTCTTCACCATAAAGACGCAAACACTCTCGAATTAAATCTTTTAATTTTCCTTTGCCGGTAACGTCGTTAATATAGCGCAACTTTTCCGGCAAAATAGCATTAAAGATTAAACGACCAACTGTGGTTTTTAACATCTCACCATTATAACGAACATAAATAGGTTCATGTAAATCAATGAAATTATTATCATAGGCTAAATAAGCCTCATCTTCGTTATAAAAATGACGTGATTCTTCTTTTGCCTTCTTTTCATAAGTGTCATCAACCAAAGTTAAATAATATGTTCCCCAAACAATATCTTGCCCCGGAGCAATAATTGGATCACCGGTTGCCGGTTTTAATAAATTATGAGTTGATAGCATTAAAGTTTCTGCCTCATGTTTTGCTTCTTTTGTTAAAGGCACATGAACTGCCATTTGGTCACCATCAAAGTCGGCATTAAAAGCAGTACAAACCAGTGGGTGAATTTGAATTGCCTTACCCTCAATTAAAACCGGCCGAAAAGCTTGAATACCAAGACGATGTAAAGTAGGGGCACGATTTAATAGCACATAAGCCTCTTTCACAATTTCTTCCAAGATGTCCCACACTTCATCATGTCCGGCCTCAATATAACGAGAGGCCGATCTCACATTATGAACAATTTCTCTTTTAATTAATTGCGAAATAATAAAGGGCTTAAATAACTCCAAAGCCATAATTTTCGGCAAACCACATTGATCAAGATTTAATTTGGGATTAACTACAATTACACTACGACCAGAATAATCAACTCTTTTTCCCAATAAGTTCTGACGAAAACGACCCTGCTTTCCTTTGAGAGTATCAGCTAATGACTTAAGTTGTCTTTTTTGTCCCGTCGAAGCCGTTACTGTTTTAGTATGACGCGCTGAATTATCAATTAACGCATCCACCGCTTCTTGCAACATTCTTTTTTCATTACGACAAATTACTTCCGGCGCATTTAAATCTAATAATTGTTTTAAACGATTATTACGATTAATTACTCGACGATATAAGTCATTTAAATCTGAAGCGGCAAAACGACCACCATCAAGCGCCACCATCGGCCTTAAATCCGGAGGTATAACCGGGATAGTATTTAAAATCATCCATTCCGGACGAAGATTATTATTTCTAAAACTTTTTAATAATTTTAATCGTTTAATTAATTTTTCCTTTTTTGATTCAACCGCATCTTGTAATTTATTTTCCAACTTAGCAATACTTTTATCCAAATCAATTTTTTCCAATAATTTTCTAATAGCTTCCGCCCCAATTGACGCTTCAAAAATATGTCCAAACTTCATACTCATTGTTTGATAATCTTGTTCAGACATAATTAATAATGGCTTTAAATCTTTAAGTTCTTTTTGAGTTATCGCAAAATCCTCATCCAAGTCAGCTATTTTTTCCTCTTTTAATTTTAAAGCCTTTTTTAATTCTTCTTTATCGCCACCGGCATCTTTAATTTGTTTAACTCGATTATTATATTCATTTTCATATCCCTTAAGCTTACTTTTATACTCTGATTTAACTTGTGAAATTGCCAATTCTTTTAAATTCTCATCAACATCTGTAACAATGAAACTGGCATAATAGATAACCTTCTCTAAAGATTGAATACCTAAATTCAAAAGTAAACCAATTTTGGAAGATAGCCCACGTAAAAACCAAATATGAGAAGCGGGGACTTGTAGGTCAATGTGACCAAAACGTTCACGACGCACTATAGAACGGGTGACCTCAACCCCGCATTTATCGCACACTATTCCTTTATAACGTATTTTTTTATACTTGCCGCAAGCACATTCCCAATCTTTAGTAGGACCAAAAATCTTTTCACAAAAGAGACCATCTTTTTCTGGCTTTTGTGTACGATAATTTATCGTCTCCGGACGCGTTACCTCACCATTAGACCAAGCTTTAATCTCATCAGGGCTAGCAAGTTTAAGGCGAATAGCGTCGAAATCACTAGTTTTTATTGGATTTAACATATTATCTAAATTGTTATTTAATATTTATTCACCGGCAAAATTAAGCTGCTTTTTCAATGGCATCTTCTACCACTTCTTCATTTTTTATTTCATCTTCCGGTTGCTCTTCACTTGCCAACTCTTCATCTAAATCAGTTACCACCTCAGAAGCGGGAATTTCGGAATTATCACTTAAAAGCTCAACATTTAAACCTAACCCTTTTAACTCTCTAATTAAAACATTGAATGATTCGGGGACATTTAATTTTTCAATTTCTTCTCCTTTAATAATTGCCTCATAAGCCTTACTGCGACCGGGAATATCATCTGATTTAATGGTTAAAATTTCTTGAAGGGTATGACTAGCGCCATAACCTTCCAGTGCCCAAACTTCCATTTCTCCAAATCTTTGACCACCAAATTGAGCTTTACCCCCCAAAGGTTGTTGGGTGATAAGTGAATATGGGCCAATTGAACGTTGGTGAATTTTATCTTCAACCATGTGGTTTAACTTTAAGATATATTTATAACCAACGGTAATTTTTTGATCATAAGCCTGACCCGTTTTGCCATCATAAAGAGTAACCTTACCATCCTCAGACAAACCGGCCTTCTTTAATTCTTCTTTAATTTGTTCTTCTGTAATACCGTTTAAAGCTGGCGTCATCACTTTATAACCTAACTTTTGTGCCGCAAAACCCATATGAGTTTCCAGTAACTGCCCAAGATTCATACGAGAAATAATACCTAAAGGAGAAAGAATAATATCAAGTGGAGTACCGTCTGCCATATAAGGCATATCTTCAACTGGTACAATTTTTGAAATAACGCCTTTATTTCCGTGCCGACCGGACATTTTATCTCCCACTTGAATCTTGCGTAAATTAGCTACCGAAACTTGAATAGACTGCAAAACACCGGCAGATAATTTATCACCTTCTTCACGCGAAAATATTTTTATATCAACCACTTTTCCGTGTTCACCATGCTCTAAATAGAGCGAGGAGTCACGAACATCTTTTGCCTTATCACCAAATATAGCTCGTAATAATTTTTCTTCCGCCGACAAGGTTGTTTCCCCCTTTGGCGTTATCTTTCCTACCAGAATATCTCCACTTGAAACTTCAGCGCCAATACGAATTATTCCCTCATCATCCAAATTCTTTAATTTTTCTTCACTGATATTGGGAATATCATTGGTAACAATTTCCGGACCTAACTTAGTGTCGCGAACATCAATTGTATAATTTTCAATATGAATCGAGGAATAAACATCTTCCTTAACCAAACGCTCGGAAATAATAATCGCGTCTTCATAATTAAAACCTTCCCAAGTCATAAAAGCTGCTAAGATATTGCGCCCTAATGACAATTCTCCATCCGCAATAGCGGGACCATCGGAAATGATTTGCCCCTTCTTTACTTTTTCCCCCAATTCAACCGTTGGGTGCTGATTAATACAGGTAGAAGAGTTGGAACGTAAAAACTTATTTAAATTATACGTAATAATTTCTCCTTTTTTAGTGGTTAATTCAATTTTACCCGCTTCAACTTTTGTAATCTGGCCATCTTCACTGGCAACAACAACATGTCCACTATCAAGCGCCGCTCTAGCTTCCACTCCGGTACCAACTATTGGCGATTCATTTATAATTAAAGGAACCGCCTGACGTTGCATGTTTGTTCCCATTAATGATCTCTGCCCATCATTATGTTCCATAAAAGGAATTAAAGAAGTGGCGATAGAAATAATTTGATTTGCCACAACACCAACAAAATCAATATCGGAAACATCGGCTATATCCGGTTCACCTTTTATTCTCGCCTCATATTTTGAAACTAAAAAATAGCCATTATCATCCATTGGAATAGTCGAGTCAACTGTAACATACTTTTCTTCTTCCGAAGCATCAAGATAAACAAGTTCAGCCGTAACTCGATAACCTTTTTTATCTTTTACAACACGACGATAAGGGGTTTCTAAAAAACCATAACTGTTAAGTCTAGCATAACTGGCCAAGTGACCAACTAAACCAATATTAGGTCCTTCAGGCGTTGCAATCGGACAAATACGACCATAGTGAGTCGAGTGTACATCACGCACATCAAAGCCAGCTCTTTCACGAGTTAACCCCCCTGGACCCATCGCACTTAAACGACGCTTATGCTCCAATTCTGCAAGCGGATTTGTCTGATCCATAAATTGTGATAGCTGCGAAGACATAAAAAATTCTCGCACTACCCCAATAACTGGTCGAGCATTAATTAATTTAGATGGATTTAAACTACTAATATCAGAAGTTGACATTCTGTCTTTGATAATTCTTTCCATTCTCGCTAAACCAACTCTAAATCTATTTTGAATTAATCCCCCAATTGCTCTTACCCGACGATTACCAAGATGATCAATATCATCCTCCGGTTCTTTTGTAATATTTAATCTTATCACTTCTTTGATGATTAAAACTAAATCTTCCTTACGTAAAATCCGATACTCCTTCTTATTTGTTGGCAAATCAAGATTAAAACGACGATTTAATTTATAACGACCGACACGACCAAAATCATAACGATCAAAACGGAAAAACATTGAATGAATTAGTTGACGAGCATTTTCAACTGACGCTAAATCACCCGGACGAATACGACGATATATTTCTTGCAAACCTTCAGCTTCATTTTTTGCTAAATCTTTTTCAATTGTAGCCGCAATAAAAGTGGGCTCATCTGCTGATTTTACCAAATCTACATCTTTAAATAATTTAATTAACTCTTCATCACTTTCATAACCAAAAGCCCGAAGAAGAGAAGTTACCGCCACTTTTCTTTTTCGATCTATTCTTACCCACAATACTTTATTGATATCACTTTCTATTTCCAACCAAGCGCCCCGATTAGGAATAACTTTAGCGCCATAACATTTCTTGCCTTTAATATAATCAGCGGTAAACATTACTCCGGCGGATCTAATAAGCTGAGAAACAACAACTCTTTCAATCCCATTGATGATAAAGGTACCATTACCGGTCATCAAAGGAAAATCACCCAAAAACACTTCTTGGGTTATAGCTTTTTTAGTTTTTTTATTTAGAAGTCTTGTTTTAACACGTAAGGGGGCTTCATAGGTAATATTTTTTTCTCGGCTTTCTGTTTCCGAAAATTTAGGCTCATCTAAATAATAATCTTCAAAATATAATTCTAAATCGCGACCGATAAAATCAACCACCGGATTTATTTCATCAAATAATTCAGCTAAACCTTCTTTTAAAAACCAATTGTAAGAATCTTTTTGAATCTCAATTAAGTCAGGCATCGGCACAGCGGCTCTAAGCTCTGAGAATGATTTACGTTTAGACATAAAATATATAAAGTAGTTTTTAAATTTTAATAAAAAACGGCACAAAAAGGAGCCAATACGTATAAAGATTAATTTTTAACAAAAAAATCTCAATCCCAAATTGGCTTGAGTTTTAAAAAATATTAAATTAACTCGTTTTTTTATAAATCACTTTTTTAAATGAAAAAAGTGTAAGCGTATATTTATAGTATGCCACTAATTATATTTTGTCAATACACAATTTATCCACAATTGCTTGTTTTAATTCCTTTCTATCATCCCAAGGCATTTTTTTCCCATTTTGTAGACATATAAACTGCTCCGCTCCTTTACCGGTAACTAAAACCATATCATCTTTTTCAGCTAACATTACAGCTTTTTTAAGTGCTTCTCGTCTATCTAAAATTAACAATAAATCTTTTCCCTCCTCTTTTCCTCCCTCCTTCGCGCCAAGAGCTACTTGTTTAATAATCTCTAACGGATCTTCGTCATATGGATCTTCATTGGTAATAATTACTATATCAGCCATTTGTGCGGCTAATTTACCCATAATTGGTCGTCTAGCCTTATCTCGTCCACCACCGGTAGCGCCGAGAACGTGGATTAATTTATTATAAGAGAAAAGCTTAATAGTGCTATAAAGATTCTCTAAAGCCTTTGGTTCAAAAGAATAATCAACCATGGCTTTAAAATCCTGACCAGCCTCAATTAATTCCATTTTCCCCACTAATGATTTAACACTTTTTAAACCCTGAATAATTTTATCATCAGCAATTGAATAAGAAACCCCGAGAGCATAGGCGGCGATAACATTTTTAGCATTAAAATCACCAAGTAAACTTAAATCTAAAAATGAATCGGCAATTTTTATTTTCAATCCCGAAGCGGAAACTTCTTTCACTTCACCTTTAATAGTTACAATATCTTTAACTAAAAATTCACTACTTAAAGTTTTTATTAACGGCTCTTCTGCAAACTGAGGATTAAGAGAATAAATAATTTTCGCTTCACTCCAAAAGTTAAGAAAATATGAGGCTTGTTTATCATCGCCATTAACAATAATCGTTTTTTTAACTCGGGTATAATCTATTTTCTTTAAACCATTTTTAACCTGACAAACTCTTAACTTATCATCAACATATTTATTATTAAACCGATGTAAATGAGAAAAAAGTTGACCCTTTGCTTCCTTATATTTTTTAAAGCTACCATGGGATTCAATGTGTTCGGGATAAAGATTGGTAAATATTAAAGTATCATAGTTTATAAAACGATGACGAAATTGTTTAATCCCCTCCGAAGTTGTCTCTATAATGGCAAATAAACATTTATTAGCAACCATCTGCTTTAACATCTTTTGAATAAAAAAACGTCCCGGCATGGTCATTTTTTTATCATTTAACCACTCCCTTTTTCCATCAGAAAAAATTGCTGTTGATGTTAACCCGGTTTTATAACCCGCTTCATTTAACATTTTATAAATTAAATAAGCGGTTGAAGTTTTCCCGGCTGTCCCTGTTATCCCAATGACAATCAAATTACGACTGGGAAAACGACTAAAAAGAGCCGCCAGAAAGCTTAAACAAAAATGATAAGCGGGGGAGAGTAATTGAAAAAATTTACGTGGAATTAATTTTTTAATTTTCGTTATCATAAATTAACAAACTTTATTTATTAACACTCTCTGAATTAACGAGAAAAAAACATTTCATCATCTTCATCTAACGGATTAACTTTTTCTTTTTTCTTTTTTTCTTCAGATTTATCTTCTTCTTCAAATTTATCTTCTTTTGCTCCTTCTCTAATATCTTCTAAAATTTCATTCTCATCTTCAATTATATCTTCCGCTTCTTCAGGACTTAATTTTCGCAAAATTGATTCAGACTCAGCTTCTTCTCTCTTAACTTCTTCCTCTTTATCATTACTAAAATCCAAGGTGCCATCATCACCTTCATCAGTTAGATAACTGGCGGGCGCCTCTGTTTGTTCTCTTCTATGTAAAGGCAGAGCACTAATATTACCTTGGGCTTCATAATCATCACGATTTATCAAAACCTCTCTCGGTTTAGAACCGTTTGCCGGACCAATAACACCTGAATCTTCCAACATATCTAAAATTTTTGCCGCCCGGCCATAACCAATCGAAAGACGACGTTGCAACATGGAAGTAGACGCTTTCCCCGCTTTTACAATTATATCTTTTGCTTCTAAAAAAAGTTCATCCTCATCACCATGATTACCATCTAAACCGACCCCGGCGATACCCGCCACTTTTTGTCTATCAGTTACCCCTTCTAAATACTCGGCTTCACCACTTTTTTCTTTAATATAATTAACCACATCATTAATTTCATCATCACTTAAATAAGCTCCTTGAATTCTTTTTGGCTTAGCTAATTCAGCCGTTGAGAATAACATATCTCCCTGCCCTAAAAGTTTCTCCGCTCCCGAAGTGTCTAAAATTGTCTTTGAATCAACTAAAGATGCCACTGAAAAAGCAATCCGAGTGGTAATATTAGCTTTTATTAAACCAGTTATAACATCAACGCTGGGACGTTGTGTCGCTAAAATTAAATGAATACCAATTGCTCGAGACATCTGCGCCAAACGAATAATAGCCGCTTCCATTTCCTTGCCGGCTGTCATCATAAAATCAGCTAATTCATCAATAATAAAAACAATGAAGGGTAGTTTTTCTTGCGCCGTTTGGTTATAACTTTGAATATTCTTTTTACCAGCCTTGTTTAAAATATCATAACGCCTATCCATTTCATTTAAACACCACTTTAAAGAATTGATAGTTTTTGATACTTCCGTTATCACCGGTGTTAACAAATGAGGAATACCATTATAAGTTGGCAATTCCACTCGCTTAGGATCAACCATGATAAAACGTAAATCATCAGGATTATTTTGGTAAAGCAAACTAACAATAATTGCATTTAAACAAACTGATTTACCGGAATTAGTTGCTCCCGCGACTAATAAATGCGGCATACGCGTTAAATCATAAAGCCAAGAATTTCCCGCCACATCTTTTCCTAAAACAATATGTAGATTATTTTTTCTATTTTTAAAAGTCGCATCTTCTAAAATTTCTCTCAAGCCAACAATAGCTTTTGCTCGATTTGGCACCTCAACCCCCACTAAAGATTTTCCGGGAATAGGCGCTTCAATTCGAATCGGATGAGCGGCCAAAGCAAGAGATAAATCATTACTTAAAGTGGTAATTCTTGATAATTTCACTCCCTCGGCCGGTCTAAATGTATATTGTGTCACGGTTGGCCCTACTTTAGTTTCCCCCATTTCCACTTCTATTCCAAATTTATTTAAAGTATTTTTAATCTTTTGCCCATTTAATTCAGTGTCCCCACCAATTGCTTTAGAAAATTTATTATTCAAAAGTTCAATTGGTAGATCAATTTTAATCGACCGCTTGGGCCAAGTTAATTTTTCTTGAATAGTTTTTTGATTAGCCTTAATTCTGGCGGGAACAACTTCATCATCTTCTTCTGCCGTCACTAAATTTGTCGCCAAGTCTTTTTTTTGCCAAGAATCTAACACTTTTTCACGCGCTTCTGCTACTAATGCGCCCACATCTTCACTTTTATCTCCTTCATCTGAACTAGAAAATAATTCACGGAAAAAAAGTCCAAAAGGACGAATTAATTTCGCCAAAAAACTCTCTTTCCCCAGTAAACGACTAAGTGAGGTGTTAAAAGTTAAAATTAGAGAAACCAATAAAAAGGCTAATAAAATCCAAAATCCGCCCCAAAAACCGAAAATATAAAAAAGGCCACGACTTAAATAATAACCAATATAACCCCCACCTTGACCGGCCGCCGCTAGTTCTAACCACTTCAAATTAGAATAAAAGAAATGAAAAGCGGTTTGATAAGTGATAAAAAGAAAAAATAATCCTAAATAATTATTAAACTGCAAATTATTTTTTTCTCTTCTAATTAATAAAAAGGCCCAATAAAAGATAATAAGTGGCACTAACCATTTGCCATAACCAAAAATTAAAGCCAACCACTTTGCTAAAAATTTACCAAAATTACCAGCTAAATCAAACAAACCAAATAAACTAACTAATCCTAACGCCAATAAAATGACAATAAATAAACTCCGACGGGCTTTTTCGTTCAATTTAAAATCCGGTAAAACTAAATAATCATTATTTTTTCTTTTTTTTCTTCGTCCCATACTCTTTAATTATTTTCTTTTATTATACCACAGTCACTTCTTTATGGCATCTTACAAAAATTTACCGCGTACTTTGAAATTCCTATTTTTTAATTTATTAAACAATTTCTCGCAGACTATTTGATTGCTAAATCTTGCTTGACTTTGTTAAGTAATATTTCTGCCTTAGCGGGGTCACTATCATGCTTTAAAAATAAATAAACCACCGTTCTTACCGCTGTCCAATCATAATAAAGTTTAATCCGCTCATCTAAATCTGGCGTTAAGGTTAAATTTCTCTCAAGCAAATATTTCTGCAAAAACAAAGCACTCATTTTTTTTGCATAAACTGTATCATTATCATGTCGCGCCATTATTTTATATTCCAACTGCTGCATAAAAGTACCAACATCCCGAGTAAAATCGCTCAAACAAAAATCTGTAAAATCAATTAAACCCAATCTCCCCGCGCCAGTATTAATAATATTCTCCGTATGAGCATCGCCATGAATAAGACAAGGTTTAAAATCAGGTCGAGCAAACAAAGCTTCTTCTTTTTCTATCAGTTTGGTATATATTTGTTTAAAATCTTCATGAAATTTACCTTCAAATCGATAAGTCATTTCAGCAATTATTATGTCTGATCCGGGAATAACAGTTTTAATTCGAGAATTTGACGGATTAAAATTAGCCTCTTTGCTGACCGGTAATTTGTGCAACCGGGAAAATAATTTAGCAGCTAAAATAACCATGTTTTCTATTTCAGGAAAATCTTTCTTTTTTATATAATACATTAAATTCTCCCCGCTTATTCCCTCGTAAAAAGTGCCATTAAATTCTGAGGAATAAAACAAGGGGCGAGGCACATCAAATATATCCTGATTAAACTTTTTTTGCCACAAATATTTTAATACCGCAAAAACATTTTTTCTTTCCTCATTGCTATGAGCGGAACAAACTATAAAAACATAATTAATTTCATCGGCTTGATTTTTAAAACCAACTTTATAACCAATGACCACATGATAAGTATTAGTCCAAATCATTTTTTTATAAGGCTTAATTTCAACCTGAGAAATTTCCTTATACTCCGGATAAAGCGGCAAAACCTGTTCCCGAAAAAGATTGATAACATAATCTTCTCTAAATAACTGTAAAATTTTATTCATAAATAAATAACAAAAGAAACAACCACGGGCTAGTTTTGCCAATGCTTATTCCAATGCCTTTGCCAAATATTTTTTTTAATTTTTAAATAATATTTTTCTGCTTCTAACTTATATTTTTTACTTTCTTTATCATCTAAAGATCGAACCGCTCTAATCATATCTTCTAAACCTCTTTCAATTATATCTGGATTCCAAGCATAAGGTCCAAAAACTCTAGAAAAATCATATTCACTTGCCCACCAAAAAGTGCAACTTGCTAAACCCCGTACTAAGTGCCACCGATACCACTTATAATTTTTATCTTTTGAAAAAGGTTTATCTAACGATAATGCTAAGTTAGCCAGACGCCACAAATCACGATGAATAACATTATTTTTATCCTTCCATAATTTAAAAGGGGTATTGTGACGCACATCAGAACGACTTGAATCCCAAGAGCAAGCGGCTAAAACTAAATCATCAATTATAAAGTCTTTATCTTTTTCTACTTTTCCTATCGCCTCCGAAACAGTTAATGTCTGTAGATTTTTTAACTTTCCCACTTTTTCCATTTCTGCGGTTTGATCCTTATGTCGTAAACCATACAACTCGGCATCGGTGGCGGTTACCAAAAAATCACGGTTAGAAATGGATTTAGCTTTTAATATTTGAGTTGGCGGATACGAACATGAAACTTGACGATTACGAAGCACTACTTTTAAACCGCTTCTTTTATCTTTTACTAAAAATGAAGGCGGTTTTAATGCAGTCGCCACTTCATCTATAATTATCCAATCATATCCTAAAGATTTAAGTATTCTTGCTACTTTTGGACTATAGGCCATCTCTGGCAGAAAAAACCCAACCGGGCGCAATTTAATTCCCAAAGTTTTCTTCACTATTTTTGAATTAGCCTTAATTTGTTTAATTATTTCCGTTTCCGGTAAAAGTGGTAAAAGACCATGATAAGCAGCCGTAGCCGTTAATTCAATTTGACCACTTTTAATTAAAGCCGCCAAATGTTCTAAAAAATTAAATTCCTGAGCATCATAAAGTCTCTCCAGTAAACAACCGGAGACATTCCAAGTCATATGTAAATTAGGGTGCTCTTCCATTAATCTAACTAACCGCCAATAACTTTTATCTAAAGCTTCTTTAATAATATAAAAATCAGTATTAGCGGGCTGATAGAAATGTAAAAAATTTATCCACTGCATAAATTATTTTTTAGTAACCGCCGTTTTGTATAATTCCACATATTTTTTCGCTGGAATCTCCCAACTATTTGATTGCCGCATCACTCTTTTTACCAAACTCTGCCAAGTACGTGTGTATTTATAATTTTCCAAAGCTCTGATAATCGCTGCGTAAAACATATATGGATCCTCGGAAGAAAAAGTAAAGCCATTTCCCTTCTTCTCGGCTGGATTAAAATTATCAACTGTATCATAAAGACCGCCAATTTCTCTCACTACCGGAATACAACCGTAACGCATCGCAATAAGCTGATTAATTCCGCAAGGTTCATGATTAGACGGCAACAAAAAAAGATCGGAAGCGGCATAAAGCAATGTCTCCATTTCTTGATCAAAAGGCAACCAAACTATTTTTTTAGGAAACTTTCTTTGTAATTTTTTAATTGGCTGAATATATTCCTTGCTGCCATCTCCCATAAAAACTAATTGTAGATCCATTTTCAATAAAGGCTCAATAATTTTTAAAATCAAATTAAACCCCTTTTGAAAAGTAACTCGAGAAGTAGTGCATAAAATCGGAATTCTTTTATCTTCCGGCAAACCAATTTTATTTTGCAGATATTTCTTGTTATCTATTTTATGATTAATTGATTCATAAGAATAAACTTTGTGCAAACTCTCGTCTTTTTCAGGATTATAAGTATTATAATCAATACCATTAATAATCCCGTATAATTTACGCGAACGATTTTTTAAAATTCGATGTAAATCTTGTCCAAATTTCTTTGTCATTATTTCTTGACGATATTGTTCACTCACAGTATTGATAATATCTGCCGATAAAATAGCCCGTTTAGCAAAATTTATATATTCAATTTTTTCATCACTTAAATGTGGCAAACGGCTTCGTCCATAATCCTTATGCTCTACCGGTACTTCCCACCAATTATGCCCAAATTGAAAAATTAAGTTGTGAATGGTAAAAACTGTTTTTGCTTTTTTTAAAGTTTTAGAATAACGAAAATCAGTTTTTAAATAATAAGGCACCAAACCTGACTGCCAATCATGACAATGAATAATATCAACGGGCTTTTTCAAAAGAGATAATAATTTTAAAGCCGCAACATTAAAAATCAAAAATCTAGCATTTTCATGACTGGAACCATATATTTTTCGACTTTTTGAAAAATAATTTGCATTTTCAATAAAATAAACCGGCAAATCTTCCATTAAAAAACCTTGCCAATAATTTACCTTGACACTTTCTTTGCTATTTAAACGTAAATTAACATCCGCAAAGATCAATTTTAGTCCCCATCTTTCTTTATCTATCAGCTTGCCATAAAGGGGAGTAATTAAAAAAACATCATGGCCTAACCTTTTTAAAGCTTTAGGCAAACTACGGGACACATCACCTAAACCACCTGTTTTAGAAAAAGGCGCCACTTCAGAAACAATGTGAACTATTTTTAATTTTTTTTCTTTTTTCATAAATCGTTATAATTGAGCGCACAAATTGCCGCCGCTAAAGCATCAGCGGCGTCATCAGGACGAGGTATTTCTTTTAAATTTAAAATCAATTTAACCATTTTCTGCACCTGTTTCTTATCCGCTTGGCCATAAGAAGAAACCGCTTGTTTAATTTGTGAAGGGGTAAATTCACAAATTGGTAAATGATGCCTACTTATAGTTAACATCACAACTCCTCTCGCCTGACCAACAATCAAAGCGGTTTTAACATTTTTATTAAAAAATAATTTTTCAATCGCGACGACTTGCGGCTTATATCTCACAATTATCTTCTCCAACTCTTGATGTAAAATAATTAATCTTGCCGATAATTCTTCTTTTGCCTCAGTTTTAATACTACCATAAACTAAACACTTGAGCTTACCCGCAGTATTCTCAATTACACCATAACCGGTATCAGCTATACCGGGATCTATTCCTAAAATAATCTTTGGCATTTAATTAATATTTGTATAATAATCATTTACATCTTCATTATCTTCCAACTCTTCCATAAATTTATCTATTTTTTCTTGATCAGCAGGGGCTAAATCTATTTTATCTTTCGCAATATAATCAATCTCCGCTCTTTCAATTTTTAATTTTTTTTCTGTTTCTAAAAAATCTCTAATCTTCTGCATATCCGCTATAGTTGTATAAATTGTAATCCCTTCTTCTTCTTTTACAAAATCCACTATCCCTTTATCTATTAATTCCAGTTCCAAATCTTCATAACCCTGGTGCTTTTCTTTAATTTCATCACGGGAGATACTAAGTACACCAAGTTGATTAAAATTCCACATTACCGCACTAAAAGAACCGCCATATTTAGAAAATAAATGACGCACTGTTGCGCCGCTTCTATTTTTATTATCAGTTAAACATTTCACTATCACCTGAATCCCCGTCGGTAACACCCCCTCATAATATAATTCTTCAATTTGCTCTCCGGCTAATTCTCCTGTTCCTTTTTTAATCGCCTTTTCAATATTATCTTTAGGCATATTGGCCGCACGTGCCTGATCGATCGCCGTTTTAAGAGCCGAGTTAGTTTCTGGATTACCGCCTTTTTTGGCGGCAATAGTAATAACGTTGGCTAATTTAGTAAAAATAGCACCCCTTTTCGCATCGATAAGCGCTTTTTGTCGATGTGTTGTTGCCCATTTAGAATGTCCTGACATAATAAATATAATTAATTTTAGAAAACTAAAAATAAAAACTTGAGCTCTCAAGCCTACCAAAACTGTAACGCAAATTGAAATAAAAATCAAGATAAATTATAATAAAATATATAATAAAATAAAGCAAAAATATGAATATAAAAAAGTTACCAAGTTTAGCACAAAGCACCTTAGCCGCTCTCACTTTTTTTCAACAAACACCGCCCCCTTACTTTAATCTCAAAATTTCAGGCCTGCCCTTTGTTGTTGGTAGTGGCAATGCTTTAAACACCGGAAAAATAATCTTTGCCGACAAACCAATAATTACTGCCACTGAAAGTAATTTTAAAAATAAGTTAAAAAGTTACCAGGATTTTATAAAACAAAAAATCGTTAAACAAGCCATCATAATTTCCGCCTCGGGAGAAAAAGATTCCGTTTGGGAGCTAAAGGCGGCTCAAGAAAAAGGGCTGGAAACTATTCTTTTAACTTGTAACCCCCAATCGAGTGCCGCCTTAATTGCCAATCAGGTAATCGTTTATCAAAAAATTGCCGAACCGCAAACTTATAATATCTCCACTTACTTAGGGATGATACTATCAAAAACAAAAGAAAAGGCCCAATCAATTGAAAAATTTGTTAAAACTAAAAATTACAAAAATAAATTAAAACAATACCAAGCCTACAGTTTCATTGTTCCTGATAAATTTGCTGATATCACCCCTCTGCTTGATATCAAAAAACATGAACTTTTTGGTCCTTATGTTTCAATAAGATCCTTTAGTGAAGGAGAAGCAAGACATGCCAAATTTGTTATGCCTACAAAAAAAGAACTCGTAATCAGTTTAGGGAAAAATAAATATTTTGGCTTAAAAGACCATCGTCTAGAAATAAAGATGCCGACTAAATATGACATGGGTTTAGTGTTTGCTCTTTGCTATTTTATAATTGGCCAAATTCAAGAAATTAAACCGGCTTATTATCAAAAAAATATCGCTCGCTACTGCCAAGAAGGACCACTGGCCTATGGTCAAAAAAAACCTTTTGCCATTATAGTGGAGTAGAATGAAAAATAAAAAACGAGATCGTTAATTAAATCTCGTTTTTTTATTTTTTATTTCTTTCCCTGATTTATTACTTTTTCCGTACGTGCTTTTAATTCTTTCTTATCAGCTAAATAATAATGCCGGCGGGGTTTTAAATCATTGCCTAACTCATAAACTAAAGGCACTCCGGTGGGAATATTTAACTTAGTAATTTCCTTAGCTGAAACTCCATCTAAATATTTTACTAAAGCTCGCAAACTGTTACCACTGGCGACAATAAGGATCTTTTTATTTTCTTTTAACAAAGGAACTATTTCTTCCTGCCAAAATTTTTTTACTCTAACCACCACATCCTTCAAACTTTCACTGTCGGGCACCTGTATTTGTGCATACATTTTATCATTCGCTTGATTATATTTATTTTTTTTACTAATCTCAGGAGGACGTACCCCATAGCTCCGACGCCAAAGAAGGACTTGCTTTTCACCAAATTTCTCCGCCATTTCTTTTTTATTAAAACCCTGCAAATCACCATAATGACGTTCATTAAGGCGCCAATCAAATACTTGATGCAAATTCTTTTGACCCATTTCCTGAAGCACTAATCGCATTGTTCTTTTTGCTCTTTTTAAATAAGAAGCAAAGGCAATGTCAAAAATAAACCCGGCTTGAGATAATTTTCTTCCCGCATCTTGTGCTTCCAATACTCCCCGTTTAGTTAAATCTACATCAGTCCAACCGGTAAAAAGATTCTTCTTATTCCAAACACTTTCCCCGTGACGGAGCAAAACGATTTTTATCATAGAGTGTGAAAAATTATTTTTATCCTTCTAGTATAACATAAATTGACTAAAAAAGTTAAAAAGTGATAATATAAGCATAGTTTAAGGTATTTTATATAAAAAACACTAAAACTAACCAATTTAATAAATTAGCCGTTAACAGTGGCCTGTTTGCTATTAAGGCCTTAAAATTGATTATAAGTTTTATAACGGAAATATTCCGGCTTGTTGCCGGCTTTTTTCGTTTACTCTTTAATTTATTTTTTAAAAGAATATTAGTCAAAATATACTTTGAACTTTTTCGTATTAAAAAAAGTGATGCCGAAGAAAAATCAACTTTAAGTCTACTTAAAAAGAATCTTGCCTACTTCTCCATCATTTTTCTCACTATTATTTTTATTTTCTCAAACATTCAAGCAAAAAATCACGTTCAAGCGGCATCAGAAAATAGGATCTCACAAACTATAATGTCACATTTAATTGAAAATCAATTTAGCGCCATCACCACAGAAAGCGAAGAATTAATCACTGATTCCTATATCCCTAGCCGTAGCGAAGAAGCAAATGACTCTAAATATTACCAAGAAGCGCTGATTGAAAAAAACTTAGGATTAAATATCGAAACCGACGAAACAAGTGGTCCGGAAACAATTATTGTCAATGAGGAAGCAATGGCAGTAAAACCAAAAGGATTAAACATCCCCTCTTCTTCTGAGACTGCTACCAGTAGTCAACAAAGAACGGAAATTATCACTTATACCGTTTCAAGTGGTGATACTATTAGCTCAATCTCTCAAAATTTTGGTATTACTATTAACACCATTCTGTGGGCAAACAACCTTAGCGCCACCAGTATTATTAGACCCGGTGATACGCTTATAATTCTTCCCTCTAGTGGTGTTATTCATACTGTTAAAAGTGGCGATACCCTTTCAAAAATAGCACAAATTTACGATGTCCCGGAAGATAAAATTATTGCTAGCAATGAACTAGGTTCAGTTCTTAAAATTGGTGAAAAATTAATAATTCCCGGAGGGACTAAAATAAGCCCGGTAATTGCCGCTAAACCAAGCACCGCAAATCCCAATACTGGTATAGCCATTATTAAAGACTTAGTTAAAGCACCTAGTGCCGGTGAACCGGAGTTAAGTACTGGTAAAATGCTTTGGCCAACTGAAGGTAAAAGAATTACTCAATATTATTCTTGGAGTCACACTGGTCTTGATATTGGTAATAAAACGGGAACTCCTCTTTATGCTGCCGAAGCGGGCACAGTCGAATACGCCGGTTGGAGTAATGGTTATGGCTATAATGTCTTAATTAACCACGGAGGTGGAAAGAAAACCAGATATGCTCATGCCAGTAAATTATTTGTTGAAATTGGCGATGAAGTTGAAAGAGGTGAAAATATTGCTGCCATGGGATCAACCGGCTGGTCAACTGGTCCCCATGTTCATTTCGAGGTTATTATTAATGGAAAAAAATATAATCCTTTAAACTATATAAAATAATATGACACAAATTATTATTGGTATTATTGTTTTAGTCACTGGCACTTTTTTAGTTATTAAAACTGAGTGGTTTTTAAACAATTTCGGTCGCATTTCTTGGTTTGAAGCCAAACTTAGCAGTGAGGGCGGTTCTCGTTTAGGTTACAAACTAATTGGTATTATTTTAATTACTTTAGGCATTATCCTCACAACCGGTAGTGGCGATGATTTTATGCTCTGGCTTTTAGCCCCCCTTTTGAAATACAGCTAAGCTAATCGCTCTTGACCAAAAAATAATTGCCTGTTAATCTAACAAAAGAAATAATAATTGGGCCCTTAGCTCAGCTGGCTAGAGCACCTGCTTTGCAAGCAGGGGGTCAAGGGTTCGAATCCCTTAGGGTCCACTTTTCAAGAATCTCTCTTTTTTAGAGAGATTTTTATTTTAAAAAACAGTTTATTTTTTGCTAAATAAGACAAGACTTGATAAAATTAAATTATGAAAGAAAATAAAGAAAAATTAATAATAATAGATGGCAATGCCGTTATTCATCGCAGTTTTCATGCCCTCCCGCCAACGTTAAGGACAAGAGACGGAATTTTAGTTAATGCTGTTTATGGTTTCACTTCTTTTTTAATTAAAGCAATAACGGAATTTAAGCCACAATATGTAATTTTGACACTTGATAAAGCCGGCCCAACTTTTCGTCACGAAGCCTATTCCCAATATAAAGCAACGCGCGTTAAGGCCGCCGATGAATTATACGAGCAAATTCCCTTGGTTAAAGAAGTGGCAAACGCTTTTGCAATTCCTATTTTTGAAAAAAGTGGTTTTGAGGCTGACGATTTAATTGGTTCTCTAACCCAAAAACTTGAAAAAGAAAAAACCATAGAAACTATTATTGTAACTGGTGACCTGGACACTCTCCAATTAATTAATCCCCAAACAAAGGTTTATACTATGAGTCGTGGTCTCACCGACAGTGTTTTGTATGATGAAAATAAAGTAAAAGAAAGATACAATCTCTCCCCCCAACAAATTATTGATTACAAAGCTTTAGCGGGTGATGCCAGTGACAACATTCCGGGCGCTAAAGGAATAGGTGAAAAAACGGCCATTGAATTACTAATTAAATTTGGAACCATCGAAAAATTATTTGCCGCCATAGATCGGGGTGATAGTAATTTAAAAGAACGAACTTTAAAATTATTAGAGGAATCACGTAATAATGTTTTTTTAAGTAAACAACTTGCAACCATAGATCAAACTGTTGATTTAGATTTTTCTTTGGAAAACGCCAAATTCAGTCCCCTTGATAAAAAAACATTAACCGCCCTGTTTTCACGCTTAGAATTTAAATCTTTAATGACAAAACTTGATTCACTTGTTCCCAATACACTCCCTAAAAAAGAAGAAAAAAAGAAAAAAGAAAAGTTAAAGATCACAACTTTAGGCGAACCAAAAGCTAATGATACTTTTATAAAACAAGCAAAAAAAGAAAAACAATTTTCTATTTTTTTAGCACAAACAGATTGGTCAACAAAAATTTTTGGCTTTGCTTTAAGTTTTAAAACTGGCAATAATTTCTTTCTTCCGTTTAAAGAAGAAAATATAATATCGCTAAAGACAATTTGGGAAGATAAAAAAATATTAAAAATCGGTCACGATTTAAAAATTATTTGGAAAATTTTCAAAACACACAACATTGAATTAAATGGTCTTTATTTTGATACCCTCCTGGCAAGCTACTTACTAAATCCAGGAGAAAGAAAATACCGTTTGGAAAATTTATTCTTTTCTGAACTCGGTTTAAATATAAATGAAGTAAGTGATGAAAAAAATATTAAAAAATCACAATTAAGTCTTGACTTTGATGTTGATTGGAAAAAAATAAGTGCTACCGCTTGTCAACAATCAAACTTAATTTTACAATTATACGAAAAATTGACAGAAAAATTAAAAACTGAAGATTTAATGTCAGTCTTCACTAATCTAGAAATGCCACTACTTTCAATTTTGGGTAGAATGGAGTACCAAGGAATAAAAGTTGAAGCAAAAATTTTAGATGATTTAGATAAAAAAACCAAGGAAAAAATAAAGATTTTAGAAACTAAAATTCAAAAACTGGTTGGACAAAAATTTAACGTCAGCTCTCCCAAACAATTAAAAGAAGTCCTGTTTGATATTTTAAAAATTTCTACCACCGGTTTGAAAAAAACAAAAACCGGTTATTCAACTGCCGAAGATGAATTAAATAAAATTTATTCACTTCATCCGGTTATTCCCTTAATTCTAGAGCATCGAGAATTAACCAAGTTAGAAACAACCTACTTAAACACCCTACCAAAAATAATCAATCCAAAAACAAAAAGAATTCACACCACTTTTTCTCAAGTTACAACCGCTACCGGTCGCCTTTCTTCTCATGATCCCAATCTCCAAAATATCCCCACTAAAACTAAAGAGGGGAGAGAAATTCGAAGTGCCTTTGTGGCAGAAAAAGGTTATATTTTAATTAGTTTTGATTATTCTCAAATTGAATTAAGATTAGCCGCTCATTTTTCAAAAGATAAAACCATGCTCGCTGCTTTTAAAAAGCAAACGGATATACATGCGGAAACAGCTGCCAAAATAAATGAAGTTGCTTTAAGTGATGTTACCACAAAAATGAGAAATGAAGCTAAAGCAATAAATTTTGGTGTTCTCTACGGACAAGGACCACATGGATTAAGCCAAAATGCCAACATTAGTTACGCTAGAGCAAAAGAATTTATTGATAAATATTTTATCACCTACCCTCGCATTAAAAAAATGGTTGATTCTTTTATTGTGGAGGCTCAAGAAAAAGGTTACGCCACCACCTTATTTGGTCGCAAACGATATTTACCCGATATTAATTCATCTTTAAATGTTGTAAAAAAAGGAGCGGAAAGAATGGCTATAAATACTCCCATTCAAGGCACGGCGGCTGATATCATTAAACAAGTTATGATAAAAATAGAAGAAAAAATAAAGAATGAAAATGATACAATTCGTCTTCTTCTTCAAATTCATGACGAATTAATTTTTGAAGTAAAAGAAGAATTAGCCTCAAAATATATCAACCAAATCACTACCATCATGCAAACTAATTTTAACCTACTTGTCCCCTTGGTTGTTCAAGTTACTAAAGGAAAAAATTGGAAAGAATTAAAATAAAAAAATGAAAAAAGAAGAAAATAAGAATTTTGATAAAGTCGCTCTTCTCGGACTGGGCAAAGATAATTTAGAATTGCTAAAAATTTTTGATAAGAATAAGGCCCCTTTAAAAATCACCATCTGTGATTTTCGCGACTTTGATAAATTACCCAAATTAAAACTTAAAAATTTAAAAATAAATTACCAATTAAAAACTCACTTTAATCAAAACCTTCATCGCTTTGATATTTTATTTCGTTCTCCCGGTTGGCCTTTATCCTGTCCCGGTATAAAAGCGGCGAAAAAAAAGAACCAACAAATTAAAATTAGCAGCGCTCTTAATTTCTTCATGGAAACTTGTCCCAGCCCTAACCTTATTGGCATTACCGGCACAAAAGGAAAAGGAACTACCGCGACTTTAATTTATAATATTTTAAAAAAGAATAGCCACCAAAGATATAGAACTTTTTTAGGAGGCAATATTGGAATTTCCCCTCTTTCTTTTCTAAATAAAATTAAACCTCAAGATTGGATAATTTTAGAATTATCTAGTTTTCAACTGGAAGACTTGAACCTGTCTCCCAAAATTGCGGTCATCACAAATCTTTTTAAAGAACACCTGCAACCGGCTGATCCCAATAATCCTAATTACCATTCATCTTTAGAAAAATATTGGCAGGCTAAATTAAATATTGCCCGAAAAAATAATCGTTACCTGATTGCTAATATAAAATTAAAAAAGAAATTAGAAAAAAGTATAAAAAACAAAAAAATAATTTATTTTTCAACCACTGAATTACCCTCCAAATTAATGGGAGATTATAATAAAGAAAATATTGCCGCCGCTGTCGCCGTTGCTCGTTTATTAAAAATAAAACCTGAAATCTATCAAAAGGCTATTAGCCAATTTAAAAATCTTAATCATCGTTTAGAATTAGTCGCCCAAAAAGGAGGCGTTAATTATTTTGATAATAGTTTTTCCACTACTCCGGAAAGCACTGCCTTAGATTTAGAATCTTTTTCCGGTCGTATTATTCAAATTGCCGGTGGCGCTGATAAAGGAGCCTCCTTTGAAAAATTAGCAAAAACAATAAAAAGAAAAACTCATCTTTTGATACTACTACCGGGAAATGGCTCTGAAAAAATAAAATTAGCTCTGAAAAAAATAAAATATCCCGGTAATAAAATTAAAGACGCTGCTTCTATGGCTGAAGCCGTTAAATTGGCTAAACAAGAAGCCCTCCCTCAAGACACCGTTCTTCTATCAACCGGCTGTGCCAGTTTTGGAATATTTAAAAATTACAAAGAAAGAGGCGATTTGTTTCAATATTATGTTACAAATGAAAAATAATAACATTGGTGTTTTTGATTCCGGTCTCGGCGGACTTAGTATTTTAAAATATCTTCAAACAGATGTCCACGGCTATCATTATTTGTATTTAGGAGATAATGCCCGCTTGCCTTATGGCGAGAAATCACCAGAAGATATATATAAATATTCTTGTCAGGCGAT
>JARRBY010000030.1 GCA_029982795.1 Patescibacteria group bacterium
TGGGGCTCCCACTTCAATCTGATTATTGGTGTTTACCTTAAACATATTGACAATCCCAGCATCAGCTCCATTTCTAGCGGATAACCACTGATTATTTGCCAGCGTTAAAATTGATCCCGGTTGTGTCGTCCCAATCCCCAAGCCTGTGCCACTGTTAAAAAGTAGGGTGTTTGCCACCCAATTGCCACTTGTTCCATCATAACGCAAGGTAGCGCCATTATCACCCCCGGGTAAAGTAATGTTCCCTTCTGGGTTAGTAGCGGAATAAAGTAGACCATTATTATCAGTCATAACAATTCCCGCTGAATTAGAAAATCCCTTTAAAATTAAACTCTGTGCCCTTATCCCCAAATTCACGTCTAGCTGTTGGGTTGGGTTGGTAAGGCCAATGCCAACATTACCGGAGTTATAATAAATATTTAAACCATTATTAATCCACTTACTACCGGTAAAGGGAGTCCCATTTTGTCGTATAGTACCGGTAAAATTAATATCACCGGCAACATCTAAAGCGTAACCCGGAACTGTAGTTTTATTAACCGCTAAAAATCCGGGAAACATATAATTACCACCCCCATGATCTTCGCCAAAAATACCGCTTGATACATTACGTGCCGGAACTTGACCCGCAAAAGAATTAGCAGAAATAATACCACTGGCGGAAATTCCGCCACCGGTAATATTTAAAGGTCCCTGCATAGAAGCTGCTCCCGTCTTATTTAAAAAATCATTATCTAAATTATTCCATTCGGTAGCTGACAGTGTTCCGTTCCAAGGTTTGTTATAATCATTAAGCAAAGCTGAAACTGAAGAAGGAAAAATAAATAAAAAAGACCCGACTAACAACAAGACGGAAAGAAGATATTTTATTTTTTTCCCCTGAATTGGAGCCATTTATATTTAATAAAACCTTATTTTTCGGCTCATTAATAAAAAAATTTAGACACCTTAAATTATATCATTATTTATCTATTTCGCCAAACCGAAATTACTCTCTTTTTCAACTAAAAACTAATCTCCACACTCCTTTTAACAGCCCCGGAACTTCCTACCGATCGATAATTATGCAAAGTATTCGGATCAATATTATGAAATACTTGAAATGATAAATTTTCCCCTAAATTTAAATCTTCTAAAATCGGGACCCCCGTTCCCATATCCGCGGTGCCATAATCAGCGCCATTTTTACGAAATTCCCACAATATTCTTTCACTGCCACTTTCAGCGGCAAAATAGGCCCGTGTTGATTGCATTTGCACTCCGGCCGCTGTAATTCCCACTGATATTAAATAGGCGCCACTTATCGCCACAATTAACATCCCCGCTAAAATAAACATGGTAAAAATCATCGCATTGGCCGGCTTATTATTCCTATTTTTTTTCATAATAATTAACGATAATAACGTGAAGTAATACTAGTTTGCATATCCATTTTTGAACTAAAACGACTATCCCCTAAAGAGTGCGCGGAAAGTAACATCGTCACAAGCGGCTGCCCGGTGCTATTAATCTGAAAACGTAAAGCGTCAATTTCAATTTTGGCGGGAGAAATAAAACCGGTATTACTATCTCGTGTTATCTGAAAACGTTTTACCTCACCGGCGCTTATAAGCTCATAAGTAACACATTCATTATAATAATTTTTAAAATATAAAATATCTCCCCCGGCACTTGTTCCTTTCGCATAAATATCTCCCGAAGGAACATTACAGGTCCCAGTTGAGCGTCGCGCCATCCGAATCTCTTTGCCCGTTACTTCAAAAAAATATTTCAAACTCTCTTGTACGTTTTGACTGGCAATCGCTTCTCTTTGCCCATTTATTACCAAACGAAAAATTTCCGTTGACGCTAAAATAATCACCGCAAAAATAGCAACTGATATGAGCACTTCAATTAAAGAAAATCCTTCTTTTTGTTTTCTTAAATCAATCATAAAGCAAACCAATTATAAAGCCTTGTTTCCAGAGTATAAATATAACTTTGATTACGTTCCTGCCAAGTCACAAATACTTTAATATTTTTTTGTTCCGCTGAGATATCGCTTATTTCAATCTGTCGACTAAAATTTGTTGGCGTTAAGCTAATATCGTGAACATAAAAACCGTCAGAATTTTGCCCCAAAACAGCCTGACTGGAATAAATAAGAAGCTGGGGCCAATTATCTTCAAAGTCCATTATATAAGTACCGGCCGATAAACCTTGATCCCAAGGGTTACCAACTAACCAATTTGTGTCTCTCCTTTTACGAATTAACTCAATTCCCTCTTGCGCTAATTGATTAGCGATAATATTATTTTTATTTATCACCTGACTTTGAATATTTTGAATAACTAGGGATAGAACCCCAATCATACCAACCGAAACAATAAACAAAATCACAATAATCTCAACGAGAGTAAAAGCTTGTTTGTCATTCTTTCCTGCTTGTTTTATCACCCCAATTTTCATAACTAAACTAATTAATAATTTCCGCTAACCCTAAAAAATTAACTATCATTGTTTTTGTATTATTATTTCTTTGATCGGTCAAATCCACGTAAAGGGTGGTTGAAGTCGAGCCCCCACTGCTGATATTAATTTGCGGATCAGGCGGCAAAAAAGTAACCACCGCACTCTGGCGTAAATTGGCTGTTCCCAAACGAATACCGGTAATTCTAATTTCCGGGGCTAACTCTACAATCTTAGCGCCTAAATTAATATCTCCTTCAACTTGGGAATCATATAAACCGTAGCCATAAGTACCCGGTTCTTCCAAATCAGCAAAAACAACATATTTATCCGGGGTCGCTAAATCATAAGACACCCCCCAACCACCGGCCGGCACCTCTTCCCCATAATTTACCAAACCTAAAGAATTATTTTGCGCCCGATGAATATCGGAAACCATCATTTGCGCCGCCATAATTAAATCCGTCCGCTTATTGCTATCCCGATAGTTATAAACAAAAATAGTGGAGACAAACATAATCACAGCCAAACTCACCACCATCTCTATTAAAGTTAGGGCTTTTTTTTCTTTAAATCTTCTTTTTTCTTTAGTTGCAAAAATCATAAACACTAAATTACCGCGCCTTTACTTCCCGCCATAAAGGTAGATCATAATTAATTCTAAAAACTGTACTGGTACTACACACATAACCTTCATAATCGGTAACCGTTAGGCTCACCGATGTATTAGTGGCGCTATAAAAAATTATATCGGTAGTACTATTATTGGCTGAAGATATAACCGCCCTATCATCACTGGTTGTCCAAAGAAAACCAGTACACAAGCCCGGATAATCGGCACATTTTTTTGGTGTTGTCGGACTCACATTATCATAAACAATAGAATCATCGGTAAAGACAGTGGAAGTACTGGTTAAAATCTCTGCCGGTTCCCAATTAAAAAACGGATGAGGAAATTCATGTTTGAAAGTTTGAAAAGTATTGGTAAGACCATCCCGATTACCATCGGTATCAATTAAGCTATTGTTATCATATTGAACCCAAGCTGTCGGCAAACCATCTTCATCATAGCCTCTCAGCCACCAATAATAAGCGGTATCATAGTTTAAACCATTATAATTATAAACTACATGCTGATTGGCGCCACTTGATATTTTACCCGTCCAATAAACATAATCCGCCGTTGAAGTGTTAAAACTATTGCTATCATTTACCACTATTTCGTAGCCGGTTTGTATTCCGCTTAATCTGTCCCATCTTAAAATTGCTCGTAAAGCTCCATTATCACAAGCATTATTATAAGTCCAATTAGGAGCGTTTAATCGACTTAAAATCAAATTCTTAATATATACTTTATAATCTCGCGTTGAACAAGTCCCGGTTCCCGGATAATTTTCTGTCTGACAATTAAAATTAATATCACCCCAAGTACTATTTCGCGGTTTTGCCGTACCCGCAAAATCACCTAGTTCCAAATTAGTGCCAGGATAAATAGGTAAGGATTCATTGGTATAAATTGATGCCGGTTTATAAATTGGATAAGCATCCAACCGGATCCATCTATCAGTACTTGGATTTGCTAAAATACTATCATCAACAATTCTCGCCCAACCATAAATTTTTTGCTGTTCCGGAACATAACAAGCAATACAATTAGTTGCCGGATTACAAACATCTTCGCAAACAGAATTAAAAGAACCAAACCCGCCCGGTGGATCAAAGCCACCGTGTTCAAAACTAATCAAACCAAAATTAGGATTCCACGCTTCTCCTGACAAAACCCCTTCATCACTAATATAAACTCCGTGAACTAAATCAGAACAAGGTTCGGAATAGAAATGAAAGGCAGCTTCAGCCGGCGGATTAACATAAACCCCATCACCGCTTAAATTACTTGTCTGATCAAAACGATTACCAATAACATCATCGGTACAATTAAAATAAATATAACCAAAACCATCCCAATACGCCTTTCCTTTAATTGTAGAAATAGCCGCTGAAGCATTATTTATAAATAGAAAAAAAGATAAACACAAAAAAGTGCCGAAACTTAATAAAACCAATTTTTTTCGGTTAAATGTCATAATCTTATTATAACATTTTTTAATTTCTGTTTCTATATTTTAGTACTATTTATAATACTTAGCCATAAAATGTTCTCCCAATACTATCATTGCCTTCCGGTCACTCTCCTTTTCATCATTATAACCAACTAAATGAAGCAAACCATGAACAAATAAGAAATAAAAGATATACAAATAAGATCGTTTACGACCAAATATAGATTCATATTTATGTGTCCTCTTTGCTTCATCTAAATTGATAAAGATCTCTCCTATCAATTTATCAGTCACCGGTTGGTATTCATTATTTATGGGAAAAGTTAACACATCGGTTGTCTTATCAATCCCGCGAAAATCACGATTTAAACGGCGCATTTTTCTATCACCCACAACCACTAAAGACACCCCTCTCTCCTTTAGTTTATAAAAATCAAAGACAGCACTTTGCAAACGAAGTGCTTTGCGTCGACAAATATGAGTGTTAGTATGATTAGTAAGCTCTACCATATAATTTATCTTCTTCTAATTATTTACCTATATTTTAGCGCAAACAACTACCGGTAGCAATTAAACTTGCCCTTACCATTATTTAATAATACACTAAAATTAACAAAAATGTTAATTATTATGTATCTATGAACAAAGATCAATTGGATTCTCTTCAAAAAGAATTAAAAATCTCGATTGATAAAATAATCCGCGAAGAAACGGAAATATTATTTTTAACTGAACTGACCGATTATAATCTTGGCAATACAGAATTTAAAAATTTAATGCAGCAAATTTCTCAAAAATATAACTGGACACTTAGTGACATAGAAAAATAAAAGACAAACTATTTTTGCTCTTTTTAAGATAAAAAATGAAAACTTAAACCATCCGTTTTTCTTAAAAATTGAAGTTCATAAACCAAAAAATAAAATAAATCACTATTTTCTAATCTGCGCCCTAACTGACTTTAAAAATTTAACTACCATATAAATCCGATACATCATTGAACGAAATATAATATCATAGGTTCCCGCGTAATTTATTATTTTTTTAGAAAAGCCAAGTTTAAAGCGCGTTACTCCCGGCCATTTTTTTTCATCTATTCCATAAAAATCATAAAACTGGTAACCCTTTTTTTTGGCGACTTTAATTATTTCCCACTGTAATAAATGAGGGGCCATTAAATTGCGCCACTTATTATCACTTGCCCCATGTAAATAAGTCGCCTTATTCCCATAAAAAGAGACTAGCGCCGCAGCAATTACTTCCCCGTGATAAGAAGCAAGAAATATTTTTATAAAATCACTATTTAAGGAAAGAAGGTTTTCGTAATGTTTTTTGGCATGAACCCGAAAACCATCTCTGTGCGCTGTTGTTTGTAGTAAATCCCAAAAAACAGAAAGGTCCTTAACACCTCCCTCTTCTACCTTAACTCCCTTTTTCCCAGCCAATCTTATATTATAACGAGTTTTTTGGTGAAAATTACGAAGCAAATCCTCTTCCCTCTGCTTTAACGGCAAAATAACCGTTTGCTGAGGTTGCACTCCGGACACTTTCTTCACTCGCCAAAAAGAAAAACAAAAAAGTTCGGCAAATATTTTTCGCCAAAATATTTTACCCCGATTAGCCGGTTCTAGTTTTAGAAATAAAGCTTTACGATCAAGACGAGAAATAGCTTTAATTAAAAATTTAGCCACCGCTTGCTGTTTTTCTTCCTCTAAATCTCCTTTCAATAGCGGACCGCGCGGTGCGTACCAATAAAAAAAGCGCCGCGCTACCGGTTTTTTTAACAAAACAATCGCGGCTAATATATCCTCACTTAATAACTCCTTTTGGTTATAGTCTAAGTCTTTTACAACAAATAAGGTTAGGGCTGTTTTTCCGTCTTTTTCTATCCCTGCAAACCAATCCGGACTAAGTAAAAATTCGGTTCCCCCACAACCGGCATTTTTTTCCAAAAATTCCCGCCAAATATTTTTTTCAATAGTTTTAATTATC
>JARRBY010000009.1 GCA_029982795.1 Patescibacteria group bacterium
TCTCTAAACTATGATCACGCAAAATTCTTTCACTGAAACCATGAAAAGTATGAATCCATAAATCAGTATAACCATAGGGAAGAATTTTATCAGCCCGCTCTTCCATTTCACCGGCCGCTTTTTCGGTAAAGGTAAGTAATAAAATATTATCAGTACTGTATTTTTTATTCAAAACTAAATAAGCCAGACGATTAATTAAAACTGTCGTCTTGCCTGTACCCGCCCCCGCCACCAATAAAAGCGGCCCCTGTAAATGAGTAACGGCTTTTTTCTGAGCACTATTTAAATTGTCAAGTAAATTTATCATTAAATTTATTTTTATCTTTTAAGTTCAAAAGTACCATTTGCTAACATCAAAGCATACTCTTCATCCAATTCTGACCAAGAAATAAAATCCTTTAAAAAATTATTTTTTTCTGTCTCGTCTTCCATAAAAGTGGGCGCTGACTGCTTAGAACTAAAGGGAAATAATGTAAAAAATAATTTTTCTTCATTAACTTCACAGAAAAGGGCTAAACCGGTTTGAGTAGAAATAGAGAAATATTGATCAAAAATAAAATTTCCTAAAGAATAAAAAATTGGTTTTCCCTGATAAATCTCCATACCTTGCACTACATGGGGATGATGTCCGATTATTATATCCGCTCCGGCTTCCACCAAATAGTGACCCACCTCTTGTTGATACTGATTAAATATATGCTCATATTCATTGCCCCAATGAATATTCACTATTACTAAATCAGTGTCGTTAGCCGCTTGTGAAACTAAAGCAATTGCTTCTTCTCGAGAAAAATGATTGTATACCATTGATAACCCAATAAGTGCAATTTTTTGATCCTCTATTTCTATATCCGTTCGCGAAAAATTATCTATTTGAGCGTCTGGCGCACCACTAAAATAAAAATCGGCCTTTGCTAAATTTTCACGACTCTCCATTATCCCTTGTTTTCCTTGATCTAAAAAATGATTATTAGCGAGCGTAAAATAATTAAATCCTCTTTGTTTTAAACCATCTAGTTTCGTTACCGAAAAAGCAAAATCATATAAATTAATTGGAGAATAATGCCGTCCCTCATTAGTAACCGCTCCCTCTAAATTTGCACTTATTATATAACTTTGCTTAAAATAATCAGCCTTACTTGAAAGTCCCGCTAACAACGCTTCCATATTTTTATTTTCCAAAATCCTGGCTACATTTCTATCTAACATCATATCACCAAAAAACATAAACTTAAGTGGCTTCTTTTTATTCATCTCTGGTTCTAACTCAATTTTTGTTTGTATTTCTTCTTGTAGATTTTTATCTTCCCTTATATCTTGCCCCTTATTTAAATAATCGACATTCCACCAAAAAATACCGGAAATAATTATCAACCCTGAAAATATAATAAGCCAAATTGTCTTATCACTTATCATAATTGATAAGCTAAATTTATAATTTTAATAATGCTTTTAATTTTGTTTCTTTATTTTTTCCAATTAAAGCTAAATTTAAATCTTTTTCATTAAAAATCTTGTTTGCTGTTTTTTGCAAAGAAACAGCATCAATTTTTTTAATCTGTGTTAAATATTCTTGTGGTGTTTTTACTTTCAGACGAAACAAACTCTGAGCTCCATACCAACTAGCTAAATTATCACTTAACTCCATCTGCATTATTATCCTTCCCGAAATAATATCTTTAGCTTTTTTTAATTCTCCTTCACTGATTTTTGTTGTTTTTAAACGTTTATATTCACGCAATATTATTTTAATAGCTTCCTCTGTTTTATCAAAAGGAACACCGGCTTGAGTATATAAATACCCGGTATCAAAATAAAATTCCGTTCCGGTATGAATTGAATAAGCCAAGCCTTTTCGCTCTCGTAAACTAATAAATAAACGCGAACTCATTGCCCCGCCTAAAATTAAAGCCAATAACTTTACTTGCAACTCTTCTGGATGATTAAGAGGAAAGGTTCTAACCGCTAATGATAAAACTGTCTGATCGATATCTTTATAAACCACCTTTAATTGTGGCGTCACTTGTTCTAAATCATATTTTTCAGCTGATTTAAAAGCCCCTTGATTAAATTTATTTAGAAAAATCTTGCCCTTTTTCAAGGCTTGACTACTTACCGCTCCCGCTAAAACTAAATTAACCGATGAGGCGCAATATTGTTTTTCTAAATAATTGATAAAATCCCTTTTTTTAAAACGACGTATATTTTCCTTAGTACCAACCGTATTCCAACCAACTGGCGTATCACCAAAAAGGCAATTTTCTAAAACATCATCAATCTGCATCATCGGATTATCCTCATACATTTTCAACTCTTCAATTATAACTCCTTTCTCTCTCTCAATTTCCCTACTTTCCAGTTTTGGATTAAGCATCATATCGCTAAAAATAGTTAACGCCTTTTCTAAATTATTAGCGGCTACCTTGACGTAATAACCGGTATACTCCTTGCCTGTAAAGGCGTTAAACTCACAACCTAAGGCATCAAAAGCACTTGATAAAGCTAAGGTATTAGGATAATTTTTACTTCCTTTAAAGAACATATGTTCTAGAAAATGAGAAATACCATTATTTTCACGACTTTCATTTCGAGAGCCGGTTTTAAACAACAAAAGAGCAGTCGCTGTTTTTGCTTCCTTCTCGGGAACAAGCATTAATTTACTCCCGTTTGACAATCCTATATTTTCATATTTATTCATAAAAAATCATATTATTATATCTTGTTATTTTAAATCTAGCACATATTTGCTATAATTTAAAGCATAGAAAATTTTTCATTAAAATAATATGGCTTATCATCTTAAAGATAAAAATACAATTCTTTACGCTGGAAAAAATTACCAAATTTCAGGGGTAAAAGACTTGCCTAGCGGGGAAAAACCCCGTGAAAAATTACTAAGCTCCGGCCCCACTAAATTAAGTTCCGCCGAATTACTCGCCATTGTTTTAGGCGTGGGGAGTAAAAAAGAAGAAGTTATGGCAATGTCTTTACGAATACTACGAGAATATGGAGAAAAAGGAGTGGTTTATCAAAAAAATCCGGAAATTATCAGTCGCGACTTGAAAGTCCCAATAGTTAAAGCTTGTCAAATTGTTGCCTGCTTTGAATTGGGCCGTCGTTTTTATCAAAAAAAACCCGGTGGTTTTATTACTTTACGAAATTCAAACCAAGTTTTTAACCATCTTAAAGAAATGAGTCGTTATAATAAAGAACAAATTCGTGGCCTCTACCTAAATAATCACTATCAGTTAATTCATGATGAGGTCCTCTCTATTGGTACAATTGATGCGGCCATTATTCAAGCCCGTGATGTCTTCCGTCCCGCTTTAGAATGTGGCGCGGCAGCGATTATTATTGCTCACAATCATCCTTCCGGCGTCCTAAAAGCAACAAAAGCTGATGCGGAAATAACTGATAAATTAAGCGCTGCCGGAAAAATTCTTGATATTGAACTGCTTGATCATCTTCTCATTGCCAATGATAAATTTATCAGCTTAATTTAATGTCGCCAAATTACAATTTCAATAATATAATTCTCCTGGTTCAGGATAAAGAGAGTGTTAAATATCACATCAGTCAAGATGATTATTTTGGCACGATAGCTACAATTATTTCTTTAATTAAACAAGATATTTATAAAAATCCGACAAAATATTCGCCGGATTTTAAAAAAATTTTACAAAATTTAGAGAAAGATTTAGTTTGGCTCCAAGAAAATTATCAAATAATTCCTAAAATAAAGAAGAAAAACAAAATACCAAAAGGAAGTGAGAAAAACCAATGTTCAAATAACATCAAAACTAATAAAGAAACAACTAACGCAAAAGAAAAATTTTCTCGCCGACCATCTCGCAATAAAAAGAAAAAGAAAAATAACAATGCAAAAAATGAAATAAAACCTGTTTCCGCTAAAAATAAAAGAAAAGAGTTATGAACTGGTTGAGGATAGGGATTAACATTAATCTCTTCTTTTTCTAAATAAGTTACATAATTACCTGCACCAATTCCAAAAATTGGATTTTTTTTAATAATGCTTGTTACCTCTTTTAACTGTTCTTGTCTTTCAGTTATGGAAATTGTTTCCAACCTTGTTTCCGCTTTTACTCTAGTTAAAGCTAAATCTTTATAAGGAACAAAGACAAGTGCAAGAAAAACAAGAGAAAATAGAAGTAAAGCTAAAAAACGATTCTTGACCCACTTATCTTCCTTTCTAAAAATCGTTATTGAAAGAATAACTAAACCACTGAAAAAAGCCAGCCAAGAAGCGCGAGAAAAGGTGAAAAATAAGGCTAATAAGGAAACAAAATAATTAACAAAAAGGAGTAACAAGCCGTAAATTTGAATCCGAGAATTAATAATTTTTTTACCGGCTAAAAGAGAAACTGAAAGCAAAAGGGAAAAAACCAAAACTCCCCCTAAAATATTAGGATGATCTAAACCACCATAAGCGCGAAGCCACCGCCCTGAAGCGGTTTCAATCACCGCTGTCCCTAAAACTTGCGGATCATGATTTGCTAATCCTAAATATTTATTAGCAAAAGTGCTTTGCGTAAAAAATTGATAAATTCCTAAAGAAGCCTGTAAAAAAGTACTCGTTAAAAAAATATATATCGCTCTTTTTCGATTAAAAATATTTTCCGCATAAAAAGCCGGACTTAATCCTTCCCGTAATATATAAAATAAGGCCAAACCTAAAATTAACAAAATAAAATGATAAGTTGCCAGTATTTTATCGCTTGCAAAAAAGAAAGAGATAAAAAAACAAATTTCAACTATCCCCAAAAAATACCAAATCTTAGGCGACTTTTCTTCTTCTCTTCTTTTTATAATTTGCAAAACAAAAAAAGAAAGTAAAGCCAAACCTAATACTAAATGACTTCCATATAAACTAACCTCGTTAAAATTATTATTGGCGGCAAAAATAATTAATTTTGTTTGCCAAGGAAGCAAAAAAATAAATAAAAGCAACAGCCCTTCAGTTAATAGTCTTAAAAATTTCATGTCTTTTTAAATTAAATTTATCACGAAATTCCTGACGTCTTTCTGTAACATATAATTTTAATATATTATCACTTATAAATACACCCGAAGAATCATTTAGCGCAACTTGTAACTGTGGTGACATAATTTTCAACTGTATTTTTTTTGCTATCTTTTCCCAAAATCCTAATTTCACCGGCTCTTCTTGCTCCCGCCTTTCCCCCTCATTTGCCTCTATAAATTTCTGCCAAATATCACCAACAGTATAAAGTGGCAAAAGACCTTGACGCCAATAATAGAAATAAGGATCACTATCAGCTAATTCTAGATTCCTTAAATCAAGAGCCGCTTCACTTATATAAAAACTAAGACATATCTTATCTTTCTTTTTTTTCGCCGTCGGTCGACTAAATAATAATTGTGTAAGTCCGGCACAGAATAAACGGCTCCGCCATAAATAACCTTTTTTTGTAATAATAAAAAGATCAATATCGCTTCCTAAACGCCAATTATGACTACCAATATAATTAGCCGCCGCAATCGCTTTAATACCGGAAAAACAAGAAAATAAACGACTGAAAAAATGTGCTTTTTTTAGTTTCTTTACTGAATAATTATATCGTTGCTTTCGAATAGCAATTAAATCATCTTGCCCTGGTAAAAAATAGAAACCCTCTTTCTCTTTAATAATACCTCTTTCTACTAATTCCCGACAAACAGCTTCTACTTCTAAAAAAGACCACTTCTTATTATAATGTTGCCAAATTTCCCAGGCGGTAGGCGGAAAAGAAAATAAATCATAAAAGATTAGTGGATCTAAAACTTTTTGACTAAGCTCTAAATTGTAATTAGAAGTCACCATGATTTTTAGGACGATCTATTGTTAAAGCCTCCACCTCAGATTTTCCTCCCGCAATTTTAATAACATCCTTATCAATTTTTTTAAATTCTTTATAAGCATTATTATAATGATTAACAGTTGTTGACATACTATTACCAAGCTTTTTCATAAAATCATCATAACTGAGTAAATGCTTACCCAATTTTTCAATATTTTCTTTTATCTCTTGCGCCTTTTCTTCTATTTGCATAGCCTTTAATCCTTGAAGTACAGTTTGTAAATAGGCTAAAAAAGAAGTTGGAGAAACAATTATAACCTTCTTTTCTCGAAAAGCATATTCAATTAAATCTCTTGTGTTAACTTTCACCGCCCCTACCTTATTAACCAATAAATCATAATAAATAGCTTCCGAGGGGATAAACATAAAAGCAAAATCCATTGTCTTTTTTTCCGGCAAAACATATTTTGCCGTTTCATCAATTCTATTTTTAAGGTCCTGTTTAAATAATTGCTCTAATTTTTCTCGTCTCTCTTTATCATTCTCCCCTAAAATTCTCTCATAATTTTCCAAAGAAAATTTAGCATCAATAGGAATAATTTTCTCTTTAACAAAAACAACCGCATCAACAATTAAATCTTTTCCCGATTTTTCATCCCTACCCATCTTATATTGCAGGGCATAAGAATTAGGGGGTAAAACATTTTTTAAAGTTTCTTCTAAAAAATATTCTCCCAAAACACCACGTTGTTTGGGATTTTTTAAAATATCTTGTAAATTTTGTAACTGCGAAGAAAAATTGATTACCTGCTTGTTAGTTTCATCAAGCTTAGTTAATTTTTCACTTACATCCGCAATTAAGCGCGCTGATTGGTTGGTAATATTTTGTACTATTTTTGAAGTTTCACTAAATTGTACTTGGTTACTACGATATGTTTCCGATAATTTGCTATCTAATTCTTTTTTTAAATCAGAATTTTGCTCTGATAGATTATTTAAGCGTTCCATCATGGCCCCTAGTTTTTCATCGCTTAAACCATCGGTTTTCTTTTTTGCCAATAAAAATATTATGGTGGCGAAACCAATAACAATTAAAATTAATATTAAAATGATAAAGGTTGTTTCCATTGTAAAAACTATTTATTATTTTTTAAAATGTCTCTGATTTCAGTTAATAACGCTTCTTCTTTATTTATTCTTGGAGCATCCTCTTCTTTCTTTTTTTCTCCTTGTTTCTTAGCTAATTTTTCCTTACTTTTTGTAATAACCTTAACCATCATAAATATCGCCAAAGCAATAATTAAAAAATTAACTATATTCTGCAAAAAAATACCAATCTTAACCGCGACCTCTGCTTGCAATAAAGCCCCTGTTTCAGAAAAACTTTCTTTAACTAAAATCCACTTATAGTTTGTAAAATCAATGCCCCCTAAAATAACTCCAAATAAAGGCATGATAATATCATTTACAAAAGAAGAAACAATTTTTCCAAAAGCGCCACCAATAATTACCGCTACTGCTAAATCTATCACATTTCCCTTTATCGCAAACTCTTTAAATTCTTGTAGATATTTTTTCATAAACGGAAAATTAAATACAAACTAAACCCAGGTGACACCACCAACTTGATCATTACCCGCTTTAAAACGCATAATTCTCACCCCTTGGGTAGCTCTTCCTAAAACACTGATTGTTTTAAATGGCGTTCTAATAACTTGTCCTTTTTGTGAAATAATAATTAAATCCCGATTTTCCATATGATCAGCATTTACTAAATAAGCGTTAACAATATTTCCGGTTTTAGGAGTAATTTTTGCTGTCTTGATACCGCTACCACCTCTTCCTTGAATTTTATAAGCATTTAAATCAGTCCGTTTACCATAACCATTAGCCATAATGGTTAAAACTTGATAATTTCTTTTTTTATCCTTATCTGTTTTAGCAATTCCCATACCAATGACAACGTCATCAGCGTGCAATCTAATACCATTTACTCCCGATGCTCCTCGTCCCATATTTCTAACATCGGTCTCCTTGAAACGAATTGCCTGCCCCTGAGAAGTTATCAATTGTATCTGATCACTACCCGACGTTGGCTTTACCCAAATCAAACGATCATTATCTTTTATTTTTATCGCAATTAAACCATTTCTTCTTACATTTTTAAAAGCTTCAATCTCTACTTTTTTCACAACCCCTTTTTCAGTTGCAAAGAATAGATATTTGCTAAAAACCGTTTTATCAAGGGGTAATATAGATGAAACTTGTTCACCACTCATCAATTGCAAAAAATTAACGACTGGTGTTCCCTTGGCTACTCGTGATGAAGTGGGTATTTCGTAAACTTTCAGTTGAAAAACTCTTCCTTTGGTAGTAAAAAATAAAATATCATTATGAGTTAAACTGGTAAACATAAATTGCACCGTATCCTCTTCTTTGGTAGTTAAGCCCATAACTCCCTTACCACCCCGTGCTTGTACTTTAAAAGTATCAGGCTCTAAGCGTTTAATATAACCATCACGAGTCATCATTACCACCGTTTCTTCATTTGGCACTAAATCCTCTACACTAAACTCACCGACCGGGCTGGCGACTACCGTTGTCTTACGTTTATCACCAAATTTTTCCGCCAATTCTTTTAATTCTTTTTTTACAATATTTTTAATTTTTGTTACTGACCCTAAAATTCCTTCCAATTCTTTAATTAACGTCATCTTTTCCTTTAACTCATTTTCAATTTTTAACTGCTCCAAATTAGCTAAATTTTGTAAACGCATTTCTAAAATTGCCACCGCCTGTTTTTCTGATAATTTAAATTTTTTAATTAAATTTGTTTTAGCCGTCTCCTTATCTTTAGAAGCTTTAATCGTTTTAATAACTTCATCAATATGACGCAAAGCAATCATTAAACCTTCTAAAATATGTGCCCTATCTTTTGCCTTATCAAGATCAAATTGTGTACGACGACGAACAATTTCTTGTCTATGTTTTATATACTCCTCCAAAATCATTTTCAAAGTTAACACCTTGGGCTGAATACCATCAACTAAAGCCAACATATTCAAATGAAAAGTGGTCTGCAAAGCGGTATTTTTATATAAAGCGTTTAAAACTTTTTTCGGATAACAATCTTTTTTTAATTCTATCACCACTCTTACTCCGTCTTTATCAGATTCATCACGCAAAGCCTTAATTCCATCTAATTTTTTATCTTTTACCAAATCAGCAATTTTTTCTACTAAATCAGCCTTATTTACTTGATAGGGGATTTCCGAAATAACAATCATAAAGCTACCATTTTTTTGTTCCTTTATTTCCGCCCTACCGCGCAAAACTATCCCTCCCTTACCAGTAGCATAAGCACTATTTATCTCTTTTTTATTATAAATAATTCCTCCTGTAGGGAAATCCGGACCCTTAACAAACTGCAAAAGATCTTCCGTACTCGCTTCCGGATTATCAGCTAAATAAGCAATTGCGTCTGCTAATTCCTGAAGATTATGGGGAGGAATATTAGTGGCCATTCCAACTGCAATCCCCATAGTCCCATTAAGAAGCAAGTTAGGTAATTTAGCGGGCAAGACAGCCGGTTCTTTTTGGCTACCATCAAAATTTGGAATAAAATCAACTGTATTTTTTTCAATATCAAACATCATTTCCTCAGAAATGGCTGATAATTTAGCTTCCGTATAACGCATTGCCGCCGGTCCATCACCATCCATAGACCCAAAGTTTCCTTGACCTCTAACCAACGGATAACGCATAGAAAAATCCTGTGCCATTCTTACCATAGAATCATAAACAGCACTATCACCATGTGGATGATATTTACCTAAAACCTCACCTACAACAGTAGCTGATTTTCTAAATTTAGCACTTGATTTAAGCCCTATGCTCCACATTGCATACAAAATACGACGATGAACCGGTTTCATTCCGTCTCTCACATCCGGCAAAGCTCGCGAAACAATCACGCTCATAGCATAATCTAAATAAGACTTGCTCATTTCTTCAACAATCGGCTGCTCTTCAACGAGACCAAATTCTGTTTGCCGCCGAATTAGAGAATTTTCTTCTGGTAATTGTTTCTCTGCCTCTTTTTCTAAATCAGCTCCTTCTTTTTCAATTTTTTCTTTTTTTGACATAAATAAATTAGACTAATAAGCAATTTGCGTTATTCCTTCACAGCCAAGTGGAATCTGACAAGGCCTCGCCTCACCGACGGTTGGCATACAATTAATCCACTCTGGACAATTAGCTTTTTTTATCTCCTCTGAGCTGGTCGCAGTCGCTCTTTCCTTTTCCATCAGATCTTCAATAATTTTACCAGCTTCATCTTTAAAATTATCAACCGGCTCTAAATCAGACGGCTCTTCATTAATAATTTTCTTTATCTCTTCAACTTCATTGGTAGTATTTTCTCCCTGATAACGCCAAATATTTTTTAAATTAAAAACCCAAAAAATAAAAATAAACGTCATGATAACAAATATACTAATTTGCATGATCAAGACTTCATGGCTTTTTTTTGTAGATTTAGCCATAAAAAAATATTTATTATTCTTTTAAACCATCAAGGTTAATATCGTAAAGAATTTTTTCATTAATTAAACTATAAGAAAGTAACTCTTTCTCAGTAAACCAAATTGAAATTTCTCTTTTCGCTTCCTCCACTTGGTCAGAACAATGAATTAAATTACGAACCGCGCGACCATCAAAATTAGCTAATTCAAAAGAATCAAGAGTATAATCCCCCCTAATAGTTCCGCCATCAGAAGAAAGAGGTTCAGTTGAACCTACTAATTTTTTTACAATTCCGACTGCCTGATTACCTTCAAAAACCATCGGCACAATTGGACTACAGGTCATAAACTTTACAAGCGCACCAATAATATCACGCCCATATTCAATTGCCTCTTTTTCAATCGGCAAACCGGCTGCTTGACGATTTTCAAGCACCTTTTCTCCTTTACTTAAAAACCACGCTTCATCCTTATTATAATGTTGCCAACATTGATCTTCTTGCGCCATAATCATTTTAAGCCCCACCATTTTTAAACCAGTCCTTTCTATTCTTCCAATTATTTCTCCAATTAAACCTCGTTGCACTGCATCTGGTTTAAGAATTACTAAAGTTCTTTCTTTTTTTAAATTTGCCATATAATTTACTTTAAAAACTTAATATTACTAATTCCATATCTTCTTGAGGAAGATCTTTTTTTGAAATTTTTAATTTTTCTTCTAGTGCTGGCTCTATTCCTAATTCTTTTATAAATTTATCAACAGGATCAATATCTAAAGTTAATCCGGTCACTTTATAATGCATCGGGATAACTATTCTTGGTTCAATTTGTGAAATTACTTCAACCGCTAATTTTGCATCCAAAGTGTATTTACCGCCAACTGGGATAAGAAGAATATCGGTTCCAACTAATTTTTCAAGTTGCGCATCATTTAAAATACAACCTTGATCACCTAAATGCACTACAGAAATATCATCTACCTCAAGCCGATAAATAATATTTTTTCCTCTTTCCCGACCACCTTTTTCATCATGAAAAGAATCTATTCCTTCAATAAATACCCCTTGATAATCATATTCACCCGCACAATCAATTACAAAAGGCTTGCCCCGCAAAGCAGATACATTATTATGATCGCTATGATTATGTGAGACAGTGACAATATTAGCCTCACAATTTGGTGGTTTTAAACCAATATCCTTATTAAAAGGATCACAAATTATCGTCACACCGTCCGGTCCGATTTTATCTTGAATTTTAAAACAAGAATGTCCCTGCCAAGTAATTATCATATATAAAACAATAAAAAGGGGCTTATATACCCTAAAGTAATTATAACAGAGCCAAAGCTAGTGGTCAACCAAAACTTTGCTTATAATTAGTATTTAAAAATCACCTTTTTTGTTTTTATCTTTTAATTATTTATCTTAAATTAGTAAAAATATTAATAGAACCCAACTGATCGGTTCTCTTTATTATAATCCCTAAATCATTTGCCCGCTTAATTAAAGCTTCACTGGGATGACCAAATTTGTTATCCTCCCCTACTGAAATAATCATAAATTGCGGTTTAATTTTTTCTAAAAATTTTTGACTATTAGCATTATCCGCCCCATGATGAGATGCTTTAAAAATATTTGCCTCTATATTAAGCTGCGAATCAAGTATAATTTTTTCCGCCGCTAACTCATTATCACCCGCCGCCAGAAAACTAAACTGATGACACTCTAATTTTGTCACCAATGAATTATTATCATCATTTGTATATCGCGATACCAAATTCCATAGTTTAAACTGACAATCATTATTAACAACCAAAGATGCCATCTCCTTTACCGCTACCATCTTTGTTCCCTGACGAGTAGCTTCTTGAAAAATAATTTCTGCCGGATACTTCTTCTCCAAACCTTCACCAAAAACAAGAGTATCAATTTGATAACGTCGAAATAATTCAACTAAACCATTAATATGATCTTCATGAAAATGACTTATAATCACTAAATCAATTTTTCTTTTATAAAAAGGCAGGCTCTCTCCCAATCGTCGCAACAAAATATCACTCGGGCCACCATCAAGCAAAATTATTTTTTCATTATTAAAATTTAAAAGACAAGCATCGCCCTGACCAACATCTAAAAAAGACAACCGCAAAAAATTTTGTTGCGGAAGAAAATAAATGAAAAGAAAAAACACCAAACCTAAAAAAAGACAAAATAATAATCCTCTTTTTTTCATAAACTATAAAATTAAGAAATTAAATTATAGCAAAAGAGGATAAACTATTTTTAAATTACAAAAATCACTCCAAAAAATAGAGCGATCTTTGTATAATTTTCAAATTAATAAAATTTATTATTAATGATAAATTTTAAAAATTATTTTTTCTTTGCTACCTTCTTAACCACCTTTTTAGCGGCTTTCTTTACAGCTGGTTTTTTTGCTGCTACCTTCTTAACCACCTTTTTTGCGGCTTTCTTTACAGCTGGTTTTTTTGCTGCCGGTTTTTTAGCAACTTTTTTTACAGTTTTTTTCATAATATCACCTCCTTCCTTGAAAAATTTTTTTGCTTTTTAAAAATATATAAAAAAATTTTTATCACACTTCAATTATACAACTTCTAAAAATAAGTAGCAATAGTTTTTTTATTAATTTTAAAAAAAATTTCCTTACCATTTTTTTTGATAAAGAAATTTTATTTTTACAAACAGATTATTCTCTTTAAATATTATTTTGAAAAAAATTTTTCAATTCCCGAAGCGGAATTCTTTTCTGTTCCATGCTATCACGAAAACGAATAGTCACATCATCATTGTCTAAAGAATCAAAATCAACGGTTAGACAAAATGGAGTCCCAATTTCATCCTGACGACGATATCTTTTTCCAATATTACCGTTATCATCAAACTCGCAACGCCAATCCAATTTTAAACTATTAAAAATTTCTCTTGCTTTATTTACTAACTCCGGTTTATTTTTCAATAAAGGAAAAATTGCAATTTTAATGGGAGCTAATTTTGGCGCCAATGATAAAACTATTCTTTTTTCTCCATTTATTTCCTCTTCTTTGTAAGCATCACAAATAACCGCTAACATTGTTCGCCCTACTCCCGCCGAAGTTTCAACTACATGCGGTAGAAATCGTTCTTGTGTTTGCGAATCAAAGAAGGAAAGATCATGTTTACTCGCCTGAGCATGTACAGAAAGATCGTAATCACCACGCGCATGAATTCCTTCAAGTTCTTTAAAACCAAAAGGATAATTATATTCAATATCAAAAGCCGCTTGAGCATAAAAAACTAAATTTTCATGTTCATGCCAACGTAAATTTTCTGATTTAATACCAAGATCTAAATAAAACTGAAATCTAGCCTCCCGCCAAAAATCAAAATACTTTTTATCATCACCTGGTTTAACAAAATACTGCATTTCCATTTGTTCAAATTCTCGTGTGCGAAAAATAAATTGACGAGCTGTAATTTCATTACGAAAAGCCTTACCAATTTGGGCGATACCAAAAGGAATTTTTACTCGCGTAGTGTCAACTACGTTTTTAAAATTAACATAAATCCCCTGACAAGTTTCTCCTCGTAAATAGACCGGTTCCTTTTGCCAATCACCGGTAAAATTTCCTAAATTAGATTGCACTAATAAATTAAAATTTTTCGCTGGTGTAAAATCAGTAGCGCCACAAATAGGACAAACCACTTTCTCCTTATTTTTTGAAAATATTTCATTAATTTCTTCTTCTGACATTTTTTCATCAGCAAAAACACCGGCTTCTTCTAATAAAGTATCTAAACGCAAACGACTATGACATTTTCGACACTCTGTTAAAGGATCAGAAAAACCCTTTACATGACCGGAGGCTTCCCAAACTTTAGGACTCATAAAAATAGCCGCATCGAGGCCAACAATATCATCACGCAACTGGGTCATCACTCGCCACCACTCTTTCTTAATATTATTTGCTAATTCAACGCCATAAGGGCCAAGATCATAAACAGCCGCTAAACCATCATATATTTCAGAAGAAGCAAAAATAAAACCTCGTCTTTTTGTTAGTGAAACAATATTATCAAACCCGGATGTATCCTCAATATTTTTTTTGTTTTTCATATATTTATAATTACATCTCTTTTAAAATTGGTAGTCCTAAAATTTTAAAACCACTTCTTAAAGTAGTAACCACCCCTTTTATTAAAGCCAGACGAGCTTTTTTTATTTTCTTTTCCGCTTTTAAAATATTAACGGCATGATAATAATCATTAGAAATCTGTGCTAACTCAAAAATATAACGGGCGATTTCACTGGGATTTTTCTTTTCTCCCGCTAAAGCTAATACTTCTGGATACTTAGCTAATTTTATTACCAATTCTTTTTCTTTTTGTTCGGTTAAAAGACTAAAATCAGTCTTGCCGGTGAAATAAAAAGCATTTTCTTTTTTTATAATACTACACAAACGAGCATGACTATATTCTAAATAACAAGCCGTATAACCATCAAAACGTAAGGCTTCTTCAATATTAAATACTATTTCCTTATCCGCGCTCACCTTTAACATCTCAAATTTAATAATCGCAATTGTTAAATCTTTGGCTACCTGCGCTATTTTTTTAGCTTTCCAATTCTCATGTCTAATTCGAGTTTCCTTTTCCAATTCATTTTTAATTTTATCCTTCAGGTCACGATAGGTAATTACATTACCACTTCGTGATGACATCATTCCTTCAGGCAAAGTAACAAAATCATAAGGTAAATGAACTAAAGTTTGTTTATAACCTAAAAGTTCCAGCACTCTAAATAATTGTTTAAAATAAAGACTTTGTCTTATATCGACAACATAATAAGAAGCTTTTAAATCATATAAACTAAACTTATTAACCGCTAAGGCAAGATCAGCTACGGGATATAAGGCTGTTTTATCCGATCTAACTATAGGCAAAACACCCAAACCATCGGCTTCTAAATCAGCTATTATTGCCCCCTCACTTTCTTTTAAAATTCCTTTTTTTAAAAGTGTATTAACCATTTCAAGCCCCTCATCTATAACCTCACTTTCATAAAAAATTTTTGCAAATTTTATACCCAGCTCTTTGTAGATAGAAGCAAAATATTCAATACTCCAAGTTCTGCTTTCCTTCCATAAATCATAATTTTCACCAATACGACTCTCAATTTCATGCATAATTTTAGCCACCTCAATTTTATATTCTGGTCTCTCACTTAACTTTTGGTTTGCCTGCATATAACACTGACCTAACAAAAATCCTTTTGGTTCTTTACGATTAGCATATTCCGGATTATTCTTCCAATTCCAAATTGTTTTCGCCGTATGAATACCAAAATCATTAATATACGAGACTCTTATCACCTCATAACCGTTTGCCTCTAAAATGTTACTCATGGAATCACCGAAAGAAATATTTCGTAAATGACCAACATGGTATTCCTTATGAGTATTGCCATTTGAATACTCAAGCATTATTCTTTCTTTTTCCGCTAAATTATGGTAACCATATTTTTCCTTAGCGTCACCTATTTCAGCTAATACTTTTTTTGCTAAAATATCTATTTTTAGAGAAAAATTAACATAAGGACCAACCGCTTCAATTTTAGAGAAATAAGACCCGATTAAACTATCTGCTTGTAATGTATTAGCCCATAAAGATGCTTGCTTTGATGGATCAAGGCCATTTTTTTTTGCCGGTACAAAACAAGCTAAACTTAAGTCACCCCAGCTTAAATCTGGCGGATAAGTAAAACTTAGTTCCTTTTCTTCCAACTTCAGTGTAATTTGATTTTTTAATTCCTCCCAAAAAAACATAGACAAATAAAGACAAAGATAAAAAATCTTTGGTAAAAGTAAATAATATGTTATAATACTAACAGACTTTAGTAAGTTTTTCAATCAAATTTAATTAACGAGCTTAGCTAAAAAAAGCGAGCTTATAAAATCTATGTTTTCTTATCGCCTAATAATTAAACAAGCTCTAAATATTGCCTGGAAATATAAATATCTTTGGCTGTTTGGTATTTTTGCCTCCATCATCGCCGCCAGTGGCTCTTTTGAATATCAACTCCTCACCAACAGTTTTCAAATGGGAGCCCTGGAAAGCTCCTACTATTTTCTTGGATCAATAACTAATGTTTTAGAAACTTTTGTTCTTTTTGTTCTTGGAATTGCCAATCTGTTTACCTATGACATTCTCACTATCATAAATACTCTTACTGTAATTATCATTGTTTCAATTCTATTAATTGCCTTTACCTGGCTGGCAGTTTCCTCTCAAGGCGCATTAGTGGAAGCTGCTCAAAAAATTATAAGGGGCAAAAAGAAAACAATTAAATTAAATATTCGCCAATTATTAACAACCGGTCACAAGAAATTCTGGCCCGTTCTCGGTTTAAACATCTTAATTAAATTGGCAATTATTCTCATTCTAGCTATTGTTAGTGTTCCTTTTTTGTTGTTAGCATCTAAATATTCAACCTCCCTGTTCTTAATTTATACCCTAGCCTTTATTATCTTTGTCCCACTAACTATTGCCTGCTCTTTAATTATTAAATACGCCATTGCTTATATAATCATTGATAATGAGAATTTAGGAAGCGCTCTTAAAAAATCTTGGCTCATGTTTCAACGTAACTGGTTGGTAAGTTTAGAAATGGGAATTATTTTATTTTTAATTAATTTCCTCGCCGGCTTTTTATTAATAATTGCCCTTTCTGTTATCATCTTCCCTTACTTTATTTTTGCAGTTGATTATGGCATAACCTGGTTAATAATTACTTCCGCCTTAATCATCCTATTCCTTATGATCGCCGTTGGTTCCTTTTTAACCACTTTTCAAATTTCCGCCTGGACTAATATATTTTTAGAATTAAAAAATGGCAATGGTCAAGCGAAACTAGAAAGAATTTTTAGAAAAAAATAAAGATTTGACTATTCCTTATGAAAAAACAGGAATCACTTGAAAATTTACTCAATCCAAATACTGGCGACGAAGAAAGCGTCGCCGGTATTTTTGCTAAAAAACAAAAAGAAATAAAAATCAAAGAAGAAGAACGACGAGCCCAACATAATGCCGCCCTCTTTGGCATTGATTATATTAATTTAATCGGTTTTCCAATTAGCCCTGAGGCCTTGGGTTTAATCGCAGAAGAAAAGGCTCAAGAATTAAAAATGGTTTGTTTTTTTTATGATGGTAAAAATATAAGAGTCGCTTGTATTAATCCTAGCAGAGAGGTCCAACAAGAGATGAAAAGACTAACTAAAGAATATCATGCCAGTACCAAGCTCTACCTAATCTCAGAAAATAGCTTTAATTATGCCTTTGATGTCTATCGCGCCGTTCCTAAAGTAATTAAATATGATGCCGGTATTGAAATAAAACCAAGTCAATTAAAAAAATTTCAAGCTGATTTAAAAAATTACAAAAGTCTAAATGAAAAAATAAACGAAGTAAATGTTAGTGATATTATTACTTTAATGCTCGCTAGTGCAATTAAAGTCCAAGCTAGCGATCTCCACATTGAAGCCGAAGCAAAAGGAGTGGTTATTCGTCTACGCATTGATGGTGTTTTACAAGAAGCCGCCGTTATTGAGAAAAAAAAATGGGAAAAAATAATATCACGTCTTAAAATCTTAGCCAAGGTTAAAATAAATGTAGAAAACAAACCACAAGATGGTCGCTTTTCTATCTTTCTTGAAGATAATAAAATTGATGTTCGCTGTTCTTTCCTCCCCACTGCTTTCGGTGAAAGCGTTGTAATGCGTTTACTTGATTCAAAAACCACCGCTCTTGATATTAATAGTCTTGGCATCAGACCAGAAGTATTGCCTCTGCTTAAAAAAGAGATATCCAAGCCTAATGGCTTAATCCTAACTACCGGTCCGACCGGTAGCGGTAAGACAACCACTCTTTATGCAATTTTAAATAAAATTAATAAGCCCGGAATTAAAATTATTACCCTGGAAGACCCGATTGAATATCAATTACCCGGTATTAATCAAAGTCAAGTTGATGCTAAACATAATTTTAGTTTTGCCGAAGGCTTACGTTCCGTATTAAGGCAAGATCCTAACATTGTAATGATTGGAGAAATTAGAGATTTAGAAACAGCGGAAATTGCTATTCAAGCTTCCTTAACCGGTCACTTAGTACTCTCCACTCTCCACACTAATGATGCTTCTGGTGTTATTCCGCGAATGATCGATTTGGGAGTAAAGCCATATTTTCTCGCCCCTTCTGTAAATGCCGTAATCGGTCAAAGACTAGTTCGAAAACTTTGTCCTTATTGTCGTCAAAAACAAATTTTAAACAATGAAGAGGAGGAACTAATTCATAAAATTTTAGCAGTTATCTCTCCTAAATCAGGGGTTGATACTCCCACCACCTTAACTCAAATATATCAAGCTAATCCCAAAGGTTGCGAACATTGTAATTTTACTGGTTATAAAGACCGCATTGGTATTTTTGAAATTTTTACCGTCAATGATAATATTAGACAACTAACTGTAGATCGCGCACCCTCTTTCAAAATTCTCCAACAAGCAATAGAAAACGGCATGATTACCATGCTCCAAGATGGCATTTTAAAAGTTCTTGACGGACAAACTAGTTTAGACGAAATCTATCGTGTTATTGGTAATTTTGATTATGTAAACGAACTCTATGATATTGTAATTTCGCAAACCATCGGAAGAGGTATAAAAATTAGTCCGGAAGAAATGGAAGTAGCCACCGAAATAGCCAAAGATATTAATACGGCCCAAATGAGCATCAAAGACGCTCCTGTTTCTAAGTTAATTAAATTAACCATGGGTTTAGCGATAAAAAGTGATGCTGGTGATATTCATATTGAACCAACAGAACATGATGTTAAAATTAGATTTCGTATTGATGGTATTATGCACGATATTGCCTCTCTGCCAAAAACTAGTTATCTACCCTTATTATCAGAAATTAAAATTTTAGCGGGAACACCAACTAATGTAAAAAGGGCGACCTTTGATGGTCGTTTTAGTGTTTATCTCCCCGAGGATAGAAAAATTGATTGTCGTTTATCAATTATTGCCGGTGGTTATGGTGAATCCATTGTTATTCGGGTTCTTTCATCTTCGGCCGCTAAATTAGAAATGGAAAAACTGGGTATCACTTCTGTTGCTAAGAAGGCAATAGAAAGAGCTCTGAAAAAAAATAAAGGCATCATTATTACTACCGGTCCAACTGGTTCTGGCAAAACAACTACTCTTTATAGCATGCTAAACAGACTTAACAAACCTGATATAAAAATTATTACCATTGAAGATCCAATTGAATACCAGCTTCCGGGAATTATGCAAACTCAAATCGATGAAAATCAAGGGTATACTTTTGCCTCTGCCATGCGAGCCCTTCTACGTCAAAATCCCAACATTATGATGATAGGAGAGATTAGAGATGAAGAAACCGCTAAAATAGCTATTGAAGCGGCTACCACCGGGCACCTAGTTCTTTCAACCATTCATGCCAATAATGCCGCTGGTGCTATTTCTCGTTTTAGTGGACTTGGAGTTGATAGACAAGCCCTGGCTAATTCCATTGAATTTTCTATTGGACAAAGATTAGTGAGAAGAATCTGCCCTTATTGCAAACAAGAAATAACTTTAAGTGAAACAGAACAAGAAAAAATACAAGAAATATTAAGTACAATAAAAAATCCGGAAATAAAAATTCCTGATAAACTCATTTTCTTTAAAGGGGTTGGTTGTGATAAATGTAACCAATTAGGCTACAAGGGGCGACTTGGTCTTTACGAAACAATTGAAATGACCCCTCATATTCGTCAAATTATTCAAGGCGATAAAATAACCGACTACGAAATTGAAACCGAAGCAATTAATAATGGCATGGTTACCATGCTTCAAGACGGCATTCTAAAAGCTTTAGCCGGAGAAACAACTCTAGAAGAAGTATTTAGAGTATCTTAAAAAAATTAATATGATAAACGCCACTCTTTTACAAAAACTTAAACAAGATTATGCCGATAATGAATCCCAAAGAAGACAAATAATTAGCGCCTCCAATAATATTTTATTCCTTGCTAAAAAAGTTATTTTTAAACTACAAAGAGATGAAATTGCAATTGCAAAAAAAGAATTGAAAGAAATTGAAACCACCCTTAAAAATTTAGAAGATCATTTTGGGGCTTTAAGACTAAGAAAAGAAGGTCCTTATAAAGCAGCTACGGAAGAATATATGGAAGGGAAAATATTTCTACAAGTAATCAGTAATAAAGAAATTACTTCCGTTAAAAATTTAGATATAGATTATGAGGCTTATTTAGGAGGAACTTGTGATATGATAGGCGAGCTAGTTCGCTATGCCACCAACCAAGCCGCTAGTGGAAAATTTGAACAAGTCGCTAAAATTAAAACTCAAGCTGATTCCATAATGGCGCAACTTATTGATTTTGATATGACCGGTTATTTACGCACAAAATACGATCAAGCTCGTGGTCACCTACGAAAACTAGAACAAATGACTTACGAAATAAAATTAAAAACCGGTAAATAATTTATGAAAATAGCTATTATTTCTGATAGTCACGATAATCTTAATAATCTAAAAATTTGCCTTTCCCTAATTAAAAAAGAGGGGGTTGAAAAAATAATTTGTTGCGGTGATGTTTGTTCCCTGGAAACACTTAAATTCATTTCCACTAATTTCTTAGGGGAAATTTTTTTAGTAGCTGGAAACGCTGAGACTTATCAAGAAAAGGAGCTAAAGGGAATAAAAAATGTCAGCTACCACGGTCTACTTGGTTATACAAAAATTGATAATCTTAATATCGGTTTTTGCCACAAACCGACTCAATTAAAAGAACTTCAAGAAAAAGCTAAAATAAAACTAGATTTCATTTTTTATGGCCACACTCATAAACCGTGGCTTAAAAAAGAGCTGGATACATTTTTAGCAAATCCGGGTAATGTCGCTGGTATATTTTATCAAGCTACCTTTGCTCTACTTAATACTGATACCAAAAACTTAGAACTAAAATTAATTACTGCGTCAACTAAAAATTAAATTAAATAATCTTTTTTAAATACTCTCCCGTAATACTTTTTTTATTTTTGGAAATCATCTCCGGTGTCCCTTCGGCAACCAAATAACCACCCGCTTCTCCTCCTTCAGGACCTAAATCTATTATCCAATCCACCGCTTTAATAACATCAAGATTATGCTCAATAACAATTACGGTGTTTCCTTGATCAACCAACATTCCCAATACTTTAAGCAATCTATCAATATCATAAAAATGGAGGCCGGTCGTCGGCTCATCTAGAATATATAAAGTTTTGCCAGATGAACGACGTGATAATTCCGTCGCCAATTTTATTCTTTGCGCTTCGCCACCAGAAAAAGTGGTGGCGCTTTGTCCTAATTTAATATAACCTAATCCCACTTCTTCTAAGGTTTTAAGTTTAGCAATAATTGGTTTTATATCCTTAAAAAATATCTTTGCTTCTGAGATGGTCATTTCTAAAATCTCATATATATTTTTATCCTTATATTTTATTTCTAGAATTTTTTCTTTAAATTTTCGTCCCCCGCAAACATCGCAAGTAACAAACACATCATTTAAAAACTGCATCTCCACTTTTATTGCCCCGTCTCCGGAACAATTTTCACAACGACCACCCGGGACATTAAACGAAAAATGACCAGGAGTTAAACCTTTAATTCTTGCTTCCGGTAATTGTGCAAAAATATCACGAATAACAGTAAATATGCCGGTATAGGTTGCCGGATTAGAACGTGGCGTTTTCCCAATCGGTGATTGATCAATATTAATAACCTTATTTATATTTTCCACTCCTAAAATTTTATCAAATTTTCCGGGCTCAACTTTAGCGCGATAAAATTTTTGACTTAAATAATTAGCTAAAATATCATTCATTAAAGTCGACTTGCCTGAACCAGAAACACCTGTTACCGCAATTAATTTCCCTAACGGCAAAGAAACGTTAATTTTTTTCAAATTATGTTCACTGGCGCCGATAATTTCAATTTTTTTTCCTGATCCTAATCTCTTTTTTGTCGCTGAAAATATTTTTTTCTGCCCCATTAAATATTGAGCCGTTAAAGACTCAACCGAATTAAAAATTTCTTGAGGTGATCCGGTAAATAAAATATTGCCTCCATTTTCACCTGCCCCCGGTCCAACATCAATTAAATAATCAGCTGCCAACATAGTTGCTTTATCATGTTCAACAACTATTACCGTGTTACCGTTATCACGTAATTTTTGTAGCATTTTTATTAATTTATCATTATCTCTCTGATGTAAACCAATTGAGGGCTCATCTAAAACATATAAAACTCCCGACAAAGAAGAGCCTACTTGTGACGATAATCTAATTCTTTGCGCTTCTCCTCCTGATAAAGTAAGCGCTGATCTTGATAAAGAAAGATAACCAAGCCCAACATTAATCATTAACTGTAAATTATAAACGATCTCCTTCAAAATTGGTTGCGCCACATCTTCTAATTTTATAAAAAACCGTGGATCATTCTGCCAAGTCATAAAAAGATTATGCGCTTTTTCTATACTTAAACTGGTTAGATCATAAATATTATAATCGCCAATTTTCACTGCTAAAGATTCCGGCTTAAGTCTGGCCCCTAAACAAGAAGGACAAAGTACATTGCGCATCGCTTTTTCTATTTCAAGCTTAACAAAATTTGATTTAGTCTCCTTGTATTTATTATTTAAATATTTTACCAAACCAACAAACTCCTCATCACCATGCAATAACTTTCTCTTAATTTGCGGATTTAAGTCCCTTATTGGTGTATTTAAATTAAAATCCAACCGCATTGCTAAATTTTCCAATTCTTTAACTAAATTGCCACCATTTAAATTAGAGTGCGAAAGAGGTTTGATTGCCCCCTCTAAAATACTAAGTTTTTCATTAAATATTAAATTTTCATTAATTTCTAATTTATCACCCAACCCACCACAATCGGGACAAGCACCATGACCGGAATTAAAAGAAAATTCTCGTGGTTCATTTATTATTTTTTTGCAATTACATTGCGGACAAACAAAAAATCTTTCCACTTTAGTTGATTTTGCTAATTTTCCCTTTATTACCCTCTCTATTTTTTTCACTTCAGTAGTTGCCTTCATTTTTAAGCCACAACTAGAACAATAAGGAACACCACATTTAGCAAAAAGCAGACGAAGATAATCATAAATCTCTGTTATCGTACCAACAGTGGAGCGAGGATTATGCCCAACTGTTCTTTGATCAATTGAAATTGCCGGTGATAAACCCTCTATTAAATCCACATCCGGTTTATCCATTAAACCAACGAATTGACGTGCATAGGAAGATAATGACTCAACATAACGTCTTTGTCCTTCAGCGTAAATTGTATCAAAAGCAAGAGATGATTTACCGGAACCGGAAAGCCCGGTAATAACCACTAATTTATTACGTGGTATATCTAAATTAATATTCTTTAAATTATTTGTTCGTGCCCCTCTTATTTTTATAAAATCATTAGACATAAGCCATTATTTAAAAATTTACATTGCCCCTATTATAATGAAAAATAATAAAAAAAACAAGACTAGAAATACAATTAGCCTTTTTTAAAATAAATTACTAAAAAATAGAAAAAATTGAACGAAAAAAATAAAAGGTTATTTTTTCAAAAAATTTCATTTTATTATTCCAACCAACAAAAGATGTTGCTTCTATTTTCCAATTTTCAATAATGGTAGACACATCTTTAACCAAATTTTGCTGTTGTGAGAATATCCCCACTTCATAATTTAAACCAAAAGATAATATATCAGCATTTTGTGAACCAATTAGCACCTCTGTTTTATCTATCATTAATATCTTAGAATGATTCATCTGACTACCAAAATAAAATAGAACCCCTAAATCAGACAAACGTCGCGCATTAATATAGTTAATTTTATTTAGGGAATTGATGTCAGTATTCTTTGGTATTATAATTTCCACTCTCACCCCTCGACGACAAGCATTATCAAGTGCTAAAAAAAGACGACGCGGAGGTAATAAATAAGGGGTGACAATTTGCACCAAAGATTTAGCCTGATTAATCTTTAAAATATAACGTTTATTTAAATTATATAATTTATTGTTAGTTGGAAAATTGTCAAAAATCCAATTTTTAATTTTTTTTGGTAAGGTTATATGGCTAAACTTTAATATCGAATCTTTTTTGCCATTGACCTTTAAATAAGCATTAGCAAAAGAACGTAACGCTAAGTTTACCGGCTTTCCTTGAAACTTAATTTGTAAATCAAGCCAATCCCTGGACCCTTCTTTAATATTAACCCCACCTAAAAAAGCTATCTTATTATCAACAATTAACATTTTTCGGTGGGTTCTTTTTAAAAAATGGCTAAAAAAAATAAATTCAATACCAGCTTCACGAGATTCTTTTATTAAACTATTTGACAAAGCTGTGCTCCCTAAAGAATCAGCAATAATTACCACTTCTAAACCCTGTTTCGCCTTTTCTATTAATAAAGAAAAAAAATCATGCGTTTTTTTGGTATTACTTAATAAAATGTACATTTCTAAATAAACAGATTTTTCTGCTTTTAATATTGCATCATACATTCCGTCCCAAGCCTTATGTGAGGTTGTATAAAGACGATATTTCATAACCAAGCTTTTATCTCTTTCAACTTAGCAAGGGTTGCCTTACGCCCAATTTGTATCATTTGATTAGTCACTTCTTGATTAAAATAATTAGCTAAAGAACCTTTTCTTATCTGCTCTGAAGTATCCGGATTTATAACAACGTCAGATCCTTCTAAAGAAGATTGAGAAAAATTATAAAGTATAATACTTATACTTCTAGAAGCGGTTTTAGTAAGATTAAATTTTTTATTATTAAACTCGTTTTTATGATATAAATTTACAGAAATTACCTTCTCGGCGCCCATCTCAAGTAATTCTTTTGCCGGCACCGGACGACTTAAAGCGCCATCAACAAAATTTTTATTTCCCTCTTTAGTTGATTCAAAAATTAAAGGCACTGAAGCACTTGCCCGTACCGCTGTTGTCAATTTTCCTGTTTGAAAAATATGTGGCTTACCACTTACCAAATCAGTAGCTAAAATACTCAAAGGAATTTTAGCATCTTTAAATGTTTTCTTTCCTAAAAGATATTCAATAAATTTTTCATACTTTAAACCACTAACTAAACCATTGCGCCAACCTAAATCGGCAATCAAATAAAGATTCTTCTTTGATTTTAAAAAAGTTTCTTCCAAACCGGATGTATCTTGATAAAGTGAATAATAAGCTGCCACCAGTGCTCCGACCGATGATCCACTTAAAAAAGAAATGGGAATATTATTTTCTTCTAATACTTGCAATACACCAATATGAGCAAACCCCCGAAAAGCACCTGATCCTAAAGCAAGACCAATTTTTACTTTTTTTTTCATATTTTTTTAGTATTAAAGTTTAAAGATTAATAGTATTTATTATCTTTTATTGTAATACAAGTACTAATAAAAAACAAAAAAACCAGTTTTTATAAACTTGGTTTAATTAGCAGTC
>JARRBY010000010.1 GCA_029982795.1 Patescibacteria group bacterium
CCGGAGGTAAAAACAATGTCTCAAGAAAAATCAGCTAAAATAGAAGAAAGTGAAGAAAAGGATGAGTCCTTATCTTTTTCACTTGATTCGTCCGATGATGATCTGCCTGAGGAAATCAAACAAAAATTGGAGAAAAATAAGGTAGCTCGAGCAAAAAAGAAATTGGTAAAAAAGAAAAAAAGAAAAACTGCGCGGGTTGTTAAGGTTGGACGTGCCTACATTCAAGCGACTTACAATAACACAATGATAACTTTAACTGATACAAAAGGTGATGTTATCGCTTGGGCTTCAGCTGGTTTAGCCGGTTTTAAGGGGGCAAAAAAAGCAACTCCTTATGCGGCACAGATTATTACCAAAATTGCTGTGCAAAAAGCGAAGGAAGAATACGGTTTGCAAGAGGTTAGTGTTTTTGTCGCCGGTGTTGGCACTGGTCGAGAATCAGCGATTCGAGCTTTAAATGCCAATGGCTTGGAAGTAACGGCTATTAAGGATACTACACCAGTTCCTCATAATGGTTGTCGTCCGAAAAAGCCACGTCGAGTTTAATTAAGAAGTAATTTATTAATATGGGAACAAATATCGATAATAAATGTAAGCAATGCCGACGCGTCGGGGAAAAACTTTTTCTTAAAGGCGAGCGTTGTCTTGGTCCAAAATGTGCGTTGGTTAAAAGAAATACCATTCCCGGTGCACACGGTAATAAACCACGAAGACGTTTAAGTGATTATGGTAACCAGTTGGCAGAAAAACAGAAGGCAAAAAGATACTATGGTGTGTCTGAAAAACAATTTCGTTTAACTTATGAAAAAGCTTCAAGCAAGAAGGGTGATGCGGGAAAGAACTTTTTACGAGCGCTTGAATTTCGTTTGGATAACGTTATTTTCCGTTTAGGTTTTGCTAATTCTCGTTCTCAAGCGAGACAATTGGTAAATCATGGACATTTTACCGTTAATGATGTAAAAACGGATATTCCTTCTTTTTCTGTTAAGGAAGGTCAAGTAATCGCTGTAAGAGAAAAGAGCAAAAAAAGTCCTTATTTCCGTAACTTGGGAGAGGGATTAGTACAGGCGGAACGTCCTAGTTGGTTACACTTTGATACCAGCACTATGGTAGCTAAGGTTTTACATGAACCTAAAGATGAGGATTTACCTCAAGGCTTTAACGTGCAAATGATTATTGAGTATTATTCAAAATAAAAAATAATATGCAAAAAATTGCTAACCCAAAAAAAATTAAGTTTGAAACAGTTGGCAGTCCCAACGAAGGGGTTATTACCATTGAACCTTTATTTCCCGGCTACGGCATGACTCTAGGTAATTCTTTACGACGAGTGCTTTTGTCATCTCTTCCCGGCGCTGCTGTAACGAGTGTAAAAATCAAAGGAGCAAGTCATGAATTTATGGCTTTACCTTATATTAAAGAGGATGTTTTAGAAATGGTTTTAAACTTTAAACAGTTACGTCTCAAGCTTTTTACCGAAGAAGAGGTCAGATTAGAATTGAAGGTAAGTGGCAAGAAAACTGTTACGGCGGCTGATATCACTAAAAATAGTGAGGTAGAAATAAAAAATCCAGAATTGGTTTTAGCTCATATTACAGATGAGGCGGGTTCTTTAGAAGTTGATATTATTGTTAAAAATGGACGTGGCTATAAAATGACTGAAGGGAGTAAACGAGAAAATAAAGAAGTTGGCTTTTTGGAAATTGATTCTGTTTTTTCACCGGTGACTTTAGTCAGTATTAATGTTGAAAACGCTCGGGTTGGTAAAATGACTAACTGGGATAAATTAATTTTAGAGGTAAAAACGGATGGGACGATAACACCGGAAGCAGCATTTGGTGAAGCGGTTAAAATTTTAGTTGATCAATTTAGCGCTTTATTACCCGGGGCTTTAGTTGAAGAGGAAGAAAAAAAAGAAGAGGAAAAAGAGGTGGCGGAAGAAGTGGTAGAAAAAGAAGAGGTAATTGAAGAGAAAAAAACGAAAAATAAAAAAAGCAAAAAAATAAAGGATTAATTAAACAGCAATTCCGCCTGAGCGGAAAAGTTAAGTGTAAGAATTATGCGTCACAGAAATAAAAATAAAATATTAGACCGAGAAAAGGGTCCGCGCGAATTGATGCTGAGAAATTTAGCTTCCAGTATTATTTTGTACGAAAAAGTAAAAACCACTAAGGCGAAAGCAAAGGCGGTAAGACCTTTGGTTGAGAGGATGATTACTTCCGCAAAAGCAGGTGATTTAAGTGCTCGACGTGGTTTAATCAAGGTTTTATTACAAAAAAATTCGGTAAAAAAGACCATGGATGTTTTAGCAAAACGCTATCAAGAAAGACCAGGTGGTTATACCCGAATTGTTAAAACCGGCGTCAGAAAAGGTGACGGAGCGGAAATGGTTCAAATTGAATTAGTCTAAATATATGATTAAAATAGAAAGAAAATTACATCAATTAGATGCCACCGGACAAACGGTTGGTCGTTTGGCGACTAAGATTGCTTTAATTTTGCGTGGTAAGAATAAGGCTGAATATCAACCACATTTAGATTTGGGTGATATTGTTGAGGTAAAAAATATCAAGCAATTGAAATTTACCGGCAATAAATTGGAGCAAAAAAAATATTATCATGTCACCGGTTATATTGGTGGTTTAAAAACTAAGAAAATGAATGAGATATTTGAAAAAGATCCCGGGGAGATCTTACGTCGGGCGGTTAGGGAAATGCTTCCTCCTACAAGATTGCGCCCTAATATGCTCAAAAGATTAATTATTAAATAATATGGCAGAGACAAAGAAGCAAGAAAAAAAGACAAGCACTAAGCCAAAAGAAGAAAAAGAGAATAAGGAGATTGGCAAAAATGAAGTAATCGATTTTTCCGGTAAATATATAGGCACTGTTGGCAGAAGAAAAAGAGCGGTAGCGCAGGTGCGATTATATGAAACTGGTAAGGGGCAAATTATTGTTAATGAACAAAAAGCCACTGATTATTTTCCGGGAGAAGGTTTTAATATTATTACTCAACCTTTAAAAGTAACCGGTCATGGTCGTGATTATAATTTCTCCGTTTTGGTTAAAGGTGGTGGTAAATCAGGACAAATTGATGCGGTTAAGCTTGGCGTTGCGCGGGCGATTTTAGAAATTGATCCAGCTGCCAAAGAAGCTTTAAAGGCTAATGATTTCTTAACCAGAGACCCGCGTCAAGTAGAAAGAAAGAAACCGGGATTAAAGAAAGCGAGAAAGGCACCTCAATGGAGTAAACGGTAAGCTAAATTTTATAATCTATCTCAAAAATCATACTAATATTGGTATGATTTTTGTTTTTTAAAGGAATAGTTTAAAAATGAATTTTTTTCACCCTAGGATAAGTGACGTCTCTCTGTTATAATTTAATTATGAATAATATAAAAGAAAATTTAAGAGTTCTCTATGATAAGTTTTTAGTTTTAAAAGCAGCACTTAAAATAGATAGCTTAGAAAATAAAGAAAAAAAACTAAAGGCAGAAATGTTAGCCTCTGATTTTTGGCAGAATCAAGAGCGAGCGGTTACAATTAGTCGTCGTTTAGAAAAAATAAGTCAGACAAATAAGACGTGGCAAAATTTAGAAGAAGAAATTTTAGAACTGCAAGCTTTACTTGATTTAGAAGAAAAAGATGAGACAAGTGATAAGAATTGGAATGAAGAATTAGTTTCTAAGTATGAGGCGTTAGAGCGGGCCTTTTCTTCTTTAGAGTTAGCTTCTTTGTTAAGTGGTCCGAATGATAACAGTAATGCAATTTTAGCGATTCACGCCGGTGTTGGTGGGGTTGATGCTCAAGATTTTGTTCAGATGTTAGAGCGGATGTATATTCGTTTTTGTGAACGAGAAGGTTTTACTTGGCAATTGCTTGATAAGAATTATGGCAATGAAGCTGGAATTAAAAGTGTAACGATAGAAATTACGGGGGCTTTTGCCTATGGATATTTAAAAAGTGAAAATGGTGTGCACCGTTTGTTACGTAATTCACCGTTTAATGCCGATAATTTACGTCAAACTTCCTTTGCTTTAGTTGAAGTGATTCCGGAAAGAGAAGATGAGGTAAAAATTGAGTTAAGAGAGGAAGATTTACGAATTGATGTTTTTCGTTCCAGTGGACCGGGAGGACAGAGTGTAAATACCACTGATTCAGCGGTGCGTCTGACTCATATTCCGTCCGGCTTGGTGGTAAGTTGTCAAAGTGAAAGATCGCAACATCAAAATAAAGAAAATGCTTTTAAAATTTTGAAGGCTAAGTTGTTAAAACAGAAAGAATTGGAGCGAGCGGAAGAGCGGGCGGATTTAAAGGGGGGCATTAAACAGGCGGAGTGGGGAAGACAAATTCGTTCTTATTTTCTTTATGGCAATAAATTAGTTAAAGATCATCGTACTAATTTTGAAGAAAGTAATGTGGAAGCGGTGTTAGATGGCGATATTATGCCTTTTATTGCGGCTTATTTACGATATTTTAAGGAATAATATATAAAAAATTCAAGTATCTTTATTTATAATACCACGGCAAGATTGTCGTGGTATTTATGTTAAAAAAAGAAAATTGGTTTTGGCTTTTAAATATTTTTATTTGTCTCTTTTTACTTTTAAGAGGTTTTTATGATTATCAGAGTTTACAAAAAAGAGTTGAGACCTTGGCGGCGGAGAAAGATTTAAAAAGGGGAAGTTATAAGGGACATGTTTGTTCTCAAGTTGAACGTAGTGAAAACTGGCAACGCTTTACTCTTTGTTTGCCGGCGCCGGTTTTAGTTTATACAAAATTATACCCGGAATATAATTATGGTGATTTTTTAAGTTTAAAAGGAGAGATAGAACATCCCAGTAGCTTTTCTGATTTTAATTATCCGCTATATTTGGCGGCTACCGGGATATACTTTGTTTCTTATTACCCGCGACTGGAAAGTATAGCTGAAGAGTTAAAACAAAGAGAGCAAATTTTAGTTTATTTAAATCAAGCAAAAAAAGAAGTACGTAAACTCTTTAATCAAAATTTGCCCGAGCCGGAAGCGAGTTTGGCCAATGCTTTAATGTGGGGATTTAAAAAAGATTTATTTGCGGAAGATCAAGCTTTATTTAAAGCATTAGGGATTAGTCACCTGGTGGTTATTTCCGGTTTACACGTCTCAATTTTAGGGGGCATTGTCTTGGCCTTTTTTTATTTTTTGGGACTAAGGCGAGCGTTAAGTCTGGTTTTAACTATTATTTTTTTATTTACTTATCTTAGTTTTGTTGGTTATAGTCCTGCTCTTTTCAGAGCGACTCTCACTTCTTCTTTATTTTTATTGGCGCTATATCATAAACGATTAGCGACTTATAATCGAGTATTAATGTTAACCTTTAATCTTGTTCTTGCTTATCGTCCGGTAGCTCTTTATCTTGATATTGGTTTGCAGTTATCTTTTTTGGCGATAGTTGGCATCCGTTTTATTTATCCGCTGCACCGCTTATTTTTTAAAAAAATAAGGAGCAGTTCTTGCTGGTTGGCTCGTTTATTTTCTTATTTTTTTTCTGCTTTTTTCTTAACTCTAGCTTGTCAGGTAATAAGTTGGCCACTTATAATTAATAATTTTCAGTCTTTTTCCTATTTATCTTTTTTAGTTAATCCGAGTTTGGCTTGGCTTCTACCTTTAATATTAGGTTCGCTTTTTTTTGCTTTTTTATTGTCTTTAATTTTGCCCACGCTTAGTTTCTATCTTTTTTTGCCGGCTTACTTTTGTTTAGCTTTATTTTTTAAAATTATTAATTTGTTTAATTTTAATGCGGGAGGAGTGATTGCAATTTCCCCTTTAAGTCGGCGGGATGAATTTATTTATTATACGGTTTTAGTGTTAATAGTTATTTTATTAAGACGTAAAGTGGCGGTTGGAGCAAACAAAAACCCGACTTTTTAACAGTCGGGTTGTTTGTGTTTTATTTTTCTACGTTGGTGGTAACAACTTTTTTATTTTTCACTCGTTTCGGTTTATCCATTGTTCTCATGCAAGCGGTGCAGATTTTAAATTTAGCTCCGTCTATAACCTTAGTTTGCAGGTTGATATCTTGCCTTTTAAGAGTTTTAATCTTAGAGTGAGAGCGACTGGCGCCCTTAGTTGCCCCGCGTCCGCAGAGATCGCATTTCTTGGCCATAGGTATTTTTTCTTATTTTTAATGGTTTAATTCTAACAACATTTTTAAAATTAATCAAGCTGTGTTATAATTTTTTATATGATTTATTTATTTCAAGTAGTCGTTCTTATTTTTTCGGCTATCATTCATGAATATATGCATGGTTTCGTCGCCTTTCAGTTGGGTGACGATACGGCGCAGAAAGCAGGGCGCTTGACCATTAATCCTTTAGCTCATTTGGAATGGTTTGGCTCTTTTTTCTTACCGCTTATTATGTTACTTTCCGGATTGGGGTTTGTAATTGGTTGGGCTAAACCGGTCCCCTATAATCCTTATAATTTATCTGATAAAAAATGGGGAGAAGCTAAGGTGGCTTTAGCCGGTCCGCTATCAAATTTAGTGGTAGCAATTTTATTTGGTCTTATTTTACGTTTTATTCCTTTTTTAAGTTTAAGTTTTGCGAATTTAATTTCACTGATAATTTATATTAATTTACTTTTAATGGTTTTCAATCTTTTACCCATTCCTCCTCTTGATGGTTCTAAGATTTTGGCCGCTTTTCTTTCTCCTTTTCAAAAAGCAAAATATTTTAGTTTTAGTTCCTATGGCACAATTATAGTTATTTTTATTATCATGCTTTTTAGTGGAATAATTATTGGTCCGGTTAATTTTTTATTTCATTTAATTACAGCTTTATAGATTAAGAAAAAAATATAATAATTCTCAATTTTTGCTTTCGGCAGTGCGGTTTATGTACAAAATAATGTGTCTTTAAGTCTAGACACTTTATCTAGTGATATTTATAGAAAAAGCCTGAATTTGTTTATTCAGGCTTTTTTTGTTTTTCCTTATTTTTTTAATAAATTTTTGACGTTAAGCAATTTGTGCTTTAGTTCATTTTCACCGGTATAAATTGTGGACGCCTTTTTTTCTTGTTCGATTTTATCAAGGAGAGAATCTATAAAAGAAATTGTTTTTTCCAACTCGTTATCTATATAAGAGCTACTGACAATTTCTTTAGAAAAGTTAATTGCCTCATTTAAAGTTGGTCCCCAGATGACTTGTTTTTTGAGGTTGGAGATGATTAAATCTTGACGATAGGGTTCTAAATTAGCAGCTAAAATATTATTCAGAAACTCCTTTTTATCCCTTTCCTTTTTCTTTTTTGTTTCCATTATTTTCTTTTCTTTTTCTTGTTTTTCTGCTTCTATTTGCGCTGTTTGAGTACTACTTTGTTCTTTTTTTCTAGCATAGGAATAATAGATATAACTGATTATCGCTAGAATAATAACGGCGCTAAAGATGAGCGAAAGAGGAGAAAATACTCCGGTATAAACAAGAGTGCTGATAATTCCGCCGGTGAGCAAAATGGCAAAAATTGGATTTTCATTCCAAAGCCAATTAAGGTCACGGTAATGAGCAGCTTTTTTTGCTATGATTGCCAGAATCATGGCAATAATTGGTAGCCAAATTAATAAGCTGCCAAAATGAAGATAGCTGCTTAATAGCGGTAGTGATAGCGCCAGCAAGAGGATGATTTTAAATGGCAATTCCTTTTTATCTTTCTTGTGCCAAAAATTAATAAGCAGGCTGAGGAATAAAAGGATGTAAATGATTAATTCCGGTTCGGCAAGATCAGGAAATCCGGCTTTAATTAACAGGGCAAAGGAGGCGCCGGTAAAGAGGTGGCTGATAAAATTATTGTTGCCACTTTGATACTTGTCAATTTGTAGACCCAAGATAAGCAAGGCAATCAGGGTGGCAATAAAGGCTCCAAGTTGTAAAGGGAGCAGATTTAAAATCAAGGGCGTAATAAAGCCCAGCAAGGGAAGATAATTTTTTTTTCTCATTTTGTAAAATTTTAAAGAACAAATTAAGGTAATTAAATGTTATTATTAACATTAAAGCTAACGCTTTTACGTGCCACCTTTTTAAGCACGACTTGAATTAATATTGGCGTAAAATTAATAAAAAGTCAAGATAAAAAGGGAGCCTTTAAAATTGATGTTTTTTTTATTTTATCTCTTATTTTAAGTACCCTAAGTAGCCTGTCTCCAAGTACTATTGACAAGTATTAACTAATATGTTATAATATGTTTACTAGAATAGTTCTTTTAAAAATAAGTTTTTATTGGATTAATTGCCAAGTCTAGCTTTTATTAGTTTGCGAATATAGGTAGATTTAGTAATTAATCCAATAATTATAAACTTCAAAAATATAAAAAAATGAAAACAAAAGTTTTATTTCTTGTTGCTTTGGTTGGTGTGATATTTTTATTATCCTGCGGACACGATTCTGGTAACCTTATTGGTGAATTTCAGGTAGTTAAAAAAGAAAAGATCAACCCTAATCGTGATTATGGTTTTGTAACTTTGATTAATTCCAATAAAGACACATTAAAAATGATTGTCTCAATGGAAGAAGAATATTTAAATGTTAAAGTTGGAGATATTTATCTTGTCGGAAAAAATCATTTTGGTTATTTTTTGAATAATAGACCAATAAAAGGTGTTGTTGGATATTCAAAAATTATTCAAAAAAATATTGATATGGGTGTACCAAAATGCCAAGTTATTACCAGAGGGCAAGATACTTTAACATTTCCTCTTTCGGAAGTTGTTTATTTTAATGTGTCTGAAGGGGACTTCATCTTCGTGAAAAAAAACAAGGATGAAAAAAAACCGCATTATTTTGTAAGATAATGGAAGTAAAAATTATTGAGGAAGTCTAAAATATTAGACTTCCTTTTTTTATTTGTTAAAAGCTATAAGATTAATAACCTTATTATTAATAAGCATTTTAAATAATAACAAGTTTTTCGTTAAGATAAATTAGTATTGGATAGACCTGATTACTTAACTAAAGCTGATTAAAAAGAAGTTGATTAATGTTAATTAGCTGTTAAATTATTTGTTAATTATTGCTGATTATCTTGACTTATATTTTATATTTTGTTAAATTGTTTAGGTATAAAAAAATAATAAGTCCTGAAATTTCAGGATTATTTTAATACACTAAAAAATAAGAAAAAGTTTAAAAGATAAAATTCGTTTCCATTAATTTGTTAATCAGGGGCGGATTAAGGTAAAAATTATGCCAACCATTAATCAATTAGTCAGAAAGGGTCGAAAAAAAGTTACCACAGGGAAGAAGTCATTAGCTCTTCATGTTGGGCTTGATTCGCTTCATCGAAAGAGAAAAGAAACCACTAAGGGAGCCCCGTTTAAACAAGGGGTATGTTTAAAGGTAACTACCACTACTCCTAAAAAACCAAACTCAGCGTTACGTAAAATTGCGCGTGTTCGTTTATCAAACGGGATGGAGGTAACGGCCTATATTCCTGGTATGGGGCACAATCTACAAGAGCACTCCATTGTTTTAGTAAAGGGAGGAAAGACAAAGGATCTTCCGGGGGTACGGTATAAAGTGGTACGGGGGGTTTATGATGCATCGGGAGTGGAAGCAAGACGAAAAAGTCGTAGTTCCTATGGCGCTAAAAAGCCTAAGGCTGACGCTAAATAATTATTAACAATTTTTAGATAATAAAAAAGCGTAAATTAGGATAGCTGATAATTTACGTTAAACCAATATTAATATGAGAGGTAAACCAGCTCCAAAAAGAAACATTGAAGGTGATAGTAAATACAGTGATATAAGCATCGCTAAGTTTATCAATTATGTCATGGAAGATGGTAAAAAGAATGTAGCCGAGAATATCGTTTATGATGCTTTTGAAATTATTAAGGAAAAATCAAAACAAGATCCTCGCCATGTTTTTAACAAGGCGATGAAAAAAGTATCTCCTTTGGTGGAGGTAAGAGGCAAGCGCGTTGGCGGTGCAAATTACCAAGTCCCTTTTCAGGTAAGAGGGGAAAGACGTTATTTTCTAGGATGTAATTGGATTATTTCGGCTGCTCATGACAGACGTGGTCATTCTATGGCAGAAAAATTGGCGGCTGAAATTATTGATGCCGCAAATGGTGAAGGAAATGCTTTTAAAAAGCGAGAAGCAGTTCACCGCATGGCTGAAGCTAACAAGGCTTTTGCTCATTTTTCTAGATAATTAATTATTAAGATATAAATATTATATATGCCCCGAGATTATTCTTTAGACAATATTAGAAATATTGGAATTATGGCGCACATTGATGCGGGTAAAACTACGTTTACCGAACGCGTTCTTTTTTATACCGGGAGAAAGCATAAATTAGGTGAGGTACATGAAGGTGCTGCTGAAATGGATTGGATGGAGCAAGAAAAAGAAAGAGGAATTACCATTACTTCAGCGGCCACGACTTGTTTTTGGAAAAATAAAAAAATAAATATTATTGACACTCCAGGGCACGTTGATTTCACGGTTGAAGTAGAGCGTTCACTGCGTGTTTTAGATGGGGCCATTGCTGTTTTTGACGGACAGGCCGGGGTTGAACCTCAATCAGAAACTGTCTGGCGTCAGGCTGATAAATATCATGTTCCTCGTCTTTGTTTTGTTAATAAAATGGACAAGATGGGAGCCGATTTTTATATGAGCCTTGATTCTATTAGAACCAGATTGAACCAAAAAGCAGTGGCTATTCAATTACCAATCGGGGCGGAGAGTGATTTAAAAGGGGTAATTGATCTTTTAACTAAGAAAGCCTATCAATTTTCCGGTAGTTTTGGTGCTAATATTGAAGAAATTGAAATACCGGCTGATATGAAAGAAAAGGTGGAAAAATATCATGCTGAATTGGTGGAAAGGGCAGTTGAATGTGATGAAAAAGTAATGGAGAAATATTTAGGGGGGGAAGAAATTAGCCCGGAAGAATTAAAAGGAGCAATTAGAAAAGGGGTAATTAATAATGAGCTTTATCCAGTTTTATGTGGTACCGCTTTGCAAAATATCGGGATCCAATTAACACTTGATGCGGTTGTTGATTATCTTCCTTCACCGCTTGATGTTCCCCAAATAGAAGCAACTGAGGTTAAAGATGAAACCAAGCTGGTAGAAATTAAGGCTGATGACTCAAAACCTTTTGTTGGTCTCGCTTTTAAAATTGCCACCGATCCTTTTGTTGGTAAATTATGTTTTGTTCGCGTTTATCAAGGAGTGTTAACGGCGGGCTCATATATTTTAAACTCTTCAACCGGTAATAAAGAAAGAATTGGTCGTTTGGTGCGTATGCACGCTAATCACCGTGAGGAAATTAAGGAAATTTACGCCGGTGATATTGCCGCAATTATCGGTTTGAAAAATACAACAACGGGCAATACTTTATGTGCGGAAGATAATCCAGTTTTACTGGAATCAATCACTTTTCCGGAACCGGTTATAAAAATTGCGGTTGAGCCAAAGACTAAGGCTGATCAAGAAAAAATGGGAGTTGCTTTAAATCGTTTGGCAGAAGAAGACCCTACTTTTAGAGTGGAAACTGATGAGGAGACTAATCAGGTTCTTATCTCCGGGATGGGTGAGCTTCACTTGGAAATTATTGTTGATCGTATGAAACGTGAATTTGGAGTGGAAGCTAATGTTGGTAATCCTCAAGTTTCCTATCGAGAAACTATTAAAGGTCAAGCGGAAGCAGAGCATAAATATATTAAACAATCTGGTGGTCGTGGTCAGTATGGACATTGTTCTTTACGCGTTGAACCGTTAGCGGCCGGGAGCGGTTTTGAGTTTGTTGATGAAATTAAGGGTGGTATTATTCCCCGTGAATATATTCCTGCAATTGAAAAGGGTGTTAAAGAAGCGGTGCAAGGGGGAGTATTAGCGGGCTATCCTATAGTGGATGTAAAAGTTTCGTTATTTTATGGCTCTTATCATGAAGTTGATTCTTCTGAAATTGCGTTTAAAATGGCAGCCATCTTTGCCTTTAAGGAAGCTTGTCAAAAAGCGGGGCTTATCTTATTAGAACCAATTATGAAAGTTGAGGTAACAACACCGGAAGAATACATGGGTAATATTATGGGAGATTTGAATAGTAAACGAGGACAGATTGAAGAAATGGCTGATCGTTCCAATGTAAAATTAATTAGAGCGAAAGTACCGTTAGCGGAAATGTTTGGTTATTCTACCAATCTTCGTTCTATGAGTCAGGGTCGGGCTAACTATGTAATGGAATTTGCTAATTATGCGGAAGTTCCCAAGAGTATACTTGAGACCCTAAAAGAGAAGGGAAAATAAAAATTAATAGTTAAATATATGTTTTCTCCGCAACTAAAAAAAATCTTAGAGTTAGCTAAGAAAACTGGAGACAGAGTCATAATTTATGACGGCGCTAATCCTGATACCTCTTATGTGGTTCAGGATATTGATACTTATCTTTCTTCTTTAGAAACAGAAAAAAAAGGACCAATCCAGACAATTGATAAAAGAGAGAAGGTGATAATTAAAAATGAAGAAAAAAGTGAGGAAAATGAGGAAGAAAAAGATTTGACAGAGGAAGATTTAACTGATAGAATTAATCAGGAAATCTCGATGTGGAAGAATCAAACTAAAGCTGCTGACTTATCAGAAGAAGATAAGCTCAAAAAAAGCTGGCAAATTCCTCCCGCCGTTATGAATAAGGCAAAAAATATCGAGTAAGTTTCTGTTATAAAAAATTTAAAAAATTAATAATTATAAATTTAATTTAGTTCGGCTGGTTTCCTGAAAAAAGGAAAGAAACCTCGTAATTTAACGGGGGCCGTACATCAAAAAACATGGCAGACAAATTTGAACGCACAAAGCCCCATGTTAACGTTGGAACTATCGGCCACGTTGACCATGGGAAGACAACCTTAACCGCCGCAATGTTGGCCGTTTTCAATGCTAAAGGCATGAAAGCTTCCCATAAGAGCGTTAGTGAGATTGATTCTGCTCCGGAAGAAAAGGAGAGAGGAATTACAATTGCAACCGCTCACGTTGAATACGAGACAGAAAAGAGACACTATGCACACGTTGATTGTCCCGGTCACGCTGATTATGTAAAAAATATGATCACTGGTGCCGCTCAGATGGACGGAGCTATTTTAGTAGTTTCTGCAACTGATGGACCGATGCCGCAAACAAGAGAGCATATCCTATTAGCTCGTCAAGTTGGTGTTCCTTATATTATTGTTTTCTTAAATAAATGCGATATGGTTGAGGATAAGGAATTAATTGATTTAGTGGAAGAAGAAGTTCGTGATTTATTAAAGAAATATGAATTTCCCGCTGATGAAATTCCGATTATCAGAGGAAGTGCTTTAAAAGCTTTAGAGAATCCAAATGGTGCTGACGCTGAACCAATTTTAGAATTAATGAAGAAGCTTGATGAATATATTCCTGACCCGGTAAGAGATATTGATCATCCATTTTTAATGCCGATTGAAGATATTTTTTCAATTGAAGGTCGAGGAACAGTTGTAACCGGTCGTATTGATAGAGGGGTTGTTAAGATTGGAGATGAAGTTGAAATTGTTGGTTTAATGGATACAAAGAAAACCACTATTACAGGAATAGAAATGTTTAACAAGTCGCTTGATCGCGGTGAGGCTGGTGATAATGCCGGTTTATTACTTCGCGGTACTAAGAAAGATGAGGTAGAAAGAGGCCAGGTTCTTTGTCAACCAGGTACGATTACTCCTCACACTGAATTTAGTGCTGAAGTTTATGTTTTATCTAAAGAAGAAGGAGGCCGTCATAAACCATTCTTTAATGGCTATAAGCCACAGTTCTACATTAGAACCACTGATGTTACCGGTGATATTACTTTGCCGGCCGGAACAGAAATGGTAATGCCTGGTGATACCGTTAATTTGAATATCAAATTAATTGCTCCGATTGCTTTGGAAGAAAAACAGAGATTTGCTATTCGTGAAGGTGGCCGTACTGTGGGAGCGGGTGTGGTAACTAAAATTATTAAGTAATTGCTTAGGTCCGCTCTTATAAAAGGGCGGACTCGTAGCACTTATTTAAATTTATAAAATGCTTTAATGATTTAATAATTTATGTCTGAGAACAAAAGCCAAGAACAAGAATTTAAGCAGAGAATTAGAATTAAGATCAAATCTTTTGATCATAAAATTATCGATCAATCAACAAAAACCATTATTGATACCATTGAAAGATCGGACGCTAAATTTTTTGGTCCTGTACCATTGCCAATTGAAAAAAAGAAATACACTGTTAATCGTTCCACCTTTGTTCACAAAGATGCCCGCGATCAATACGAAATGCGTGTTCATAAAAGGATGATTGATATTATTGATCCCAGTGCTCAAACTATTGAGGATTTAACCAATTTAAACCTTCCGGCTGGGGTTGACGTGGAAATAAAAATGTAGTAGTATTAAAATATTAAAATAATTTGTTAATTTTCAGTCTTGATAACTCTAGTCTATAGAAAGTATCTTGGCTAAGATAAACAAAATTTGGAGGTAAATCAGCTAGCAAAAAAAATTTAACAATAAAATCTTAATTTAAAAAAAGATTTTTTTGAGCATTTTTTTAGTATCAAGCTGGTTTATAGACCAGTTTTTTTGTTTAAAAAGTACCGCAATAAAATATATGAAATTTATAATCGGAAAAAAAATGGCCATGACTCAGATCTGGAATAGTAATGATAAAGTGGTCGCTGTTACCCCGGTTCAGGCTGGCCCTTGTACTGTTGTTCAGGTGAAAAATAAAACTAAGGATGGTTATGAAGCTTTGCAGTTAGCTTATGGCAAACGAAAGGAAAAAAATATTAACAAGCCCCAAAGAGGTCATTTTAAGGCGCTTGGTTTAACTCCTGCTCACGTTAGAGAATTTAGAACCGAAGAAGCCGGTAGTTATCAGGCGGGGGATGTTATTTCAGTTGAAACTTTTGTTGCTGGTGATAAAATTGATGTAACCGGAGTATCAAAGGGAAAAGGTTTTCAGGGGGTTGTGAAGCGTCATGGTTTTCATGGTTTTCGTAAAACTCATGGTAATAAAGATCAGGAAAGAATGTCAGGCTCTATTGGTCCTAAGGGTCCAGCTCGTGTCTTTAAGGGTACAAAAATGGGGGGACGAATGGGAACTAACCGAGTGATGGTTAAAAATTTAGAAATTGTTTCAGTTGATGTTGAAAATAATATTATATATGTTGCTGGGGCTCTACCGGGAGCAATTAATAGTTTAATCACTATTAAGGGTCAAGGTGAGCTAAAAGTTAATCAGGCTCCGGTAAAAACAGCAGAAAAAGAGGAGATAAAAGAAGAGGTAAAGGAGGAAATTAAGGAAAAAAAAGTTGAAACCGAAATAAAAAATGAAGAAAAAAAAGAAGAAGCTCAAGCTCAGGCAACAGCACCGGTTGTCGACGCTAAGCAGGAATAGATTTTATATATTAGTTTCATTAACGTATGTCATTAAAGATAAAAATATACAATCAAGCCGCCGAAGAAGTAAAAGATTTGAGTTTAGCCGAAGCGATTTTTGCTGTTCCTGTTAAAACTGAGCTGATTCATCAGGCGGTAGTGACCCAAAATAATAATGCTCGTCAAGTTTTGGCACACACTAAAGATAGAAGTGAAGTTTCCGGTGGCGGCAAAAAGCCTTGGAAACAGAAGGGAACCGGCAGAGCGCGAGTGGGTTCTAGTCGTAGTCCGATTTGGATTGGTGGTGGAGTAACTTTTGGTCCTAGAAAAGATCGTAATTTTAAACAAAAAATAAACCAAAAGATGAAACAAAAGGCAATCTTTATGGCCTTATCTGATCGTTTAAATAATAATTCCTTGTTAGTAGTTGATAGTTTAAAGTTAGATGATTATAAAACTAAGAAGGTAAATGAAATTTTTAGCGCCCTGGAGAGCAAGGTTTTAAAAACAGAGAGACGTAGTTTGTTGGTCATTAATGAAACTAAGGATGAAAAGTTAAAATATTCAGCTCGTAATTTGGAAAATATAAAAGTGATAAACATTGATAATATTAATTTAATTGATATTTTAAATTATCGTTATCTTTTGATGACCGAAAAAGCGGTGGCCGCTTTAACTAAGCGCTATAATCAATAAAAATATGGCATTATTTGGATCTAAAAATAATAAGACGGAAGAAAAAAAAGGAACTACTAAAAAAACTACCGCCCCGGAAGTAAAAAAAGAGGAAAAGAAGTCAGAAAGTGAAAGTATGAAAGATTTGTATACTAATTCTGATTCTAAAGTTGAAGGCAAAAAGGGCAAGAAGGTAGAAAGTGTTAAATTTCAGGAAGCGACTAAAGTATTGGTACGTCCGTTGGTGACTGAAAAGGCAACCAATTTAGCAGCGGAGAGTAAATATGTATTTGTTGTTCAAGCTGATGCTAATAAAATTTCGGTCGCTAAATCAATTCAAGCAATCTATGGGGTTAAGCCACTTGCAGTTAATGTTGTAAATATGAAGGGTAAACAAGTTGCTCGGGGTCGCATTAAAGGGAAGCGTAAAGATTGGAAAAAGGCGATTGTGACCCTAAAAAAAGGAGAAACGATTGCAATTTATGAAGGTGTTTAATTAAGGGATAAATTAAGAGAGAATTTACAAATATGGGAATTAAAAAAGTAAAAGCTAATACTCCGGGAAGAAGACAGGCAACTTTTGATGATTTTAAAGATATTACTAAATCAAGTCCGGAAAAAAAATTAGTGAAAATAAAGAAAAAACGGGGCGGTCGTAACGCTAGTGGGAAAATTACCGTTCGTCATCGTGGCGGTGGCACTAAGCGTTTTATTCGTTTAATTGATTTTAAACGAGATAAATTTGATATTGAGGCAACCGTAGTTGCGATTGAATATGATCCTAACAGAGGGGCTCGTTTAGCTTTATTAAATTATGCTGATGGAGAAAAACGTTATATAATTGCTCCGGTGGCGGTAAAGGTTGGTGATAAATTAGTTAGTTCTAAGAAGTTAGTGGAAATAAAAAATGGTAATGCTTTGCCGTTAGAATTTATTCCTGCCGGGATGCCGGTTTCCTGTGTTGAATTACAACCCGGCGAAGGAGCTAAAATTGCTCGGGGGGCCGGTAACGTTGTTTATGTAATGGGTGTTGAAAAAAAATATGCGCAGGTAAAGATGCCGTCGGGTGAAATCAGATTAATTAAAAAGGATTGTCTTTGTACGGTTGGTCAAGTTAGTAATCCTGATAAAAGACACATCTCTTTAGGTAAAGCTGGTCGTAAACGTTATTTAGGTTTTAGACCAACCGTTAGAGGGACGGCGATGAATCCAGTTGATCATCCTCATGGTGGTGGTGAAGGGAAGCAATCAATTGGTATGAAGCATCCGAAAACTCCTTGGGGCAAGCCAGCTTTAGGGGTAAAAACAAGGAGAAAAAGTTCCAGTGATCGTTTAATTGTTAAACGTCGGGCAAAACGTCGTAAATAAACAAGTTATTAATTTTTAATTTATGTCTAGAAGTCTAAAAAAGGGACCTTATATTAACCAAAGATTGTTAAATAAAATCAAAAATCTTGGACCCAACAGCAAGGAAGTGATTAAAGTTTGGGATAGAGCTTGTACGATTACTCCCGAAATGGTTGGCTTTACCATCGGTGTTCATAATGGCAAGCAACATATCCCCGTTTATATTGTGGAAAATATGGTTGGTCATCGTTTGGGAGAATTCTCTCATACGCGTAAGTTTGTTGGTCATGGTGGTAAAATGGCAAAAACACAAGCTAAGAAATAATTAATTATTTATATATGGAAGTAAAAGCCAGTTTAAAACATTTACGAATGTCCCCTCAGAAAATACGTTTAGTACTTGATCTTGTGCGTGGACTTTCAACGGTTGATGCTTTAAATCAATTAAAATTTATCAATAAAAAAGCGGCCGAGCCGGTTGCTAAATTAATTTCTTCAGCGGTGGCTAATGCGGAAAATAATTTTAATCTTGATAAAAATAATTTGCGGATTAAGGAAATTAGAGCTGATGAAGGGGCAACTTTAAAGCGTTGGATGCCAAAAGCTCATGGTCGAGCAACAACAATCAGAAAAAGAGCCACTCACATCAGTGTTACTTTAGAAGAAATTGTTGCTTCCGGTAAAGGCAAGAAGAAGGAGGTTGTCTTGGAAAAACCGGTTAAACTGGAAGATTTAACTAAGGAAGCGGAAAAGACTACAAAAACCGCTAAAACGGCAAAAGTGAATAAGAAAATTAATCCGGAAAAGGAAAATACAAAAAAAGTGGCTGCCCCGGATAAAACAAAAATGTTTAGAAGAAAGGCAGGTTAATCTTTAAGTTAATTATTAAATTATTATATGGGTAAAAAAGTTAATCCAAAAATAATGCGCATGGGAATCACTAAAACTTGGCCTTCTATTTGGTTCGAGAAAGGTGATAATTATATTCGAAATGTCCGTCAAGATGTCCTTATTCGCAAACAATTAATTAAAGAGTTTAAAGAAGCGGGGGTGGATAAGGTTGAAATCGCTCGTGGTCTTAATCGGATTGATATTTCAATTTATACCGCTAAACCGGGTATTATTATTGGTCGTGGTGGTAATGGGGTTGAAGATTTAAAAAAGAGAATTCATGATAAATATTTGAAGAATTTTCGCATGCAAGAAATTAACCTTAACATCAAAGAAGCTAGTCGTCCCAATCTCAGCGCCCAAATTTTAGTGCAAAGTATGATTTTAGATATTGAAAAACGTGTGCCTTTTCGTAAGGTAATGAAAACGACCATTTCAAAGATTGAAAGAGCTGGTGCTTTGGGCGCGAAAACAGTAGTTGCCGGTCGTTTAAACGGTGCCGAAATTGCTCGTAGTGAAAAGTTGGTTTGGGGAAAAGTACCACTACAAACTTTAAGAGCTGATATTGATTATGCTCGTGGGGTAGCTCATACTACTTATGGAGCAATTGGTATTAAGGTTTGGGTTTATAAGGGAGAAGTATTTGAGAAAGAAAAGGCAGCCGGTGAGGTTATCGAAAGTTAAATTAATTTCAAAATTTTAGAGTTGAGTATACAAAAATATGTTAATGCCAAAGAAAACTAAATGGAGAAAAGATCATAAAAGACGCCGTGGCGGTAAAGCGACTCGTTATTTAAATATTAGTTTTGGTAGTTATGGTTTAAAGAGTTTAACTTCTTCTTGGGTTACTGCCCGTCAAATTGAATCAGCTCGTCGGGTAATGACTAAATATGTTAAAAAAGGAGGAAAAATTTGGATTCGTATCTTTCCTGATAAACCGGTTACCAATCATGGGGGAGAACTGCCGATGGGTAAAGGTAAGGGGGCGGTTGATCATTATGTTGCCATTGTAAAACCGGGAATGGTTTTATTTGAAATGGAAGGAATTGATAAAGAAACAGCAAAAAAAGCAATGGAATTGGCGGCTTATAAATTACCGATTAAATGTAAATTTATCAGTAAGGAATAAATAACGAATATAATATGAAAAAGCAAGAATTATTAAATAAAGATAAAAGTGAGTTGCAAGAGATGTTAGCTGCAAGTCGAGAAAAATTACGAGACTTACGTTTTAAAGATTCAAACAAGCAACTAAAAAATATTCGCGAAATCAGAGCAACAAAAAATTTAATTGCGCGTTTACTTACAATATTAAACAAGAAATAATATGACCGCTAAGCTAGATAAACAAACAAAGCCGCCAGTTATTAGCCGCCGATTAAGTGGTTTGGTGGTAAGCAATAAGGGGGATAAAACTATTATTGTTAGAGTTGATTCGGTAAAAACTCATCCGAAATATAAAAAAAGATATACCGTTAGTCATCGTTATCAAGTTCATGATGAAAAAAATAAGCATGAGGTTGGTGATAAAGTCAATTTTATTGAATGTCGTCCTTTAAGTCGGACTAAAAGATGGCGGGTGATTGATTAATTTTTAGGGTTATAAAAAGAGACCAAATATATGATACAAGTGCAAACATATTTAAAAGTAGCTGATAATTCTGGCGCCAAAGAGGTGCAATGTATTCGCGTTTTAGGAGGAACGGGAAGGCGTTATGCTCAGGTTGGTAATGTTATTGTTGCGGCGGTAAAAAGCGCTTCTCCTCACGCGGCCATTAAAAAAGGTGACGTTATCAAAGCGGTGATTGTGAGAACGCATAAAGAAATCAGACGCCAAGATGGTTCTTATCTTCGTTTTGATGATAATGCCTGTGTGGTAATAAATGATGCTCAGAAAAAAGAACCTAAGGGAACTCGTATTTTTGGACCGGTAGCCCGTGAAGTGCGTAGAGCTGGTTTTGTTAAAATTGCCTCTTTAGCGCCGGAAGTTTTATAAACAAGCCATCAAGAGTAAAAATATGTATATCAAAAAGAATGACAAAGTAAAAATATTAATTGGTAAGGACAAGGGAAAAACCGGTAAGGTTTTGCAAGTAATGCCAAAGGAAGGAAAGGTAAGTATTGAAGGCTTGAATTTATTAATTAAGCATTTACGCCCCCAAAAACAGGGAGAAAAGGGACAAAGAATTGAATTCCCCGCTTTTATTAATGTTTCCAATGTTGCTTTAATTTGTCCTAAATGTGGAAAAACCACAAGAGTTGCTAATAAGATAGTAAAGGTGGAAGGGAAGAAGGATAAAAAATTTAGAGCCTGCAAAAAATGTCAGGAAATAATTGAGTAAAGAAAAATTATCTATATGAGACTTAAAGAAAAATATCAAAAAGAAATAGTGCCCGCTTTAAAGGAAAAGTTTGCTTATAAAAACAGCATGCTTGCTCCTCGTTTAAATAAGGTTGTTATCAATGTTGGTTGTGGTCGTCACGCTAAAGATAAAGAATTTTTAGCAGCTATTTCTAAGGGTTTGGAAAAAATAACTGGTCAAAAGGCAGTGTTTACACTTGCTAAAAAATCAGTCTCAGCTTTTAAAATTAGAGAGGGGATGACAGTTGGGGCAAAAGTAACTTTGCGTGGTGATAGAATGTATGATTTTGTTGAAAAATTAGTAAATATTACCTTTCCTCGAGTTCGTGATTTTAGAGGTATTTCTGATAAAATTGTTGATAGAACAGGAAATATGACGATTGGTTTTACCGATCAGTCAGCTTTCCCTGAGATTAAGGTGGAAGATTTGGATAACCCTTTTGGAGTGGAAGTTAGTTTTAGTACTACGGCCAAGAATCGTGCCGAGGGATTAGAATTATTTAAACTTTTTGGCTTTCCCTTTAAGTTGGATAATAAACTAGAAAACAAATAATAAATATAAATATGGCTAGAACTGCATTAATTGTCAAAGCAAAAAGAAAACCAAAGTTTTCAACACGTAAAATCAATCGTTGCTGGCGTTGTGGTCGCAATCACGGCTTTATTCGCGATTTTAAATTGTGTCGTATCTGTTTTCGCGAATTAGCTGATAATGGCGATTTGCCGGGGATTAGAAAATCCAGCTGGTAATCTGGTAATTTAGAAATTTAAGTTTAATTTAAAAATATGATGGATCCCATCGCAGACATGTTTACAAGAATCAGGAACGCTTCCGCTGTCGGTAAGCCAGTTTTATCATTGCCAATGAGTAAGCTTAAGTATGAAGTGGCTAAAATATTGGCTAATGAGGGTTGGATTAAACGCGTTGAAGTTATTCCCGGAGGCTTGGCGGGCAAACATAATAATTTTGATGAATTAAGATTGTATTTGAAATACAAGAAGAATGGTAAAAGTCAAATTAGCTCGATCCAAAGAGTGAGTCGTCCCGGTTTGCGGATTTATGTTTCTAAATCAGAAATCCCAACCGTTTTAAATAACTTTGGCACTGCTATTATTTCTACTTCTCGTGGTTTAATGACCGGCGCTGAAGCTAAGAAACAGAAAATTGGCGGCGAAGTCATCGGGGAAATTTTTTAATATATAAAATTAACGCTATATGTCACGTTTAGGAAAATTACCAATAAAATTACCGACCGGAGTCAGTGCCAATTTGGCTGACAACTTTTTAGTTGTTAAAGGCCCTAAGGGCGAGATGAGGGTTGCTATTAATCCTTTAATTGAGATTAAAATAGATAATAACGAAATTCAGGTTACGCCTTTTAAAAAAGAAGAAAAGAAGATAAGCGCAATCTGGGGGTTACTTTGGAGTTTGACTCGTAATGCAGTAATTGGTGTAAGTGAAGGTTTTTCTAAGAAATTAGAAATTAATGGAGTTGGTTATCGGGCCGCTGTTGCTGGTAATAAATTGAATATGAATCTTGGTTTTTCTCACCCTATAGAATTTATTCTTCCCGTCGGTATCACTGCTTCGGTAGAAGGTAATGTGATTACTATTTTTGGGGTTGATAAACAGGTGGTAGGAGAAGTGGCGGCTTCGATTCGAAAAATTAGAAAACCAGAGCCCTATAAAGGAAAGGGGATTAAATATTCAGATGAGGTGATAAGACGTAAGGCCGGAAAAGCAGCAACTAAGGGCAAATAAAATAGCAGAAGGTGAATAAATATTAAATAATATGGATAAAAATAAATTTCAAAATGAACAAGCGGCAAGACGACATGGTCGGGTGCGAGTAAAAATTTCCGGAACAGCTAAACGTCCCCGGTTAAGTGTTTTTCGATCTAATCGTGGTATGTATCTACAATTAATTGATGATAACGAGGGAAAAACTTTAGTGAGTGCCGCTTCACGGGAAATTAAAGAAAAGGGTAAAAAAATTGAACTTAGTTTTAAACTTGGTAAATTAATTGCGGAAAAAGCTAAAAAACAGAAAATTGAAGCTGTGGTTTTTGATCGGGGTTCCTATAAATATCACGGTCGGGTTAAAGCGGTTGCAGACGGGGCGCGTGAGGGTGGTTTAAAATTTTAAATTGAAACAAGGAAAAAATAAATTAATGAAAATATGTCTGAAGATAAAAAAGTAAAAATAAATAATAACCAAGAGGAAAATTCGGATAAGGGGGCAGCAAAAACGGTTGCTAAAGATCTTTATGGCGGCGATAAAAAGAAATCTTTTCGGGGTCGCAAAAATGGTCCTCGTCGCAATAATGAGCCTCGTGATGAATTTGAGCAAAGAATTTTAGAAGTAGCGAGAGTAACTCGGGTTATGGCGGGTGGCAAAAGAATGAATTTTCGTGCTTGTGTGGCTATTGGTGATAAAAAAGGCTCGGTTGGTGTTGGTTTAGGAAAGGGAGCTGATGTTACCATTGCGATTAATAAGGCAGTTAATAAAGCGAAGAAAACTTTGATTAAAGTGCCGATTGTTAAAGACACTATTCCTCATGAGATTTATAATAAATTAGGCGCAGCTAAGATCATGTTAAAACCGGCGCAACAAGGACGAGGGGTTATTTCCGGTGGGGTGATTCGAGCCATTGTTGATTTAGCGGGTATTAAGAATATTACCAGTAAAACTTTAGGTACTAATAATAAGGTAAATAATGCTCGTTGTACGATTGATGCACTTTCTAAGTTAAGAAAGGTGGAAGTAGTAAAGGAAAAGGCCGTTGCCGAAAAATCAGAGTCAGAAAAAAAAGAAGAAAAGAAAAAATAATTAGTTTGTTTTAATTTAATTTTATATGTTAACTTTAAATAACATCAAAAAAGCTAAGGGTACCAGTCAAAAAAGAAAAAGAGTTGGTCGCGGTAACGCTTCAGGACATGGTACTTATAGTACCCGTGGTTTAAAGGGGCAGGGTTCACGCTCCGGTGTTTCTAATTTGAAGCGTTTGGGAATGAAACAACAATTATTACAAACTCCTAAGGTCCGTGGCTTTAAATCAGCTAAACCGAAGAATCAGATTTTAAGTTTAAAAGATATTAATAAAAATTATCAAGATGGTGAAAATGTTACTCCGGAGTCATTATTTGCCAAAGGTTTAATCGCTGCAGCTAATTTGCCAGTAAAAATTTTAGGAAAGACGGAAAAATTAAAGGTGAAAGTAAAATTTTCGGGTGTAAAAATGAGCGCCGGAGTTTTAGAACAAAGTAAACAAAGTAAATAATTAATATTTCTATGTTTGATAAATTAGTTCAAATTTGGAAGGCAAAAGATTTAAGAAATAAAATTCTTTACGTTTTGGGAATGTTGGTAATTTTTCGCTTTCTTGCCCACATTCCGATTCCCGGTGTTAATGAAGCCGCTTTAAAGAGTTTGTTTGCCTCAAATCAAGTGTTAGGCTTACTTAATATGTTTTCCGGTGGTGGCATGGAAACTTTTTCCATTATTATGATGGGAGTGGCGCCTTATATTACCGCTTCTATTATTTTTCAGCTTTTGGGCATGATTGTGCCTAAAATTGAAGAAATGCAAAAAGAAGAATCGGGTCGCCAGAAGATTAACATGTGGACACGACTCCTTACCGTCCCCTTAGGTTTTCTTCAGGCCTACGGTATGATTACTTTGTTGCGTCGTAGTGCAGTCGGATTATTAGCTGATACAAGCATGTTTAATATGGGGGTAATGTTAATTACTATTACCGCCGGTACGGTTTTATTAATGTGGATAGGAGAATTAATTTCTGAACAAAAGGTTGGTAATGGTATCTCTCTTTTAATTTTTGCCGGAATTATCTCCGCTCTGCCACAAACCGTCCAACAAATTATTCTTACCTTTGATCAAACACAATTATTTACTTTAATTGGTTTTGTTGTTATCGCTTTAATTACGATTGTCGGGGTTGTTATTATCAATGAAGGACAACGAAATATTCCAATTCAATACGCGCGTCAAATTAGAGGGAGTCGCGCTTTTGGTGGGACGAGTACTCATTTACCTTTGCGGGTAAATATGGCGGGCGTGATTCCGATTATTTTTGCGATTTCAGTTGTGTTATTTCCGTCCATGATTGCCCAATTTTTAATTCACGCCAAAACAGCGTGGATAGCACAGGCGGCCGAATGGACAATTATGATGTTTAACAATCAGTTGTTTTACGGTATTGTTTACTTCATTATGGTTTTTGCCTTTACTTATTTTTATACCGAGGTTGTTTTTCATCCTGATCAAATTGCAGAAAATTTACAAAAACAGGGTGGTTTTATTCCGGGAATCAGACCGGGGAAAAATACCAGTGATTATATTGCTAAAACAACCCACAGGATTATTTTTGTCGGTGCTTTATTTTTAGGTATTATTGCGGTTTTGCCCCTTATCATGCAAGCAGCTTCCGGGATTCAATCCTTTGCTATTGGTGGCACTAGTTTGTTAATCGTTGTTTCGGTGGTTATTGAGACGGTTAAACAAATAGAATCACAGCTGACTATGCGTGAGTATGACGGATTATAGAAATTATTAAATAAGGCGCTTCAAAAAAACGGCTTTAAAGGCTGTTTTTTTTGTGTTATAATTAAATTGTTAATAATATGTATTATTTATAGCCTTATGGAAATAAGTGATGTTGCTAAAAATTTAAGTAGACAAACGGAACGTAATCTTGATCAACGTCTTGATCGGCTTTTACATAAAAATCCTAAATATCGTCATTTGGGTCAGAAAGAGCAAGCTTTAATTTTAGATTTACTTGATAAATATAAGAAAAAAAAGCAGCGTGGTATTAAAATCACCGATTATAGCATCAAGCGAGATACCTATAATCTTTATCAAAAAAGATTAGAGTTAGGTTTAACACATTATGACCTTGATAAAATCAAGGAATTGCTTAACAGTTTAAAAGATTAATTATGAAAATAAAAGATTTGCCTTCTGGTGGGGCTAATTTTCGGGCCAGTGTGGGAAGCGGCAGTTTTGCCAAAAAATTATCATTTGCTACTAAATTTGGCGGGTTACAAAATTTAGCGACTAATAAAAAGGCGATTATGTCTGCCGTGAAACATTATGAGCAGGCAATAAAAAAAGGAAAATTTGATAATTATAGTCAACGTGAAGCTTGGAAGATGGTAAAAGCGAAGAGTGTTGATTTAAGTAAAAATGAGGAAAAAGAAATTAAATCTTTATTTAAACATTTAAGTAAGTTTGATAGCGATGAATCAAAAAAAACAGCGTCTCTTAAGGCAAAAAAAGATATAGTAAAAGATCGAGGGTTCTTAGAGGAA
>JARRBY010000031.1 GCA_029982795.1 Patescibacteria group bacterium
AGCGGGAATGGTTACCACGCCACTGAAATCACTGTACCATGAAAAATAGGTAGATTCATTAGGGAAGACATATCTCTTACCGTCCTCGCCTAGGTAATAAACGGATGATAAACCATCCATTTTTATCAAATCACCGGCTGAAGCAGCTGCCTGGGCCGGAGCCACAGTCAAACCGCTCATAGCGATAACTGATAATGTCATTACGCTAGCGACTAGGAATTTGCGTAATTTTTTCATAAGTAATTTCATTTATTATATTGGAAATGTCTAAAACAAAATTAGTTTAAACATGTCCAAATAATTATTGTTACTCTCTTTTTCAAGCGTCACGGCTTTGACTTTCTTTCTATAATAAGTCGAGTTATGTGGCGATAAATCGGTCGGAATCCCGCTTCACCAGCTAGTTTTAGCTTAAGACGAAGGCCGGCCGATTTCTTCAAACAAGTCAAAGTTCTGCCAGCCAAGCGCGTGTTGCTACTTGAACTGGAGAAAAGCTTAACCGATCTATTACCTCTCTTCCCTACTTATATTATAGGGGAAGGTGTCGGCCATAAACTTGAAAGAAAAAGAGTAATATTTATTTATAAGGGACAAACCATCTCAACTAAATGAGATTCGACCTTTAAAGGCCTGTCAATCCGCATTTAGATTCATAAAATGAATCTGCTTAAACACGGACTTGTTAATTTATCTCACTCCCGATCACCCAGGCAGAAGATGAAAGTTCTTCCTATCAGGACAAGATCTAGAAAGGAGAGATAAACTAACAAGCACGCATTTAAAAGTGTGCTTATTCTATTAGATTGTTAATTTGATATAACTTCTCTATTGCTTCATTATACTGCTTAGCTTGAAACAACATCTTTATTTCTTCAATTAATTTTTCATCTATCTTTTTATCATTTTCCGCTTCTTCCAACAAGGCGCCGGCAATCTCTTCAGTGGTGCTTCCCTGATTATCTATTTCTTCCTCAACCTTAACTGCACCGGTACTGGTATTTTCTAACGCCACTGTAGGTTCTAAAGTAACAAGACTACTTTCTTCCGCCTCAGCTTTAATTTCCAATTGAATCCCTTTTTCCGTTATTAAGTTATCACTGGCAATGGTTATAATTTCTTCCTCCAAGCTGCTGCTAGTGGTAGCTTCACTTTCCCCCTTTTCTTCCTTATTATTATTTCCATAATTATCACTGCCAACATCAACTTTTTTCTCTTCCTCATTACTTTGCAACTTGGCAATTTTATTTTTCACGGTTTCAATTTCCTTATTGAAGTCATCACTTAATTTATCCACCTCCTCCTTATTCTCTTCGGTGTTAAATTCAGGGTTGGCTAAAAGTTCACTGATATCTTCAGCGTGACGAGTGGCAAACTTCACCGCCATCTTATCTCTTTCTGTATTATCAAACACCGTATTTAATTTTGCTTTTTCAGAAATTACCCGCGCAATATACAGCGTGTCATTAGGTTTAGCCTCACTAAATATTTGGTGACTAAAAACACTGGAAGCTAAAAGAACAAAAAGAAAAATTACAGAAGCAAAAACGGGTTGAGATGAAGCCTTTGCTAAACTTCTAAAATTAATACAAAAAATCTGCCAGACTGATAATTTATTAGCTCCGGAATTGGCAATTTGGGTTAAAAAAAGCGCCCGATTAGAAGTTAACCACTCCTTATCAGGGCTTAAATGTTTAGCGTTATTCAATTTGGTAATTAAATCTTTTTGGTTCATACACCTATATATACGCTACAACGGACAATTTGTTACACCTCTTTCTCTTGGCTTTCTCTGTCTTCATCAAGCAGGGACTTTAACGCCTTTAGGGCCCGATGAATTAAAATTCGAATATTACCCCGAGACTTCCCGGTAATATCGGCAATTTCCGCCAGGTCAAGCTCATTGATAAAACGCATAATAATTGCCTCCCGGTACTCCTCCTTTAACAAGGGCAACTTGGCTTTAATTAATTCTATATCCTGCTTAATATCAAGTCTTTCTTCCACTCCTTTTTCTTCTTCTAAAGCAATATCAAAGTGAGCCGCCTGTTCTTCTAAAGATACTATTTTGCCTTTACCATGCTCTCGGTAGTGATCAATTATGGTATTGCGCGCCACCTTATAAAACAAGGCCCGCAGGGTTTTAGCGTCCTCTAAACTATTGGTTTGAATATGATTCCAGGTCTTTAAAAAAACCTCGGAAGTAATATCTTTCGCCTCTTCATCATTGCCAATTTTAAAATAAACAAAGCGATAAATATCGGCCACATTTTCATCATAAGCTAAAGTAAAAGCTACTTGATCTTTTTTCTTGAGACGATCAAGAGTTTGTTTATCTTTAAATTTTTTAAGCACATTAGAGCTCATTTCTGTTAACAAAAAATAACGGGAAAAAACACCCGCTAACTGAAAAAAATATATTTTTAAACTACCCTCAGTCTAACACGGGAAATGAGAAAAAGCAACCTTTAAGTTAAGGAAAATTTATCAATCTGCCGGTTATTTATAATACGAAAAAACAGGAAAATTGTTTCTTAATTTAATTTCTCCATTACATTATAGTAGCAAATTACCCACCTTGACTTTTTTAAAGGTATAATTTAAAATTTAAAGACTTAAGTCTAAATTATTATGGACTTAAGTCAAAAAAATTGAAACTTAGAGGCTAACTCTTTCCATTTTAAACAAACCGCTAATTTTGAAAAATGATTAAGCCTTAAAGTACTTAAGTCCAGAATATTGTGGACTTAAACTAGAAAAATGGCAAAAACGACAAACAACAAGTTGAAAGTTAACAAACGTCTTATTTGGCTGTCAGTATCGGAAGCCGCGTCTTTAGGAGGGGTAAACGACAAGACGATAAGACGCGCCCTTAAAGATCTTGACACCGGACCGGTCTTTAAGATTGTTAAAAATCGTTATCAAATTGAATTGCTCTCTCTGATAAAATACCTGCACACTAACACCAAATTAAAAAATAAATTTAATCAATTTGGTCTGGGTCAATACATTAAAGAATGGAAAGAATAAAGAACTAAAAAAATTAAATTAAAATAAAAACCACCCTAGATTCCGTTAGGGTGGTTTTTGTATGTGAGATTCTAATTTCCCCTCTCTTGTTACTTTAAATCTAACAACTAAAGAACAGCATCTTTAACTGCTTTTGCTAAGCGAAACTTAACAACAGTTTTTGCCGGAATTTTAATCGCTTCACCGGTAGCAGGATTTCTGCCTTCTCTTGCTTTTCTTTTTACTTTTACCAATTTACCAAAACCGGGAATAATACATTCTCCATTCTTTTTTACTTCCTTATAAACTAAAGAAGAAAGGTTATCCATAAAATTAGATACCTCTTTCTTACTCATTTCAGTGCCTTCGGCTAAGGCAGCAATCATTTGTGATTTTGTCATTTTTGACATAATTTTTGCATGGGGCTTATTTTAAAACTGAGTTCCAGATTTAAAATAAGTTCCTTTTATTATTTATCAATATTTACAAGGTTATTATAGCACACTTTAAAAAAGATGCCAATAAAACAAGGGTTTTATTTCACTTCGTAAATTAAGGTGACTTCCGCCCTTATTTCATTAGTGCCTGTTTCTATACTGGGGCTCACTACATTCCCCGCTTCTTCAACCGCAAAATCCATTTTTGCATTACTATAAACAATCGGTCCGGGCTGATAATTTGTCTCGTTTACCCCTTTAATCTTGCCTAACTTTATCCCGGATTGACTCGCTATAAGTTGAGCTTTTTGTTTAGCTTTTTCAATTGCCAAAGCACGTGCTTGATTTTTTAATTCAAATTCATCATCGATTGTAAAATTAATATTGCCAACTTGATTAGCTCCCTTCGCGGTGGTCTTGCCAATTATTTCACCGATCTTTTCTAAATCACGAATCTTTAAAGTTACCTCTTGTGAAACTTCATAACCAACCAATTCTTGTCCCCGTTCTTCTGTCCATTTATAACTGGGACGTAAACTGTAATTAGTAGTTTTAATATCTTTTTCTTCTACTCCCAATTCTTTAATAGTCGCAATAATTGCTTTCATTTTTTCATTGTTTTCACTGGTCGCTTCCGCCGCTGTTTTTTTCACCTCAGTTTTTATCCCAATAGTTAAATTGGCAATATCTGCCTTCGCATAGACTGTTCCCGAACCGGTAACAGAAAAACGATCTTCATTATTTCTTTGGTTAGTGAAATAAAAAGCAAGACTTAAAACGGTGGCCAAGGCAATAATACCAAGCGCGGTAATAATCGCATTTGTTTTTTTCATAAATTTTTTAATTATTATTTATTCAGACCAAACAACTTAAAAACTAATTTTTAGGATAATTCAAATTAGCCAGAAATTATTGATCAAGTTCCGCTTGCCAAGAAGAAATTTCCGCTTTAAAACGCTCTAAACTTTCTCCTTTTAAAGCTTCTCCCGGTGGCAAAATTTCAGTTAACGGATTAATCTTCACCCCATTTTTCACCATTTCATAGTGTAAATGTGGCCCGGTAGAAAAACCGGTAGAACCAACGTAACCAATAATATCCCCTTGTTTTACCTTCTCTCCCCTCTTCACCGCCAGCTTTGACATGTGGCCGTAGTTAGTAGAATAGGTCCCATTGTGACGCACACTTACCATATTGCCGTATGACCCATTCCAACCAGCGAGAGTAACTGTCCCATCACCCACCGCTCTAATCGGCGTCCCCAAGGGCGCAGCATAATCAATTGCTCGGTGACCGGTAGAAACATTAAACTTCTCCACATAACGCAGACCGGTGGTGAAAGTGGAAGAAATATATTTAAAAGCAACCGGAGCCTTTAAAAACATCTTTTGCACTGAGTTTCCCTTTTCATCAAAAAAACCGGTGTTATCTTCATTCTCTGAAAAATAAAAAACATAATAAGGAGTTCCCTGGTTTACATACTTAGCCGCCTTTACTTCACCGGGCATAACATATTCTCCTTCTAAATAACGCTCTTCATAGATAAAAGCAAAGGTGTCATCCTCTCGCGGATCCATAGCAAAATCTATGGTCCACTGAAAAGCATCAGCAAGGGCAATCACCGCCCTTTCATCAATCGCTTGATCTAAAGCGGCTTGATACAAACTTGAAGAAATTTTACCGCGCTTGGTAACTATTGTTGTCTCATAAGGAATAGGGCGCAAAATCGCCTTATAGCCCTGATCTTCAGTTTGAGAAACCACCAGTTCTTCCTCATTATTTATTTTATAAACTAATTCTTTTAACTCATTATCCGCATAACCATAAATTAATTCAATTTTTTTGCCCGCCTTAATCTGGGCTAAATCATAAACATCAAAAGCACTCTCATAAATAGCGCTAATTGTGCCAGGCTCTAAATCACTTTTTTCTTGGAGCAATAAACTAAAGGTATCACCCGTTTCAATCGCTATTAGCTCCTGTCTGATTTCCGGTATTTTTGGTTCCTGACTGATTGTTTCCGCTAGCGCTTCTTCACTTTTTTCCGCCTTATCAAAAGAAGCTCGCAACTGATTTTTAAAGATAAACAAACTAAAAATCATTAACCCGACAAAAGAGATAATTAAAAATTGTTTTTTATTTTTCCCCCGTTTATTTCCCTCAGTTAAATCTTGACTATTTTCCTGTTTATTAGAAAATGACATAAATTAAATATTAGTGGTCACTAGTGGATTTGAACCACTGACCTCCGCGATGTGAACGCGGCGCTCTAACCAACTGAGCCAAGTGACCAGAACATCTTTTTTTCAAAAAATAATTTCCTCTAAAATTAATAGACTTCAGCTTCTAAAATAAAGTCCGCATCTGCTTCCGGCTGGTCTTCTTCCGGCAAAAGATTATCAGAGTTTAAACTATCAGGCGGTGTTATTAAATTAACATTACTAACCACAATTTCCCCATTTTCCGTTAAATCAAGCTCCACTTCCGCTCTTAGTGCAATGTGGCCATCTTCATAGTCTACCGTCGCTAAATTGGAACGTTGCCAATTTAAATTGGTAACATAAAAGGTGCCCCCTAAAACAGCCGGTTCAGGACTAATCATATTAATATTTTCACGAATAAAAGTAGCAAATTGCGCTTGAGTTCCAGCGTCATACCGGGGCAATTCCTCGGCTAACTCCATCTTCCCCGCGGAAATAATTTCATTTTCCTGATTTTCGTAATTTTTTGTTAAAAAATAAACACTAACCCCAAGAATAATAATGATTAAAAAAGAAATTAAAAGTTTAGCCTGTTTTCCCATATATTTTTATA
>JARRBY010000032.1 GCA_029982795.1 Patescibacteria group bacterium
TACTCCCACAGCGATCTGAACGCTGCGTGTCTACCAATTTCACCATCCGGGCAAAATCCTTTTTATTTTATAACATTTTCAAGTTTTCGTCCATTTCTTTAAACCATAAGCACCTAAGAAAGTAGCAATCGGCATCGCGCTCATTACCCCGATACTACCAACCAAAGTTCTAATAATTTCCGTGCTAATTATCTCCGAATTCAGTGCTCGCGCTAAATCAAGACCACTATTCCGACTCAAAACGAAGATAAGGAGCAAGGGTAAAGACGCTCCGGCGTAAGTAAGGAAAAGTGTGTTAACCATGGTACCAAGATGCGTATTCCCTATTTTAAACGCTAGCCTAAATACTTTTTTAGGACTTAAAGTAGGGTTAGCCTCCTTAATCCTCTCTACCGCCTCAATTTGCGAAACAATAATATCATCCAAAACTCCAATCGCACCGATTAACATCCCCGCCAATAATAGTCCCCGAAAATCCAACACCAAGTTTTCCAGTTCCAATAAGAAAACTGTTTCTTCTTGCGCCATGCCGGTTAGACGAGTTAAATTGGTAAAGATAAGCGACAGGATTAAAGTGATCAGCAAAGAAAAAACTACCGCTAAAATCGCCAAGTGTGACTTTCTTTGCCAACCCTCGGTGATATAAATAACTAAAATCATGATTAACAATCCTCCTGCCAAACTGATTAAAAAAGGATTATATCCAGCTAAAATAAGGGGCAAGATAAATTTAATAATAATGACAAAAGTTAAAATCAGACTAAGTAACGCCCGTAATCCCTTTCTTCTGCCAATTAACAAAAAAACAACTATGAAGATAAAAGCTAGATAAAGCAATGATGTACTTCTGTTATACTCCGTTACATAAACTACTTCCTGATTATCATCTCCGGTAAAGACATCGACAAAAACCCTATCCCCCACTTGATACGTATTTTGATTAGCCACTTCAACATCAGAAATGCCCTCATAGAAGAAAAACTCCCCCTGACGAGGACCGGAAATAGCTTCAAGATATAAATTCTGTTGGGTAAATTCCCCTCCCTCCGGTCTAGTTTTAGTTACACTATCTGTTATCTCCACCACTTTGGCTGTAAAGGAAATAACTCCTTCTGTCTGTTGCGCCTGCACTAAATTAGGAGAAAAAAATAACAAGAACAGAAAAATAAATAATAAATTAAAAAAGCGTTTAAACATTAATTTATTTAATTATCTTTTTAGTTATGCTCAAAAGTACAAATAAAACACTCCCTGTTAAAACAATAGTTGCGCCTGAAGGTAAATCTAGATAATAGGAAATAATCAAACCACTGTTTATAATCAAAAAAGACAGCAAAATTGCCAGCAAAATAAAATTAACAAAAGACTTGGTGTATAAACGAGCAATCGCGGAAGGAATCACCAGCAAGGCACTTACCAAAATAATACCCACCAACTTAATACCGGCAATGATGGCGACGGCTGTCATAATATAAAGCAATAAATCATATAACCAAGGTTTTTTGCCGGCTAAATAGGCGCCTACAGGATCAAAAGTGGCAAAAAGAAAAGAACGAAAGAAAACTGTCAAAATAGTGATAATTATCACACTGGCCGTGATAATAAAAATTAAATCAAACTGAGAAATCGCTAAGATATTACCAAACAGATAACTCATTAACTCCGGCTGATAACCGGAATAAAAGTGCAATAAAATTAAACCCAAAGCCATCCCACTGCTAAAAATAATTGCAATGGCCATGTCTCCTGATAAATTAGTTTTCCGTTCTAAATAATAAATTAAAATCGCTAATATAACCGCCGTTACCATGGCCGTGGGCAAAGGGGCGAAACCTAAAAGTATTGCCAAAGCTACTCCCAATAAGGAAGCATGGGCTAAACCATCACCGATAAAACTTAATCGTCTGGTCACAATAAAAGTGCCCAAATAACCTAAAACCAAGGCCACGGCACTACCAGCCGCCATCGCTCTTATCATAAACGGATAATTTAAAAATTCCAACATATTACTTATTCGTGATGATTATATAAACCCGCCTCAGTCCCATAAAGATTTTGTAACACCTCGGGAGTAATCGCTGATTGTGGCGGACCAAAACAAACCACAGATTTATTCAAGCACAGCACTTGTTTAGCAAATCGAGAAACCACGCTTAATTCATGGGAAACAATAAGGCAAGTAGTTCCCTTTTCCTGATTAATTTGGGAAATTAAACTATAGATAGTAGCCTCTCCTTGCAAATCTATCCCTGCTGCCGGCTCATCAAAGATAAGCAATTCTTTTTCGTGAAGCAAGGCTCGTGCGATCATAAGCCGTTGAAATTCACCTCCCGATAAAACCCCCAGTTTCTTATCTTCCTTATCCGCCATACCAACCTGCGCTAAAGCATTATTGATAAAGCGCGCGCCGTGTTCTTTTTTTCCACATTTTTCTAAAGCAATAAATTCTTTAACAGTAATCGGAATATTACGATCAAACTCAAATTTTTGTGGCACATAGGCGATTTTCCCCAGCGCCATTTTAACATTCTTATTATTTATTAAAACCGTCCCCTTATCCGGTTTAATTACTCCCAAAATCAATTTCAACAAGGTGGTTTTGCCACTGCCATTAGGACCGATGATAACTAAAATATCTCCCTGAGCAAGACTAAAAGAGATATCGTGCAATATCGTTTGACCGGAAATACTGTAGTGCAAATTATTAACTTGTAAATAGGATTTGTCCATATTTATTGTAAATAAGAATAAATTGTTTCCACGTTGTAATCAATTAAACTAAGATAAGAATCTCGGCCCTTAAGACCCCCTAAGGGATCTAAAATGGCGACTTGAGAGACAACATCCGAAGCCAAAGCTAAAGCTAGCTCAGGTGCTAATTGCGGTTCGGTAAAGACCACGGAAATATCATGCGCTAAAATTTCTGTCTGTACAGTTTGCAAATATTTCGGGCTGGGTGTTTTTCCGGGAAAAGGTTCAAAAGAAGCAACAATATCTAAAGCAAAATAATCAGCAAAATAATTCCAAGCATCATGAAAAACAATTATTTCTCGCTTTTCCAAACTCTGCATTTTCTCCTGCCACCCCTGTATCGCCACTTCCAACTCTTTTTGAAAACGTTCTAAATTGGCCCGATAATAACTTTCATTTTCCGGATCCTGAATACTTAAATTATTTGTCACACTTTGCGCAATAAGAAAAGCATTAGCCGGACTCAACCAATAATGCGGATCAAAATCAGTCTGCTCGTGCTCTAAGTCGGCATCAGTAAAAGGCATTAAAATAACAGCTTGCGATATATCAATTGCTTGATAATTATTTTTTTCTTTATCAACATTATTCTCAACTAAAAAAGTTGCCCACGAATCCAAACCGGCCCCGGCAAAGAAAAATAAATTAGTCTGAGAAATTTGTCTAATTACCTCTGGCGTTGGCTCGAAAGTGTGCGGTGAAGCACCGGCCGGCAACAAAGAAACCAATTCAATTCTATCCCCGCCAATAGTATGAATAATATCATAAAGCGGAAAGATTGTTGTTGTCACCCTAAGCTTGGAATCAGGCGTTAAGGTAACTGTTTGTGAAGTTCGGTAATAAAAAAACAAAGCTAAGACAATAAGAAGACTGGCTCCTAAAATAATCGCTCCTTTCCGTTTTTTTCTTTCTTTAAACATAAAAATAATAAAAATGTTGCGTAACTTTATTCTAACACTATTTTGTCTTATTTTTCAATCAACTAAAAATACCCGCCGGCAAGCAACCTCTTCTTTAATCGCCAAAAATCATAAAAGCCAGGCAAAAGCGCTGGCTATTATTAGAAAATATCCTTTAATTTAATATTATAAGTTTAAACTTTTAAAAATAGCGTCCTTTACTTGTATCAATTTACTCTCATAAATTAAAGCTAATTCTTCTTCGCTATTTTTAAATAATTCTTCCACTTCCGGGAAATAGAGCTGCTCCGGCAATATCCTTAAACCAATTTTATGCAAAACAGGCAAAAGTGAAGTTAGCGCCGCCAAACCACCAAAACTCCCAATTGAAACCCCTGCCAAAATAACCGGTTTATCATCATAGGCGGCCAGTTCACTGTCTAAAACCAGCTTTAACTCTCCCGGAAAACTACGGTTATATTCCGGCACCACGAAAATAAAAGCAGCGGTTGCCGCTACTAAATTACGCCAAGGCTTGGCAGCCTCATCTTCTTCCCAAGCAGCGATAGTATAATTAGTCGCATAGTCTCTAACATCAACTAAAGTAGTATCAAGCTCATTAAACTGACGAAAAAAATTCACTAAATAATGAGCGACTTTCTGTGATTGTCGATTTTTGCGGGCTGTCCCTAAAACAATGCTTAAGCGAGGCTTAGACATAAATAATTAATTATGATTTATTAATAAACAGAACCATTTAATTATTACACACTTTAAAGAAAAAATAAAGCATCAACTTTAGTTTTAAGGACTTTGGCGATTTGTAAAGCTAACTTTAAAGACGGATTATATTTATTTTGTTCTAAGAAAACTATAGTTTCCCGTCTCACTCCCACCGCCCGAGCTAACTCCTCTTGAGTTAAATTATGTTTTAATCTGAGAGCTTTAATATTATTTGTCATATCTATTTCCCTTTTCTTTCTAAATATCTAAAGATCAAGGCATTTAAAAGTAAAAGAACACAAATACTATAAGCTAAATATTGAGCCCAAGCAAACAGTTCACTTTGTTGTTCCGATAACATCATCAATACAAAAAATAAGACCACGCCAATAAGAGAATAGATGTTTAAAGTAAGTGAAGCGGCCATACCCGCTAATTGCCGATCCCTTTCGTCTGCTAAAACATCGGTTGGTTTTAAACTATGACGACAATAGGACATTGCCGCCATAGCAGACAACACAAAAATGAGGGGAAGATAATATTGTTGCAAACTAAAAGAGATGCTAATTGCCGCTGAAAGTAAAATTAAAATAATAAAATGACAAATTTGATATTGTTTTTTAGTCATATAATTGTTAATTATTTCTAACTAATTATATGTTATATTATTCTAACATTTCTGTCAAGACCATATTTTGTTTCCTAATTTGTCACAATCTGCGCTTTCTCTTCTTTTATTAAAAACAAAGTACCTCCGAGCAACAGCAAGCCAGCAATAACTAAAAGAGCAATTTTAAGCGAATAAGTGTCCGCCAAAAATCCAATTAAAGGCAAAAACCATAAATTATTAATTGCCTTAAAAAGCTCTAAAATAGAACCCATCGTTGCTCTTTTTTCACTTTTTATCTGATCATGAAATAAAGTATTGGCAACCGGTGAACGAAAATTATCTATCACCAAAACTAAGAAAAATAAAGCCACCAAAAAGATGGAATTTGCCCCCAAGGCTAAAATAATAAGGGGGATAACAGCGAGATAGGTCGTATAGTTCATAATCTTCACCCCGCCCCACTTCTCTTCTAAACGCGCGGCGAACTTTACCACAAAGGCAACAATGATTAAAAAAATTGCATACACAACACCAAAGTGTTGCAAATTCAAACCACTCGCTTCCATATAGGGTTGAATAAATTTATCCAGCGCAACAAAAGCAGTGGAAAAAATGCTGATATTTAAAACTATCTGCCGCACCAAATGATTCTTTTTTAAATCAGAAAAAGCTTCCCTGATAAATAAAACTTGTTTCTTTAAACTCAAATCAGGCTTTTCTGTCCTTTCTTCGCTTGGTAATTTTGTCCACGTTAGGGTTTGCAGGAAATTAATTAGAGCCGGTATTGCCGCCAAAAAGAAAACAACACTAAATCCTAAACGATAGGCGATAAAGCCACCAAGAAGAGCCGCTAAACTCTCAGACAAACGCGCATAAAACTTTTGGTTAATTTTCACCTTAGTATAACGCGGTGCTTCTTTGTTAAAATCCAAATAATTATAAACATAAGCCGTTTCCGTCCCAGAACGAAAACTCTTACCCAATTCGTATATTAAATTAGCTAACAATATAGTCCAAAAACCCTGGGCAAAACCAAAA
>JARRBY010000033.1 GCA_029982795.1 Patescibacteria group bacterium
TAAAAGATCGGGGGTTCTTAGAGGAAAGGAATAAGGCGCTTAAGGAAAGAATGAAAACATTAGAGGATGTTAGTTTAAGACGAAACACTTCTTTGCGCTTTGCCGCTGGACCAAAAGATACATCCAAGGAAAGATCAGGTATAAATACGGAGGTTTTAAATCGTCGCTATACTCAAAAAGAATCAATGTTTAAAGGGCGTTTACCGCGAGAACGGGTAAGTTGGCAGGAAGAAAAAAAGAAAAGATTTGAGGTTTCAGATTTATATCAAGATATGAATAAAAAACCAACAATACCGCCAGAAGATGAAAAAAAAGGAGAAAAAAATATAAGCTCCTTTCAAAATTTATAACAATATGATTTATAAAAAAAGTGAAGATGAAATTAAAGTGCTACATGAAGGAGGCAAAATTCTTGCTCGGATACTTAAAACTATTTTAGCAACGATAAGACCGGGAGTAATGACTATGGATTTAGAAACTATGGCTTTAGCAATGATTAAAGAGGCGGATGGGGTGCCGGCTTTTTTAGATTATCCTATGGGTGATGGTATTTATTTTCCCTCTGCGCTTTGTATTTCTATTAATGAGGAAGTGGTCCATGGAAGTGCGGTGCCTAATCGAGAGTTAAAAAGTGGAGATATTGTTGATATTGATATTGGTATGGAGTGGCCGGTGAGTAAGGAAAAACAGAAAAAAATGGCTTTTCCTATTAACCCGCATTCACAACATGGTGGTTATTTTACCGATATGTGCGCAACGGTTGGAGTGGGGAAAATCAGTCAGGAGGCAAAAAAATTACTTAATGTAACCAGACGATCGTTAGAGGCGGGAATTGCGCAAGCTAAAGTGGGTAATCGATTAAATGATATTGCGGCAGCAATTGAAAAAGTTGTTTTGCCAAATTACGGAATAGTACGTGATTTAGTGGGGCACGGGGTTGGTTATTTCCTGCACGAAGAGCCTGATGTTTTTAATTATCAAATTAGACCAAATTCACCTGAAAATATTGAGCTTAAAGCGGGGATGGTGATTGCAATTGAGCCGATGATTAATGTTGGTACGCATCGGATTAAGATTGCTAAGAATAATTACACTATTATAACGGCTGACGGCTCCTTGTCAGCTCATTTTGAACACACTGTGGCGATTACTCAACAAGGCCCTTTAATTATTACCGCCTAATATGGCTTTAATGTATCAAAATTATTTGGGAATAGATTGGGGAGAGAAGAGAATTGGACTTTCACTTGGTTTTGCGGAAACAAAATTGGCGTTGCCTTTTAAAACGGTAGCCTCTTTGGGGGAAATTATAAAAGTTGTTAAGGCGGAAGAAATTGAAGCTCTTGTTTTAGGCAGTCCTCAAAAGTTAAGTGGAGAAAAGGCGGATAATAAAAATTGGCTTTCGTTTTATAAAGCTCTAAAAGAGCAGCTTAATCTGCCTATTTATCTACAAGATGAAAGATTGAGTTCAAGAGCGGTTGATGCTTTAAGCGGGGCTAAAAGAGACAAGGTGGGACGAGATGAAATGGCGGCTACTTTTATCTTACAAACTTTTTTTGATAGCGCGTAAATATGGAAAGAAATTATCTTAGTAAAGCAATAGTGTTAAAGCGCCAGGATTATCGAGAAAATGATAGCCTGGTAGTTTTTTATACCCAAAATCAGGGGAAGTTGTCATTAGTAGCGCGGGGGACAAAAAAACCAAAATCAAAATTAGTCGGTCATATTGAGCCGCTTAATTTAGTGGACTTGATGATAATTAAAGGAAAAGGACAGGATTATGTCGGTAGTGTAATTAGCAAAGAAGCTTATTTAAATTTAAAAGAAAATTTAAGTAATCTACACTGGGCTTTTTTGGGAGCGAATTGGCTTCTTCGTTTTAGTGAAGAGGGGGGTGAAGAGGTTGATCTTTTTAATTTATTTGCTAATTATTTAAAAGCGCTCGATAAGATGCCGACTGATTCTAAGCAAGCGGAAGGAGAGATTTTGTTTTCTATTTTTGCGCTACGGATGATGGCCATTATTGGTTACCAGCCCCAAACTAAAAGTTGTTTACAATGTCGGCAAAAATTAGAGCCTAAAAGTCATTATTTTGATTTGTTAAGTGGGGGGATGCTTTGTCCGACTTGTTATTTTGCCAAGGTGGCGAAAAATCAAGAGCAATATTTAAAAATTTCCGAGGAGGGGATTAAATTTTTGCGGTTTATTTTTGATAATAATTTATTTTTAGGAAAAAAGATAAAGATTAATAAAAAAATTGCCAGAGAAATCAATGTTTTAGCCAGCAGTTTTTTAGCCTATAGGCTATAGAAATTAGGAAAAAAAGCTTTAAAATTGCTTTTTTTCACCTTGCTAAAAGAGTGAAAATAGGATATTATGGTAGGTGGTATTTATTAAATAAAATTATATGACCAAGCAAAATAATGCCAAGTTTGCTTTTTATTATTTGTTATCTTTAGTTGCCTTAATCTTTATGGCAATCTCGGTTGGGTTAATAGTTTTTGGGATTATAAATAAAAGTATACCGGATATTAACGCAAATAGTTGGAATATTGATAATCAGTTTAAATTTGCAATTTCTGCTTTAATTATTGCCACTCCAATTTATTTTATTTTAACTCGCTTAATTAGGCAGGGTTTGAAGAAGGGAGAGATATTGCCCGATTCAGAAGTTAGACGGTGGTTAACTTATTTGATTATATTTGTGGCTTCAGTTATTATATTGGGGTTTTTAATCGGAGTTATAAATAGTTTCTTGTCGGGGGAATTAACAACTCGTTTTATTTTAAAAGCACTTTCCGTCTTTGTTATTGCCGGCCTGGTATTTGCCTATTATTTTTATGATATCAAACAAGATGATTTGGAAAAAAGTGATAAAATGGCTAAGATTTTTTTCTTTATCTCTTTAGGTTTACTGTTAGCGGCTTTTGTTTCAGTTTGGTTTTTTATTGAATCACCAAAAACTGCTCGTTATCGTCGTCTTGATCAGCTTACCCTTAATCAGATAAATATGTTGGAAAGTAGTATTAACAGTTATTACGCAAAAAATAAGGAGCTACCGGGTAGTTTAGCCGATATTTTTAAAGATGAGAATAGTTTTGCGGAGTTTAAAAATAAATGGAAGATTGATTACAGGAAATTAGATGAAGACAGGTTTGAGCTTTGTGCTTATTTTAATTTAGCTGCCAAAGAAAGAGAGCCGGATTATTATTTACCCGGTGATAGACAAAGTTTTCAAGCGGGTTATAGTTGTTTGCCCGGCAATTTATGGGAAGTTAATTTGTTAGAAACAAGAGCGACAATTAAGGCTTTATAAATTATGATGGAGTTTAAAACCGAAAAATTTTCTGGTCCTTTAGGGCTACTTCTCTCTTTAATAGAGAGTGAGAAAATGGATATTACGGAAATAAATTTAGCCCAAATTGCTGATGAATATGTGGCGCACTTAAAGGAGCTTGAAACCATAGATCCGGAGGAGTTATCAGATTTTTTAGTGGTTGCCGCCAAATTGCTGCATATTAAATCAAAGGCTCTGTTACCATATTTGGTAATTGATGAGGAAGAAGATGAAGGGGTTGATTTAGAAAGACAATTACGGATGTATAAAGAATTTGTTATCGCTTCTAAAAAGATAGAAACGATTTTATTGGAAGCGGGGCGTCTTTTCATTCCGGAGACTAATAAGCCTCGTCGCTTTCAAAAAGAATCAGTTCGTTTTTTGCCCCCCGCAAAAATCACAACCGGTAGCTTGGCTGCAGGCTACAGAACCTTATTACAAGAGTTAACTAAAGAGTTGGAGAAAAGATTACCGGAAGAAAGATTAGCTCCCAAGATCAATATTGAAGAGAAAATTTTTTTAATTAAGAAGTTGCTAATTGAAAAAAATCGTTTCAATTTTTCTCAATTGATTTCTCAGACTAGTGATAAGATAGACAAAATTGTTAGTTTTTTAGCAATTTTAGAATTAGCCAAGCAAGAGCAATTGAGTTTTGAACAAAGTGAACTTTTTAGTGAAATTCATATTTTAAAAAATAATTTAAAGACTGATTAAGTATGACTATTAAATCACAACTGGAATCATTATTATTTGTCGCCGTTAAGCCTTTAACACTTAAAGATTTGGCCCGGGCGTTGGATATATCTCCTGCTGTAGTTGCTGCGCAATTAGAAGAGTTAGAGAAAGATTATCAAAATCGGGAAGCCGGTATTAGTTTAATAAACAACGGGAAAAGTTATCAATTAACAACAAGTGCCGCTAATGCTCAGGTGGTGGAAACTTTTCTGAAAAGTGAAGTTAGCGGGGAATTATCTCAACCAAGCCTAGAAACTCTAACTATTATTGCCTATCGGGGACCGATTAGTAAGGTTGAGATTGAAAGGATAAGAGGAATAAATTGTAGTTTAATAATTCGTAATTTATTGCTTAGAGGTTTAATTGAGGAAGAGTTTGACAAGAAGAAAGACTTGAATTATTACCGAGTTAGTTTGGATTTTATTCGTTTTTTAGGTCTGTCTAAGCTCGAAGATTTGCCTGATTATAACAGTTTAAACAGTAGTGACATCATCAGTCGCTACTTAGAAGAAAAAGAAGATTAATAAGAAAGAAACGCATGGTAATTTCTGCTTTTGTTAATTTAATATTATTTCTAGTCGCTTCGGTTTTTAACTTTAATTATACTGTTATCCAAAGTGGGGCGAGCTATCAGGTAGCGCCACAACAGTTAAGTGAAGAAATTAGTGCACAAAAAGCGGTTGTTTTAGGCGAGGATGGTCGTTTTTTGCTTTATTCAAAAGACGCTGATCTAGTGCAGCCAATTGCCAGTATTACGAAATTGATGACGGCGTTAGTGTTTTTAGAAAGTAATCCGCAATGGGAGGAAATATATACAATTACACCTGATGATTATGTCGCGGGTGGCAAGATTCATCTTTTCAAGGGTGATAAGGTTAGGATAAAAGATCTTTTTTTAACTAGTTTGGTTGCCTCCGATAATGGAGCTACCCTGGCTTTAGTGCAGGCAACGCCACTTAGTGAAGAGGAGTTTGTTGCCCGGATGAATTCTAAGGCTAAAGAATTACGATTAGAAAAGACGGCTTTTGTTGATCCTGTCGGTTTATCGGAGGAAAATGTATCTACCGCCCGAGAAGCAGCTCTTTTAGTTTTAGCGGCCTTTAAGGAAGAGGCGATAAGAGAAGCAATTTCTTTGCAATCATACCAATTTGAGACTCTGCAAGGTAAGTTAAAAGAAATTGAATCAACAGATTATCTTTTATTTGATGA
>JARRBY010000034.1 GCA_029982795.1 Patescibacteria group bacterium
TTAATAATGTCGGCTCTGCTAATTTCACATAATTTCCCACCGGCGATTATTAAGGCTAAAGAAAAAAAGTTTTATTTTAGTTATTTAAGAAAAAGCCAATTAAATAATGATTTTTTTGATTTGGAAAATTTTATTTGTGATTCAGTTTTAAATAGTTATCAACTTTTAGAGAATTAAAACACTTCTTTGGTTTATGCTATAATAATTAATATGGAGATAAAATGGCCACAATTAGGTAATGAAAATATCATTGAGTTTCTATCACGGGTAGTGAGCAAAGATGAACCCTCCGGCGCCTATCTTTTTTTAGGGCCGGATGACTTGGGCAAAAGCACAATTGCCCTTGCTTTTGCGCGCAACTTAATGGCGAAGATAGTGGCAGAAGACGGAAACTTGAGCAGTGATTTGCATTTGATAAAAGCGGAAGAGGGAAAAAAAATAATTTCTATCGCTCAGATTAGAGAATTGATTAAAACTTTAAGCTTGAGTTCTTTTTTAAATTCTTATAAAATTGGTATAATAAAAGAGGCGCAAACAATGACAGAAGAAGCCCAAAATGCGCTTCTTAAAACTTTGGAAGAACCTCGTTCCAAGGTAATTTTAATTTTATTGGCTAATTCGGAAGAAGGGCTTTTGCCGACGATTGTCTCCCGAGTGCAAAAATTACATTTTCAGCCGGTTGCCAGTGAAATTATTTATGATTATTTAATTTCGGAGTACGGAGCTAAGCGTTCTCTGGCTAAGGATTTAGCCAATTTATCCTTAGGGCGACCGCTTAAAGCTGCTTATTTTTTAGAAAATGAAGCTGCCTATCATAAATATCAGGAAAAAGCGAAGATTTTACAGCAATTTTTTACCAACAATGTTAATTGGCGCCTAAATGAATTGCCTTTAATTTTTAATGATAAGACCTATAGTGTACAGGCGGTAAAAGGAGCGGAAGGAGTGATAGAAATACTTGAAGGCTTGAGTCGCGACTTACTGCTTTTATACTTTAATCAACCGGAAAAGATTCAGCACGCTTTTTTAAGAGAAGATTTGCAGACTTCTTTGGAGCAACTAAAAGCAGACCAAGAAAATCAAACCCCTCTTTATTTATTAAAGTGTTTCCGTTTAATGGCCCAAGCGCGCAGTTACTTGGACGCGAATGTAAATCCCTATGTGGTTTTAGAACAATTAGCAATTAATTTTTAAATAATATGAAGCAAACAGCTAAATTAAAAAAAATAGCTTTAACGGTGCTTATCGTTACCACCTCTTTGCTCCTTTCTGCTTGTTCCTTAACTGGAAATAGCACTCTGGACGCCGGGATAGACAGTAGTGTATTTTTCTCTTCCGATGGGGGTAATGTTTGGCGGGAGGCGACGGCGCTAGCGACTCCGGGGGAACCAAAGAGTATAAAGAATTTGGATGTAAACCGGTTGACTTTTGATCCGCAGGATAATCAGGCCGTTTATTTGGCTTCTCGCAACGAGGGCTTGTATTATACTTATGATATCCTTGCGGAGGGGTGGCAAAAAGCAAAGGGGCTGCCGGCGGAGACGGTTAATGATGTCCAGGTGGATTATCGCAATAAATGTTTAATTTACGCGGCGATTGGTAATCGTTTGTATAAATCAGTTGATTGCAATCGTTCTTTTTCTCAAATTTATTTTGATAATAATACAACGGTAACGGTAAACAGTATCGCTCTTGATTTCTATAACCCGCAAAATATTTATATTGGTACTTCCCGGGGGGAGGTGATAAAAAGTATTGATCAGGGAGAAAGTTGGCGGACTATTCATCGTTTGGAAAATGAAGGAATATCTCAGTTAATTTTATCTCCTCAAGATAGTCGTTTGATTTTTGTCGCTTCAACCGCCAATAAAATATTTAGCTTTAACGTTAGTTCGATAATTGATTCAAATGATCCAATTTCTTTAGAACGTAGCTTTTCGGTGTCAAACTTTACGGATCTTAATCCGGTTTTAAAAGATTATGACTTGGGGCGTACTTTCCGCGATTTTGTTATTAGTTCTGACGGCAAACTTTTTATCGCCACCAACCAAGCTATATTACGGTCACCGGATAATGGAATCACTTGGGAGAAGTTGGCGCTAATTCCAACGGAGAAGGATGCGGTTATCAATTCACTGGCAGTTGATGCGAATAACTCAAATAATATTTTCTATGTTACCAATACCACTTTCTTTCGTTCCACTGATGGCGGGGTAACCTGGGTTACCCGTAAATTGCCGACTTCACGTGCCGGCAGCGCCTTGTTGGTTGACTTCAAGAATCCAAATAATTTATATTTAGGAACAGTTAAGTTAAAATAATAAAGATAAAAATATATGAACCAATACTTAGAAGCGAGGCAAGTTGATTTTGAAAAAGCGATTACCTTTTTTAAAAATGAAATTGCCACGATTAGAACCGGGCGAGCTAATCCGGCGATTTTAGAGGGGGTTAAAGTGGAAGCCTACGGAACTTTAAATCCGCTTAGCGCCGTTGCCTCCATTGGGGTGGCTGATTCCCGCAATATTCTTGTTACCCCTTTTGATCGTAATGTAATTAAAAATATTGAAAAGGCGATTGTGGATAATAATTTGGGACTGGGAGTTATAAATGATGGGAGTAAGGTGCGCTTAACGGTCCCGCCTCTAACGGAGGAAAATCGGCGGGAGTTAGTGAAAAAATTAAATGAAAAAATGGAACGAGCTCGTATTAATCTTCGTCAAGCGAGAGAGGGGATAAAAAGCGTGATTGAAAAGGCTTTTGAGGAAAAAAGTATTTCGGAAGATGATAAGTTTCGTTTTATCAAAGAATTAGACGAGTATTCAGCGAAGAAAAATGAGGAGTTAAAAGAAATAAGGGATAAAAAGGAAAAAGATATAATGGAAATTTAATTTTTACTTAAATGATTATTACAACAATTATTATATTTATTGCGGTCTTATCGCTTTTGGTTTTTGTTCATGAATTGGGTCATTTTTGTGTGGCGCGTTACTTTGGGGTCCGGGCGAATGAATTTGGTTTTGGTTTTCCGCCTCGGGCTTTCGGATTTTATAAAAATAAAGCGGGTAAATGGCGCAAGGTAGTGGGCAAAACAACTTATGAAGATTTAGAAAAGAGTGAAGATGAATCTTTGCATCCCGCTCCCTTAGCGACGATTTATTCTATAAATTGGCTGCCGATTGGTGGTTTTGTCAGTATCAAGGGAGAAAATGATAATGGTAATACGGAGCCTGATAGTTTTGGTGCTAAGAAAATTTGGCAGCGGATTACTATTTTAGTGGCGGGGGTAACGATGAATGTAGTTTTGGCTTGGTTTTTATTTTCTGTAGGTTATATGTTTGGCTTACCCCAGACAACTACTGATTTAAGTCCTCGGGCACGGGTCAGTGAAGCGAGCGTGGCGATTATTGAAGTGATGCCTGACTCACCAGCTTCTCAAGCCGGTTTGCAAGCGGGTGACCTCATTCTTCGTATTAACGGTCAAGAAGTGGGACTGGAAAGTGATGTCCAAAATATCATTGGCAACAGCGGGGAAGAACCGGCCCAACTTTTGTTAAAAAGAGGAGAGAACGAGGAATTGATAACGGTAAAGCCGGAAATTAACGGGGAAGGCAGGGGGGTGATGGGAGTTAGTATTATGGCGGCCGGTACGGTAAGTTATCCCTTTTTCTCTGCCATTGGGGAAGGAGCGAAGCTCACCGGTTTGATGTTAAAGGAAATTTTTGTCGCCTTTGGTGATTTAATCGTTAATTTATTTTCGGGAAATAAAATAACAGCCGAATTTGCCGGACCAGTGGGGATTGCTAATATTACCGGACAGGCGGCTCGTTTGGGTTTTGTCTACTTATTGCAATTTATCGCCTTATTGTCTCTTAATTTAGCGGTCATTAACATTTTGCCCTTTCCGGCTTTAGATGGTGGGCGCATCTTTTTCCTTGTAATTGAAAAGATAAAAGGCAAACCGGTGCGGCGTGATTTTGAGGCCATTGCCAACAATATTGGTTTTTTGTTTTTAATTGCTTTAGTTTTATTTGTTACCTATAAAGATATTATGAAATTATTTTAGGACATATATTTTTTTCTGTTGTTTTTATGTTATAATATATAAATAATGATACTTATAAATTAACTAATTAAAAAATATATGCACATTAATATCAAAGCTTCCAATTTAGAATTGACTCCGGCTTTAAAGACTTATATTGAGGAAAAAATGTTGGTATTGGAAAAGTATTTAGGAAATGTTATTAAGGTGATAAACTTTGATTTTGAGATTGAAATGGCGGTGGGGGGACAAAATAAGGGAGAAATATTCCGGGCGGAAGCTAACATTGAAATTCCGGGCAATCTTTTGCGGGTAGAAAAAACTGAGCGTGATATGTATAAGGCGATTGATAAAGTCCGCGATCATCTGGAATTAGTGATAAAAAAACAGAAGGAAAAAATTGAGGATAAACGCAAGAAGAAGAGAAAAAAGAAATAATCATGGCAGGAGCCACCCTGAAGGAAAAGGGGTGGCTCCTTTTTTAGTTGGTAAAGGACAATAATTAATTTTTGTCAATATTTATTTTTATTTAAATTAGTATTATACTGGAATTAGTTAAATATTTCAGAAAAGGCCGATTTTTCGGTATTTTTGCTTATTATAAAAATTATAAAAATTATGAAATTTTTTAGTAACTTATTTCCCGATGCAAACGAAAAGGTAATAAAAAGTTTGCAACCAACCATAGCTGAGATTAATCAGTTGGAAGCTGATTATAAAAATTTAAGCGATGAGCAGTTAAGGGCAAAAACAGATGAGTTTAAGGCTCTGCTTAAAGAAGGAAAAAGCTTGGATGATATCTTGCCTTTTGCTTTTGCCGTAATTAGAGAGGCTTCTGCTCGTGTTTTAAAGCAACGGCACTATGATGTGCAGCTTATCGGCGGGATTATTTTGCATCAAGGAAAAATTGCTGAAATGAAAACGGGTGAAGGGAAAACCTTAGTGGCGACTTTGCCGTTGTATTTAAATGCACTTGAAGGTAAAGGGGCGCACTTAATCACCGTTAACGATTACTTAGCCCGAGTGGGAGCCGGTTGGATGGCCCCGGTTTATCATTTTTTAGGAATGAGTACGGGGGTAATTGTTCATGATAATGCTTATATTTATGACCCAGAATATATTGATGAAGATCAATTTGATGAAAGATTGAAGAATTTTCGTCGTATTCCTCGTCGTGATGCCTATTA
>JARRBY010000035.1 GCA_029982795.1 Patescibacteria group bacterium
GATTACTCGTCCCCACCCCCACATTAGTCCCATTACTATACAAAGCGGGATTAGCCACCCAAGAAGTGCCATTATAGCGCAACGTTTGACCAGCAGTGGCACTAGTAGGGAGTCCAACGGTAGAAGCAATCGGAGCGGCAATTACATTCCCAACATTATCAACTGTCAATAACCTTGTTCCGCTACCAATATAAGCACTACCGCCAAATACCACTTGCCCTCTAGTTCGAAAAGGTTCGGTTCTATAAACATCTAAAGCGGCGGTTGGGTTGGTAATACCAATTCCCACTAAACCGTTATTATAATAAATACTAGTGCCATTTCTTGTCCAAGAACCACTAATATCATTCCAAGTACTAATACAATTTGTGTCCCCTAAACAAAAACTAGTACCAAAAATCCGCACGGAATCACCGCTTGAACCAATATCAATATTTTTAGCTTGTAATATTTCGGGAAAACAAAAAATCAGGGAGATAATAATTCCCTTAAATATTATACTAGAGATTTTTTGTCTCGCCATAAACAAAAATTTTAAAAGTCACTTTCTCGTATTACTAAAATTATAACATTTTTTTAATTTTTAGACAATTATTTTTGACTCTATTTTCCCTTTAAAAACCCTACTGCCAATACGAATAACTAATCGCGGTTAACCCGTCTATCCAGGGTGAATAATGCTGATTGCCAACCTCACTTTTTGCCTGCAAACTGAAATAAATTCCCTGTGATTTATCAGGAAATTTTATCTCCTTATCAAGTTCGCCGGCAAAAAAATTCTCTCCATCACCTGATAGTGAAAAAGTAATTGAATTATTCAAAACGCTATTATCACACCCCTTATTATCACAAGCTAATAAATTACTAAAAGTGGCGGTATTAATTTGTCGATTTTTAGAAATTATATTATTAGTCAAAAGTACACTATCTTTTTGAATAAAACCATTATCAATAAATCTCCGGTGATAATATTGGTTGTTTCGTCCGATAATAACTTCCAGATTATTATTTTCATCCAAGCGACACCAAGCTAAATCCGCTTTTTCCTGTGTCTCTAAAATAGTTTTTGAAAATGATAATGCCCCCTTAATACTGTCTGAAGAGTTTTGCCATAACTTAATCAGTCGAGGTTCACTCCCTTCCAGAGAACACACATACCAAATAGTTTCATCTCCCTCTTCTTTCTTTAAAGCCAGCGGGGCAAAACCGCCATCAGCCACCCGCAAACCAAAGAAACGAGAAACATCTCTTTTTTGTCCATTTCTAACTTGATAGGCGGAAAAATAATAGCCCCCATACATCACCAAAAAATTATCATCACTGCCACCAAAACCAATCTTCGCCCCGATAAAATCTGGATCAGAAACAAAAGGAAATCTATTGTCCGGATCAAGATTACTAAAACTTTGACCGTCAAATCGATAGGCTAGACCTCTTTCCGCCTTTCCCTCCCCCCCAACAAATCCAACTAACCAGCTGTTAGCAAGGGGATATAGACTAACATTTTTTATTTCCCAATTTGCTAACTCCGACGGGAAATCAAGCGGGCGGTTGTTAAAAAACAATTCTTTTCCTTGTCGCCGCAAGCACCCTGAAGACAGACAATATTCTTCCTCATCGCTAGCCGGAAAATGCCAAACAGAAGCATCCAAACCGCAATACTTATCGCTACAAGTACCAATATTTTCCCAAACATAATCGGGCAAAAACGTGAAAGCGGTACTAATATTATCGTAATAGAAATTAGTCCTTTTTTTATCAATCGCCAAATCATTCACAAAGTGATCACCGTATACATCATGATATAAAGTTAAAACCTTCCCCGCTTTATTTGCTTGTTTAGCTTCTTTATATAATTGATTTTTTTCATTCCCGGAAAAAAGAAAGATTAAAAAAAGAGCAATTAATAAAATAAAAATAACTAAAAAATGCACAAAAGGAGGAATGTCAGTTAAAACTGACTTGCTACTAGTTCGACTTTTTGAGCTTAACTTTCCTTTTCCCTTTTTTGGTTTAGTGGTCATAATTAGTCTGTCACTATCATCACTCCTTTTTGATTGGTGCGTCCCGGCATATCTTGAAAAAAGACATAACGACCGGGAGCGGGAGCGTTAAAAGTTTTGGCCATAGTGTAATCAGCCGGCACCGGTAATTCCAGCGCGATTAAAGCTTGATTTTCAAAAAGTAGTCGCGAACCGACACCGATACTTGTTAATGACAAAGTCACCGGTTCTTCTGTTTTCACGGTAAACTCAGCGGGGGTAAAACCATTGGCGTCCGCTTGCAATTTAACAGTCCCGGCGAGTAAACTTTCGGGATCAACCGGTTCACTTAATTTGGGGGCAAAATCTGTCATCGGCAGAGCATTATTATGAACCACCTGCCCTTTTTCATTTACCACCTTGCCAGCAGCAGTGATTAAACTCGCTCCGGCTGTTGTCGCTATCGCTGTTTCCAGATTATTAACCGTTTCAATAAAATCAGCTTCAGGATTAAATATTTCTCCCGGTTCTTCCTTGTTACTATCCGCCCCTTCTTCTGCCGTCTTGGCATTATCAAGCGGCTTGTTTGTTACTAAATTATTTTCCGAAGTGGTTGGAGTTTGCTTTAATATTAAGATAATAAAAGTAATTGCTAAAATAATTAAAATAACCCCAATGATAATAAAATGAAAAGGGACGGCTGTTTTCTTTTTTGCTTTTGCCATATATTAAATATTTTAAATAAATTTATATTACTCAACTATCATTACCCCCGTTTGTTCACTGCGACCAAAAACATCATTTCTAAAAAGATATCGCCCCTTTGTTTGCGGGGCAACAAAAGTTACCCAACGTGTTTCTCGGGGTCCGCAACCAATGGAAATTGCCGGCATATTTTCATCATAGAAAGTTAGGATAACCGGAAAATCAATTCGTGAAGTAAGAGCCAAAGTCACCTCTTCTCCGGGACTCACCCTAAACTCAGCCGGCGAAAAACCGGTTTCCAATCCTGATATTTTCACCGCTCCCGCCGGTATTTCTTCCTCCGTGCTAACAGGTGATTGTTCCGGCACTGGTAAGCTCAAACGCACACTTTCGATAACTTGCAAATTATTTCCCACCGGTATACTTATATCCTGATTATCAACTACCGGGAAATTGATATCGCCTTGATTATTAACTTTATTTTCATCATCTTCACTTAATTGATTATTACCGGGCACAAAAATATTATTAACCCCTGGTTCTTCACCGGAACGAGAAAAGATATTTATCCCTCCTCCTTTGTTAGTGAAAAAAATAACCGCCAAGAAAAGTACTAAAATAAACAAAACGAGCTCAACGATAATTAAAATTCGCGCCTTTTTCTTTTTTATCATTTCCTCCACAACCTCATTGCTTGGAGCTTCACTTTCAAAATCATTGTTATAATTATTGTCTTGATTTTCCATATTGTTAAATTTGTTTTTCTCGTTGTCACTAATGTTTTATAACGAGAAGATAAATATCTATTTATATTATAGCATAAAAATAAATTAGGCCCATAATCTATAAACAAATCTATAAACAAAAGACAGCGCTAAGCGCTGTCTTTGTTATATCACCAATTTTTAATAATTTATCTAACTATCATTGTCCCCTCTTCTCCGCGACCGCGATGACCGGGAAAATCACAGAAGAAAGTATAGGAACCTGCTTCCGGAGCATTGAAAGTAACTGATCTGGTTTCACCGGGACGAGTATTAATGAAAACGCCACTCATTTTTGCATCGGCAAAAGCTAAAACATGAGAAGAATCTTCAGAACCGGTTAGGGTCAAGGTAACCGCATCACCAGCATTAACGGTAAATTCATTAGGACTAAAACCATCAGCGCTTAAAGACAACTCAATATCATCAGTTATTACCGCTAACTCCTCTTCACTTAAAGCTTGGGTTTGATGTGGTGCTTCAGGGGAATTATAGGCAACATCAGTTCTTACTTCTTTTCCCTCTTGATTAACCACCTTTCCTTCAGTGGTAACTAAGTCTGCGCCGGGAGCTACCGTTACCGCCCCTTCAAGAATTGGATTGGCAACTTCGGCTTCAACTGGCTCCATCTCCCCTTCATTAATTTCACCTGGCTCAAAATCACCTTCCGGGTTAGCTACTTCTTCACCGGGAATTTCACCACTAATATTACCGGGCTCATTTGCTTCATTTGGTTTATTATTATTGTTTGGTATTGATAGAATAACAGCAATAATAATAACCAAAATAATCACAGCGGCAACTATCATGATAGTTGTTTTCTGTTTACCATTTTGTTGTTTTTCGTTTTCCATATTTTTTTATTTGCTTGCTTTGATTTTAAAAGCAAAGATTTTTTAAAATAATATAATAAATAAAATAAATATTTATATAATTATTATAATATATTTTTAATCTATTAACAAGCCACCCGGCTGATTTTGATCAATTACTTTCGTTGGCCAAGCACGCCAGTCATAACGCTTGCCCAGTAATCTCAGATAGGCGTCAACCGCCCTATCACTTCTGATAATAATCTTCTCGTCTTTAACATCAGCATACATTGAAGCTCTTTCTCCCTTTGGTGTCAAAAAAACTTCAACATTATCACTGCTAAAATCAACCACTTGGCGCCACACCCACAAATCACTGCCCGCTTCTAATTTAGTCATATCAAGAATAACTTCATATTCATCACCGGCTGCAACAAAATCAGCTGAACTTATCCGACCCACATATTCTTCTTTCACGCCACCGACAATAGAAGGAGCAAAAGTTGAGTACTTTATATTATCAATGGTATAGAGCGGATCAATCGTGTTAGCTGTAATTTTATCAACAATCAAAGTCGATTCACTCATATTTAAATTACCGGTGACAATTGTTCCCCCCTCAACTTTCAAATTACCAATGATATGCAAAGCTTCGGTTGGTGCACTGGTCCCAATACCAACCTTGCCTTGAACAATTAAACCGTTAGCCGGGGCGGAGGTACTTAAATAACTAGTACCAATCGCCGCATTACCAAAGAC
>JARRBY010000011.1 GCA_029982795.1 Patescibacteria group bacterium
TCAATCTTAAAATTATTATTATTTTTCTTATCGTTTGTCATATAAATTATTTAAAAGCAAGGAAAAATATTTATCTCGATCTAAAGATTGAGAAAAATTCCAGCCTGTTTTCCAAGTTAAATTATCCGGATAAGACCAAAGAAGCTCTAAGTTATTAGGTAACTTTAATGTACTTTGAAAATCTGAAGCTTTAGCTCCCGGTTGCTTCTGTACCAGTAATGAATAATTTAAATAATTAATCTTATCCTTATTAATTAAATTATTTATCTTTTCCCAAAAATTATTAATTTCTGTCTTTTGTTCAGTGTGAAAAAAATTAAAAGGTAATACGTAACTTATTTTTACATCAGCCGTTTGTCCGGGATCAGTCATAACCCAACCGGCAAAAACAGTTTTTCCATTTTCTTGATAAATTTTTAAACCACTTCCGGCATCAGTAACAGCTACTCTTTCCGCGGCTAATAATTCACTATCATACCAATCGGCTTCCGGAGCCTCAAAATAAGAAGCGTCTGGCATTGAAAAACCAGAGGCTGACAAAAGACGACTCCCTAAAGGAACATAAATACGCAACCAATTAACATTGCGCACACCCGTTAAAGCCTCATTCTTTAATCCTTCATGAGCACGTTTAATATTTAAATTATTTACAATTTTTCCCGTCTCATCAACCTGAGAATAATGAAAAATACTTTCTTTCATCTTACGATCAGTTTTCTGTCCGGCAATATTTGTATTTACCACTAGCAAATAATCATGAGGAGCTGCTTTAATTTCCCCCGCCAAACCTCTTTGCAAACTCTCTTTTTGTAGGCTCTTGTCAGAAAAATAAAACATTAAATTTTTTGAAGAAACGCTATTTTCAAATAAAGCAATAATATCAAGTAAGTTGTCTTTATTCATCTTAGTGGGCAATACTTCTAAAATTCGCGCCATTAAATCTCCAATAATTTTCTTCGGTTTATTTTCAGCATTATTTTCTAAATCCTGATAAAGGGGCAAGGAAGAAACTATTTCTTCATTTGATTCCTTAAAACCCGCTATCGTTTCCGGATGAGTTAAAGCAAGATTATCTTTTTCAACTATTTTTTGCACTATTTCCCAAAAGTTTTCACTCGTAATTATAACCCCATACTCCGCACTCATATCAATTGGTCCTGTTATTGCTAAAAGATTTTCAACCACTGTGGGGGTGAAGGTAATTACCCCATCGACAGTTGAGCCCCCGCTTTTTTCATAAAACCACATTAAATTTTGAGCTGTTGTCGGCCAATCAGGCCACCAATTAGCATCCCAAAAATGCCAAGCCGGATTAACCAACCACAATGGTTCCGGCGCCTTTACCTTTAAAGTCATCCCTCCTTCAGTATCATAGGAACCTCCCGCCGGCACCTCTAAGTTTTTAATTTCTCCCGCTCGTAAATCAACAATAGCAAAGCTACCCAGAAAACCACCCGCCCCTCTTAACTCAGAATTATTTTGAAAAATTAAAAGATAACGCTTATCTTGAGTCTTTCCCAGTAATTCATGTGTCGAATCAAGCAAAGAAATAAAATCAAACAAACCCTGACGTAAATAAACCACCTTATCCTTTAAATCAATGAACTGTTGGCGATATTCTAAAGGCAAATTATCGGTTTTAATTTCTGTTATAACTTTTTCTAAACGAACTACATCTTGATACACATAATTTCCCTGTTCACTTACGGTTGCTAACACTTCTAACAAATTACTATTCTCCTTATAATTAAATAAAGTATCGCTTAGTGTCACTAAATTTTGTGCCAACTCGGTACTTATCACCCCGGCTTCTAAAATATGTTTGCTCTCCGCAGCCATTTTTATCTTAGGATTATGCGACAAAGTGGCTAAGGATAAAAGAGAATCGTTAATAAAACGTAAATTATCTTCAGCTTGTAAAAATTCTTCCCCCGCTAAAGATAATTTATTATTAGCCGCTATAAAATCAAATTCGGACATCAAACCGGCCGCTTCTTCTATTTTTGAAACAGCTGCTTGTGAATGTGTCATAACTCGCTCTTCTAATTTTGTAACATCAAAAAATGGTAGATAAGATAAAACCTTTAAAGGCACCACTAAAAATAATAAAATTAAAGCAAAGGAAAAAAGAGAACGATACCAAATCAAATTCTCTTCCAACTGTTTCATCTTTTTTGGTTTATAATAAAAACGAGTATTTAAAATTTTTCGTTTCTCTTTTATCGCCTTTTCCCACCAACTATTTTTTTTCTTTTTTTTAAATAAATCTTCAAAGTGAAAATCTGCTTTTTTTTGACGTTTACTATGAAGAAAAAAATTATTCTTATTTTTAGACGACGTAATTTGTTCTTTCCAAAAATTCAAATTTAAATTATTTTTTTGCGTTTTTTTTCGTTTCTTTAAAAAACTAGCAAACCAAGTACTAATTTTACGTTGTCTCAAATCTTGTTTTAACTTTTTCTTGTCTGAAATTTTTGGTTCTGCTTGTTTTTCGGTTTCCTTAAAAGCCGCGCGTAAATCAATGACAAAACCGGGGTTTTTAAAACCATTAACCTCATTCTTTCTATTGTTATCTTTTGTGTTAAACATCGCTACTTAGAAAATAGAACATTTTTATAGACTTTATAAGTATTATTGGCACATTCCCACCAATTATAAATTTTTACTTGCTTTAAACCCTTAGCAATCATTTCGTTTCGCAATTTTTCATCATCTAAAACTCGATTAATTTTGGCTAAAAAATCATATTTATCTTCAGGATTAAAATAAAGAGCGGCTGATCCTAAAATCTCAGGTAAACTGGCACGATCAGAACTTATCACCGGGCAACCTTTTGCCATTGCTTCCAGTGGTGGCAAACCAAAACCTTCATATAAAGAAGGAAAAACATAAGCTTTAGCTTCTTTATATAAAATCTCTAATTGAGCATCAGGAACATAACCGGGAAAAACAACGGGGCTATTTAAATTCTCTCTTTGCCACAAATTTAAAGATTTAGCATAATCTCGTAATCGGTTATAAAAATAATCGGCTTTTCCCACTAAAACTAATTTATAATCCGGACGCTTTTCTTTAAGTAATATAAAAGTATCTAATAATTTTTCTAAATTTTTATGCGGATAAGCGTTACCAACATAAAGTAAAAAATTATTACCTAAATGATATTGAATTTTAGTTTCTTGAGGATTTATTTTAGAAACAAAAAGCGAATCTCTTCCCCGTGCTAAATTAGATACCCCCTCATAGGTTACAACCACTTTTTCTGAAGACACGGATAATTTATTTAAAATATCTTTCTTGGTAAATTCTGAGACTGCAATTATTTTACGTGCCCTGAAAACAGCTGATCGTAAAACTAAACGATAAGCAAAATTTTTAAACTTATAAACAATTGCGCTTTTAGTTGTTGCTCGTACCGTTGGAAAATGAATTAAAATTAAGTCATGCAAGGTCATAACAAATTTAACGGGTGTTAAAATTGGAATATTAAAATGAGGAAAATGCATTAAATCAAGCTTTTCTTTAAAAATATAAAAAGGAAAAAAAATTTGTTCCTGCCAAGAATACCAAGGAATATTAATTTTTACCTTTTTAACATGTTCACTCTCAATAATAAATTCATCATAATTATAAGGACTTAAAAATATCACAAAATCACAGGCTGTTTCTGCCTGAACTTCATTTATTTTTATTATATTATCAACCACTTCTTGAGTATAACGTCCCAAGCCTTTACCGACCGGACCATAGAAGCGGGCATCTATTCCTATTCTCATATTTATGCAAAAGGTAAATTAGGAGGTGGCGCACTATTACGATGAGTAATATCATCTTGACTCTTCGTTTCGGTAAAAAAAGGTTCTTCCTTTAAATTTCCTCTCTCTTCTCTATCATCTTCTTTTTTTTCTTGAAAGAAAAATTTATCATCATTTTTAAATAAATCATCCGGGGCTTCTCTTAACTCCGAAGCCAAGGGTAATGATGAGGGGGCATCCGCCTTACGCCCTTTAGCCGTTTGTACTAAAGGAGCTTTTACACTACCCTCAGTTGGAAAGTGCCAGAGAGTTGCCAACTCTTCAATACTCATAATACCGGGCTTTAAACCTTGGCTATCAGAACGATTAACATAAGCCTGAAAAATATTGTTCTTTTTTCTTTTTACCCTTGATTCTGTCCAAAAATAAACCGCTTTTGTCATAGTTTTTTTAACATCTGGTTTTAAATTGTTCAAATCAAGAGCGGCAAATTGTTTCATAAAACCAACTAAACCATTAACCACCTTAGCTTTATTCATTACTTCTTTTTTTGCAACATAAACGGTTCTAATTTTAACACCAAAAGCTAATTTACTTGCCTTGTTACTAATTGCCTCCAAACGCTTTTGCTCCTTTGGCGTTAAATCCATTATTGTTTTTGTCTTTTCTTCTTTTTCCTTAGTATCAGTATCACTGCTCCAAATTTTATAAATCGCTTCACTTAATTGCCCCAATAATTCCAATAATCTCATGAATAAATCCTTTTTAACCTTTGGTTTTTTGCCTAAAATATTATCCATCTCTTTTTCCGCCTCCTTTATCCAATCAAAACCAATGGGAATAATTAAAAATTGTAACCATAATTGTTCCCCTTGACGCAGTGAACCGCATAAATCCATTAAGGTCGCCATAGGATCTTTAAATTGAGTTTCCAGAGGACCCATTCTATGTTCAAACTCTTCATAACACTTAATAGGATACATCCAAGGACTTGATTGAGTAAACTCAGTTCCCCAAACATCATATTCTTCATCAGGATATCTTTGTGGTACTGTTTCTGTATAATCATCAATTTCCGTAATTTCCGCATCCGGATATTGTGAATATACTGATGATTCAACTAAATTTCTAAATTCAGCCGGAGTTCTTATAATAAACTGCGTATAGCCCTCTAAACTCACAATCTCAAAACTAAATGATTTTTGATATTTACCTTCAAACCATTTCTCAAAAAAATTAATACTCCCATGAGCTCCGGCTAAATAAGTAAACATATTCTCTACCGCCTTGGGAGTCTGTTCATTTCCTTTTGGAATATCAATCGCTAAAATTACATTTTTATGTGTTTTAGACCACTCTCCTCGTAACCAAAAAAGGTATAATTCCAAAACACCTTTAATAAAAAATATACCGATAATAATCCAACCAAAATTTGCCATAAAAGTCCAAAACATTTGTTCTGGTGGCAAATTTAAAAAATGCTCAATTCGACTAGTATTAATAACAATATTATTCATAACTTGGAGACTGCGTTATGATTAAATTTTAACATAAATTAATAAAAAAAGAAATCCGCTTTTAGTGACTACGGATTTCTTTTATTTATTTTAAAATATTTATTTTTCTTGCTCTTGCCACTCTTTCAAACCATAGGTTCCTCGACTGACCAAAACGTAACGATTATCTAAAATTAACTCATTATGCACGGTGGCGGCGTTTGCCTTCTTTTTATCAAATTTTATTTCATTTATCTTATCAGCAATAGCGGTAAAATGTAATGGTGCCCCTTCATGCTTTAGTACTAAATAAATTTTATCATTTATAGTTTTTGGTTTAATCTCATGCCAATTAGCAATCCCCCATTCACCAAACTTATTTCTTTCTAAATTTTTTATCGCCTGTAAAAGAGCATACAAAACTTTATTATTATTTATAATTTCTGCCTTATCAGGAAAAGTTTTACTCTTAAATACTTGTTCAATATTAGAATCACCTTTATTAATCTCACTTTGATAACGATTATAAGCCTCTAATTGTTTTAACAACTCAATTAATTCTTCAGTTTTAAAAGTTTTCTTTAAAGAATCAACTTTTTCTAACAAACTATCAGCTAATTCTTCCAAATAATTAACTTCTTTATTTCTTAATTTAAAAGCGGGGTGAAATTTATCACTTTTTTTAATCAAATCAACATCATCTGAAAGCAATTTAGAAAGCAAAAAATCAAAATGATTTCTATAAGCTAAACGCAATTCATCATTAGCAGGACTGTCAATTGTTTCTTCATCACGCATCTCTAAAGCGATTACCGTTAAAATATCTAACAAATAATCACGTCTTATTACTCCTCCGTGTTGGTCTAACAAATCATAAACAGCTTCCTTTAAATCGCTAATATATTCTTCTAAATTCTCTAATTTTTTAATTTTAGAAATACTAGCCGCTTCAATTTGACGCACTCTTTCTCGAGTTAACTTGTGCAAACCACCAATCTTTTCCAAAGTTTCCGACTTAAAACCATTTAAACCAAAACGTCTGTTTAAAACGTCTTTTTCCCTATCCATTAATTGGGAAAATAAATTTCTAACAATTTCAACTGCATCTAAACTTTTTGCAGACTCCCCTTTTTCATTTATAATTTTTTCAATATTTTTTGCCATATATAAAAAAATAAAGTCATTAACCAAGCATTTTTTTGCTATTAAATTAACAACAAGCTGATCTCACTTTATCACATTATTTTATATTAGTCAAGACTTATTACTAAAAAACAGTTTCTTGTATTGCCGTAAATTATATTGTTCAAATACTAAGGCAAAAATAAATAATATAAGGCCTCGCCAAACTATCATTATTTGACTAAAAATAGATTCATTTTTAAAATATTTTCGAAATAAAAGATGTTGATTATAAAAAGACCAGACTTTAATTTGCTTATTTTTGCGAGAACGGTTACTAAAACGAGCAAAAATACCTTTCTCATAAAAAGCGGCCGTCCTATCATGATAGAAAATAGCACTGGGCACCAATTTACTGATAAGTCCGGCCATTTTAAGTCTATAAGCTAAGTCACAATCTTCTTTATACATAAAAAACTCAGGATCAAAAAAATCATCCTTATTTTTAATTTTTTTTAACAATTGCAAACGAAATAAACCGGCTGCTCCACTTGGTGCAATAATATTAGCGTTTTTATCAAATTGACCGACATCTTCCTCCCCTTGTCCTAAATCATAAAATTTAAGACCCGGTTTTAAAACTAAACCACAAGAATCAATCTGTTTTGTTTTCTTTAAATTAATAAAGTCCCAACGTCTAATTTTAGGCGCCACCGCCACTAACTCTGGGTTTGATTCAAGAGTAGATACTAAATAATAAATCGCTTTTTTTTCTAAAATTATATCCGGATTTATGATAAGAAAATAATCAGCCTGCATTTTTTCTGCTTTTTTTAAAAGACGATTATACGCTGCTCCAAAACCAATATTTGTGTCCGCTCGATTATAATCAATTTTTAATTTATGCTTATACTCAAAAAATTCCAAAGCTAAACGATTTTCATGATTTTGCGGATCACTGTTATCAAAGGCCAAAACCAAATATTCCTTTTCTTTAAAAAAACTTAAAGCTTCTTTTAAAGCCGGTAAAAAATAAGCTAAATATTTAGCACTGACATTATTATAAGTAATAAATCCAACCGCTAATTTCATAATAATTTGACTTGAGCTATATTATATTCTAAACTAAAAATAAGTTTTTTAAAATTAAATATTATGGACGAAAAAAGAAATTATTTACTAAGCGCTACTAGAGTCTGGAAAATGAGACAAGACATCTTGGAAATTTTAGAAAAAAAGTTAAGTGAACAGAAATTTACGGATGTAGAACAGGCCAGATTAGAGATTGAAAATTATCTCAATGAAGAAAAATTAAAAAAAGTCAATGTGACCTGCTGTAACAATCCAACTGTAACTCCCACCTTTTATCTAAATTTTTCCTTTGATGGAGAAATTATTGAAAGTCTTCGCTTACAAAAACATCTCATTTAAAAAACTATTTATTAGGACCCAAACAAAAAGGGTCCTTTTTTATATTACCATTTTATCAGACAACTTATCGCGAGCAAATAATTGCGCTTTTAATAAACTGTCAAAGGTCCCCGCATCTAACCATTCTCCCTTAACCATTGCTACTTTTAATTCTCCTTTTTCTAAATACCAATTATTAACATCGGTTATTTCTAATTCTCCTCGAGAACTTGGCTTTATTTCTTGCGCCACTTTTATTACTCGATTATCATAAACATACAAACCGGTAACAGCATAATCACTTAAAAATTTAGTTGGCTTTTCAACTATTTTTTCCGCTTGCATATCACGGGAGAACTTAACTACACCGAATCTTTCTGGATCCGGCACCTGTTTAGCAAAAATTTTAGCTCCTCCGGTAAAGTTTTTTATCTCTTTTGAAAAATCATCCTCAAAAATATTATCTCCCAATATCATTGCCACATCCTCCTCATCAATAAAATTTTCGGCAATAATAAAAGCCTGAGCCAAACCTTCTGGTTTATCTTGAATCTCATAAGTAAATTTAACCCCAAATTCTTTCCCGGAACCAAGTAAATTAAGATAATCACCCGCCCTTTCTGGGGCAACAATAATCATAATCTCTTTAATACCAGCTTTTATTAAAGTATTTAAGGGATAATAAATCATGGGACGATTATAAATAGGGAGCAATTGTTTGCTCGTAATTTTAGTTAAAGGTTTTAATCTTGTCCCACTACCACCTGATAAAATTATTCCTCTCATAAAATTATTCTTAAATAATCTTTTAAAGCTTCTTCATAAGGTCGCATTTTTTTAAGCTTTGTATTTTTTAATACGGAAAATTTAGGACGACGGGCCAGTCGATCTAAATCTTCACTTCGAATTGGTCGTAAAGTAATTTCTTTTTTTGCTAATTTGAATAATTCACTTGCCCCTTCAAACCAAGTAACCGGCCCTTCATTTATCAAATGATATATGCCCGGTGTTGGTCGCGCAATTAATAAACGCGCACTTGCCCCAGCTAAATCAGGAGTATAGGTAAAACAACTTAATTCCTCATTAACTGCTCTTAAACTATCATTGGTTGTTGCTAATTTCAGCATTGTATCAAAAAAACTTGGCTTAGCCAAAGGATTGTCACTATTGGGACCAAATAATTTAGAGGTTCTGATTAAATAATATTGCAAACCCTTAGGTTCCATTTTTTTTAACTCCACCTCTCCTAAAAATTTACTCTCTCCATACTTGTTTATCGGATTGGGTGTATCATCTTCTAAAAAATTAGGATGAGATTCCAATCCACTAAAAACATAATCGGTAGAATAATGAGCTAAAATAAAATCCAATTTTATTGCTAATTGAGCTAAAGTAGCGGGCAAATCACGATTTAAGATAAGCGCTAATTTATAACCCTCCTTATTTTCACAGGCATCAACCTGATTATAAGCGACTGTATTAATAACTAAATTAGGTTTAATCTCAATTAATACTTGCTCTAAATAAGCGCTATCTAAAACATCAAAGTCTTCCTTGTCAAAAGAATAGACTTCATGATCTGCTCTAAGGACTAAATCAAGTTGTGAACCGAGGTTCCCTCGAGCTCCTAAAATAACTATTTTCATAAAAAAATTATTACTTTTTCCAAGCTGATTCCTGACGTACTAAAAATTCAGCCGCTCTTTCAGGTTCAGCCATTATTTCTTTTACAATTTTTTCCATTCTTGCTCCTTGAGAACCTTTTACCAATAAAAGATCACCGGCTTGCAAACGATGTTGTAAAAAACGACCCGCCTCTTCGGGGTAATCAAAAAAGAACATTTTATCATTTGCCATACCACTATCTTTTGCCCCGCGTATAAAATCACGCGCCTTTTCACCAACAGCAACTAAATAATCAATCCCCAATTCTTTAACTTTACGACCAACAAGTCGATGCCCTTCTATTGTATAAGCTCCAATTTCTAACATATCACCCAAAACAGCATACTTATGAGCCTGGCTATCAATACTCATTTTTCCTAATATAGAAATGGCCGAAAGCGCTGCCTCGGGTGAAGAATTATAAGTATCATCTATAATAAAGGAATGTTTAATACCTGGCAATATATTCATTCGTCCCGGTGGCAAAGAAAAATTACGTAATTTTGTAACTGCTTCTAAAACTGAAATCTTAAACTCACCCGCAACAGCTAAAGCCGCTAAAGCCGCGTAAATTGCCGGTTTGGAAATAACATTTTTCATCATTACCGGCACAACCGCCCCATTACTGTTTAATTTAAAATTAATTCCGGTTAATTCATAAAGACCCTTTTCAAAATTATAAACTATATCTTGCGCTTTTAAATCAACGTTTTCCGTTTTTATACCAAAACTAATTACTCTTGCTTTGGTAGCACTTGCCATCTCCTTAACCGGATCACTGTCAAAATTTAAAATCGCCAAACCTGAAGGAGGCAAAGCTTCTACCAAACGCTGTTTTTCTTTTTTTATATTGGAAATACTGCCGAAATATTCCAAATGAGAGTAACTTACCGCCGTTATTACGGCAATCTGTGGTTTAGCAATGGATACTAAATAATCCATATCACCGGGACGATCTATTCCCATCTCTAAAACTAAAATTTCAGGATACTTTTTATTTTTATATACTAACAAACAAAATGCTTTAAAAAATACCCCCAACCAAGCTAAATAATTTTTACCCGGTGATTTACTGCCAATAATAGTAAGGGGTAAACCATACTCATTATTATAATTTTTAAAACTGGTTCTTACCCTATATTTTTCTTCCAAAACTAAACTAATTGCTTCTTTAGCAGTTGTCTTCCCAATTGATCCGGAAATCCCTACAACTTTTGGTCGATAACGCCAAAGTATTAATTTAGCTAGTATTTTTAATTTATATTTTAATATTTTACGCATATAAGCTATCTTGTTTTCGGTACCGCATAATAATTTAAAACAAACTCCGCAATATCACGCCATAAAGGTAAAGCGGAACTTTCTGCAAATTTAACTCCCTGTGGCTTATCAATTTTGGTTAACATTACAAAAGCAGGATTTTCAATTGGGGCAATCCCGATAAAACTATGAATATAATCAGTTTCACTATAACCACCAATTGTTGCAATTTGCGCCGTCCCGGTTTTACCCCCTATATAATAACCGGGGATAGCCGCTTTTTGAGAATGTCCCTTTTCCACTACATTAACTAACATAGCGGAAATTGTAGCCGCGGTTTTCTCCGAGATTACTTGTGAAATAGCTTTTGGTTCAATATTCTCCTGCTTATTCTCAGAAACAATACTTTTCACAACATGCGGTTTCATCAAAAGTCCATGATTAGCAATCGCTTGATATGGCATTATCATTTGTAGCGGCGTGACCGCAATTCCTTGTCCAAAAGAAGCGGTGGCAGCATCTATTTCTTTAATATTATCTACCAATAAGTTATTTATATTTCCCGGACTTTCCGCTCCTAATTCAATACCAGTTCTTTCTCCAAAACCAAATCGCTTTACATAATCAGCGAATATTTTTGGTCCCACCTGTTTCATGGCAAAAATTGCTCCTGTATTTAAAGAATAATCTAAAACCGTACTCATATCTACTACACCATGAGCTCCGTGAGTAAAGAAATCAGAATTTCTAATCGGTTTATGCCAGCCGTTAATCATAACTTCCCCTTTGTCTTCATAGGTGGTACTCGGTGATATTTTGCCCTGATCGATAGCAATCGCCAAAGTAACGGTTTTAAATACTGAACCGGGCTCATACTGATAAAAAATGGCGGGATTATTATAAACTGAAATATCAGATACCTGATTATAATTATTTGGGTTAAAATCTGGCAAAGAGCACATTGCAATAATTGCCCCTGTTTTTGGTTCAATAATAATAACCGAACCACCGGCAGCATCATGTTTTTCCACTTCTTCTTTTAATTTTTTACAAACATAAAATTCAATATTTCGATCTATTGTTAAAATTAAATCCTTTCCCGCTTGCGGCCTAATATACTCTCGATCATTAATAATCATAACATCAGAAGCATTAGCTTTATCTGAACGCAAAGAGCCATATTCTCCAAAAAGTTCTTTATTAAAAAATTCCTCTAGACCATAACTACCAATTAATTCTCCGTCTACTTGTGCGGTAAAACCTGTTAAGTGAGAGGCAATCTCATTTTCTGGATAATAACGATATTTTTGTAAATTAAATCCCAACCCCGGTATTTTCAATTCTTTGCTGGGATTTTCTTTAAAAACAATTTTTTCTTGTTTAATGGTTAAATCCTCCGCTTTTACTAAAATTGGGCTTGATGTCGCTTCATAATCCTCACTTGATACAAAAGAATACAAAGAAATCAATTCTTCCAGAGACAATTTTGCCACTAAAGGCTCATAAGGATCATTGGGCTTATCCAACTTGCGTCTATAATTATTAATAATTTCATCCTTAGTTGAAGTCGCGATTACAATCTCAGTGTTACTAGCAACATTTTTTTTCAATTCTTTTTCTAATTTTGGTTTATCAAAAAAAAGAAAAAATTTCTCCGCTAATACTTCATGATTAATTACATCTTTTGGAATAACATAAACTTCTGCAAACTCTTTATTAGTGGCTAAAGGGTATATCGCCTCTCCCGCATTATTTTTTTCACTAAAGTAAATTTTACCCCTTTCCGGCGCCAATTGATTAAAAACTTGATGCTGTGAAGCTGCTAAAGCAGTATAAAAATCACACTGTTTTATTTGCACACTAAAAAGCTTATAAATTAACGAAAAAGATAATAAAAAAATAACCGCAACGACAAAGCGCCAACGATTATTATTTACGCGCCCTCCAGTTCTTTTTTTATCTTTTTTTTCTCGCCACATAATTAAAGTCAAGAAAAAGAATTATTTCTTTGCCACTGCTTGTCCACTGACTTTGATATATTCAATATTATCAATTTTAACCATATTCAAGTCTTTCGCTTTCTCATTTAAGACATAAAAAGACTGAAGAGAATTTACTTGTTGCTCTTGCAACTTATAATTCTCTTCTGCTTCCACTGCTTGCGATCTTAAATCCTGCAGAATAAATCCTTTCGCAGTTAAATCGCTAATACCAATTAAATACATAAAAAAGCCAGCGGCTGCCGTTAAAAATAAACCTGCATTTAATAAACGTAAACTAACAGATTTTGGTTTAGTCTTAATTTTTTTTGAAGCTGAATAATAATTAGCTGCTTTTTTCATAAGCGGACAAAATTATATTAATTTAAAAATTATCAAATTTAGAATAATAACTAAACAACCTTGATGCCAAACCGAAGTTTAGCACTGCGCGCACGCGGATTATTTAGCACTTCCTCTTCACTGGCGGTAATTGGTTTTTTAACAATAGGCATTACTTCTTCATTATTCTTAAAAAATTGCTTTACTATTCTGTCCTCGCCACTGTGAAAAGAAACCACTACCACCCGTCCTTTAAATTTCAATATTTTTGAAATTTCAGCCAAAGCTGTTTTTAAATTGTTAAACTCCTGATTAGTTTCTATTCTTAATGCCTGAAATACTTTCGTTGCCGGATGTATTTTGTAATATGCTCTTTTTGGATATTGCTTAACTATAATATCCACCAAATCCTGAGTTGCTTCTATTTTTTTCTTCTTTCTTTGTAAAACTATTGCTTTTGCAATCTTATAAGCATTTCTTTCCTCGCCATATTCTCTAAATATCCGAGTTAAATCAAGCAGGCTATAATTATTTACTATTTCAACCGTTGACTTTTCCGTCCCTTTACCAAAAGCCATATCAAGTGATCCTTCATGTTGAAAAGAAAAACTTCTTTCCTTGTCTGCTAATTGATAAGAAGACAAACCGAGATCAAAAACTACACCATCAGCCAATTCTTCTTTTTTAAAATACTTATAATAAACTTGAACAATATTTTTAAAATTCTCTTGAACTAAAATAATATTTTTTAAATCCTGTTCGGCAATTTTATCTTGGGCATTACGAATTGCAGCAATATCCATATCAAGAGCTAATACTTTGCCTCCAGATCCCACTCTCTTTGCCAGTTCTAAAGTATAACCAGCGCCTCCTAAGGTACAATCGATATATATTCCGCCGGGTTTTACTGCTAAATGTTTAATTACTTCCGGAAGCATGACAGGAATATGATGATACTTCATACTAAATTCCTAAATCTCCTAAAGCTTCAGCAATATCATTACTATTCTTTTCTGAATTAGCCTTATATTTATCCCAAGCAGTTTTATCCCATATTTCTAGATGATTATATAAACCCGCTACCACCACCTTCTTTTTCAAATTAGAAAAAGAACGTAAATACTCCGGTAAAGTAATCCGACCCTGATTATCAAATTCAACATCCATTGCTCCCGCTAACATATGACGAGAAAAAGCTCGTGCCTTCGCTTGACTTAAAGGTAAGGCGGAAAATTTTTGCGCAATGATTGCAAATTGTTCCTTTGAATACAAAAAAAGACAATTGTCTAACCCCTTAGTTACAACTGCCCCCTTTTTTAAAGCGGCGCGAAATTTAGCGGGAATCGCAACGCGTCCTTTATTATCTAAACTATGATTGTATTCGCCGATTAACATATAATGTTTATCTTTAAATTTGCCTCAATTCCCCACCTTTCACCTTACAGATTTAATTATACACCACTAACCCCCAAGGGTCAACACTTTTATTTTAACTAAAATAAGATAAAAAATATCAAAAAAGCCACTTATTAACAAGTGGCCTGTTTAAAAATAATAATTTTATCCTAAAAATCATCAAAGTTTTCAACAATTAATGCACAGGGGTTATTTTTTCAATATTTAAGGATGTTTAACTTTTTTCTTTCCAATATTTGGTTCTCGATTATAAATTGGTGCCACTAATTTATAACCTGCGTATGATTTAAGTGGAGCCCCACTACTAGCTTGAATTGGAATTTTATAAGCATAAGCTAAAGCATTGGCCGTTAAAACGCCAATTCGTAAAGAGGTAAAGCTACCCCCACAATCAACTACTTCAATTTTTTTTATATCTTTAAAGGTAACTTTTTCTTGCTCTAACAATTTAGCAATTACCACTAAAAGTTTACTATCCTGATAACGTGAAACTCTTGTTCTTTTTTTATACTCCTTTTTTTCAGTCTTTAGGGCAACTTCAATTAAACCTTCACGCGTTGTATTAATCCAAAGTATCATAATTTTCTTCTTTGTAATTATTTATAATCTTTTCGATATCAGCTAAGCTATTGATAGCCACCAGTTGCGCTCGCAATTTACTAGCTTGAGGAAAACCTTGAACATACCAAACTAAATGTTTTCTTAAATCCGGTAAAGATTTTTCCCCTTTTTGAGCAACAAAAATTTGCGCTTGCTTCAAAATAATTCCTAAAATATCTAGTGATGATAAATTAATTTCTTTTCCTTCTTTAATTTCTTGAAATAGCCAAGGTCGTCCTAAGGCTCCCCGACCTAAACCAAGACCATCTGCCTGACTTATTTCCAAAGCTTTATGAGCTTGAGTAAAAGAATTAATTCCCCCATTAGTCAAAATAAGACCAGAAAAAAATGGTCGCACTTCCTTTACCAGAGCATGATTTACCGCCCCCGAAAAACCCTGTTTAAAAGAACGCCCGTGTATCATTAAAGCGGCTATTGGCAAATCACTCATATACTTTACAAATTCCAAAGCAGAAACATTTTTTACTCTCGCTCTTATTTTTATTGACACTGGTAAATTAGTATTCTCTAAAACAGCTTCTATTACCGCTCGGGCTCGCTTTAAATCCAACATTAAAGCTGAACCTGCTCCCTGTTTAATTATCTTAGGTACAGGACAACCAAAATTAATATCCAAGCCATCCGGTTTTATTTCCTGGGTAATTATCCTAGCAGCTTGAGCAAAATGTTGTGGCAGAGAACCAAAAATCTGAACAACATAAGGCCTTTCTTTTTTCTTAAATTTTAATAACTCTTTGGTTTCTAAAGCACCATCTCTTTTACTCCCACCGTAATATAAAGCGGCAACAGACGCCATCTCACTATAGACCACATCTGCGCCATAATCTTTTACCAAAGAACGAAAAGTTGAATCGGTAAAACCAGCTAAAGGAGCTAAAGCTAAAATTACTTGCTTCTTTTTTTTATATTCTTGCCAAAAATTATTATTTTTCATCATTTTTTACAACTAATTTTTGCCCCTCTGGCACATCCTCTAAGATAAAACCTCGACTTACAATTTCAGCTCTTATCTTATCAGCTCGTGTCCAATCTTTGTCTGCTCTTGCCTTTTCACGTGCGCTCAAAAGCGCTTTCATCTCTTTATCTATCTCTAAACCTAAAGTTCTTATCTCTTCACCCCAAGGCTTAATTACTTCCCTCTTTTTTTCTGCTTTATCTAAGTCAAGGCCAAGAATACGATCAAAATCTAAAATAGTTGCTCTTTTATCTTTATCTTCCATTCTAGCCTTTAAGACTTGTGATATTAAAGCTAAAGCTTGAGGAATATTTAAATCATTATTAACAACTTGTCTAAATTTTGTTTGAAAATTTAAATTAATTGTGCCCGATTCCTCGCCTAAAGCCGCCACCGCTAATTTTAAATTGCGCAAAGAATTCTGCGCTTGTTGCAAGGATTTAAAACTATACTCCATCATCTTTCGGTAATGAACTTGACAAGCTGCCAACCGATAAGCTAAAGGATCAATCCCCTTATCTTCCAAGGCTGATTTAAGAGTCAAAAAATTATTACCACTTTTAGCCATTTTTTTGCCACCACTTATATTTAAAAAAGCGCCATGTAGCCAATAATTAAAAAATTTTTTTTCAGTTGCCGCTTCTGATTGTGCAATTTCATTGGTATGATGAATATTAATGTGATCAATTCCCCCGCAATGAATATCTAAATTATCACTTAAGTATTTTAAACTCATAGCAGAGCATTCCAGATGCCAACCGGGAAAACCTACTCCCCAAGGTGAGTCCCATTCCATCTGTCTTTTTCCAACTGGCTTAGAAAATTTCCAAAGTGCAAAATCAGTTGGATTCTTTTTCTCCGGATTTTTTTCTACTCGAGCCCCTTCTTTTAATTGTTTAAGTGGTAAATGACTTAATTTATTATAATTAGAAATTAAAGCGGTATTAAAATAAACTCCATCCTTAGTTATATAAGTATAATTTTTTTTCTCCAAATTCTTAATTAAAGCAATTTGCTCTTTTATATGTTGACTAGCTAAGCACCAAATATCAGGAAAACCTATATTTAATTTATTTAAATCTTGTTTAAAAGCTTGAGTATAAAAGTCTGCAATCTCCCAAGCTGTTTTTCCTTCTCGTTTAGCGCCACTTTCAATTTTATCTTCACCCATATTCATATCACCTGTTAAATGACCAACATCCGTAATATTCATAACATGTTTTACCTGATAACCATTATAAACTAAAGTTCGTTTTAATAAATCTTCAAACAAATAAGTACGCAAATTACCTAAATGAGCAAAATTATAAACTGTTGGTCCACAAGTATAAAGTCCGACAAATTTATTTTTAATTGATTTAAATTCTTCTTTACGACGACTTAAAGTATTATATAAATAGATTTTTTCCATAATTATTCAAATTTAAGAGGAATGCTTATATAAGCATCCTGTTCTTTTAAGCCCGATGGATTATCTTTGTGTAATATTAAATTACCTTCACTTTCTTCAGTTACAAAATTCAAAGTAGCACTAAAGGGGACAAAATCATTTGTCATCCAATCAGCTTCAGCGCTAGCATAAGAAGAAACAATGATCTCTCCTGATTTTGTTTCTAAGGTAAGAGGAAAAGTCGCTTCAAAAAACCAATTACCACGAGCCATCCCTTTTATATTTAAAGGCGAACTAACACTCATACCCGGAAGCGGATAAGTTAAAAAAACATTAATCGGCGCTTTACTTGGCAATTTATCTTCTTCACAGTTTTCCTCAACAGGACGTAAACACTTAGCCTTACTTTCACACCAAGTGTAGCCCGCAGTTACCAAACAACCGTGTTCATCTCTTTCCTCTTCTATAAACTCATCGGTATCATCAAACACAAAAGGGGAATCAAAAACAACCGGTTTATTTTCAAAATTAACAGGTCCATTTACAATGCGTAAAACTAAAGCCGAAAAAAGAATAATTGCAGTAATTATAAGTAAAAAATAATTTTTATTCATCACTACTAATTTAAATAATTTATAAATTATAGCTATATTCTAACACAATTACGAAAAAAAGATAATAAAAAGAAAAGAAAAAAGGGCTGGAATCACTCCACCCCTTTATTTTGAACACTTTTTTAGTGTTCTAAAGTTATCCAACCCATCATTACATTTTACTTTCACCACTAGCCCTGGTTAGATTAACATATTTGCACATTAACTTTAATTAACCTTATTCTAATACAAATTAAATAAGTTGTCAAGAGTAAATGGTAATGTGCACCCACATCTTGCACTTTTAGTGGTAATCTAGAGGTATATGTCAAAAATTATGCCTAAATCAATTCGCAGAAAAAAAAGAAACCGGGTATAATAAATATATGTTAGACTTAAAGACAGAAAAAGAAATAATGAAAGCCGGTTATCCTTTAATCGCCGGCATTGATGAAGCTGGTCGTGGTCCCTTGGCCGGACCAGTTGTTGCCGCTTGTGTTATTATAGATGCTAATTTTAATCTAAACGATCAAGATCTAACCCTTGTAACAGATTCAAAAAAATTAAGTCCCACAAAGAGAAATGCCCTTTTTAAAATTATTAAAGATAAAGTCTTAGCGGTTGAAATTGGTGTTGTTAATAACGATGTAATTGATAAAATAAATATCTTGCAAGCCAGTTTTTTAGCAATGCGTCACTCTTTAAAAAAAATCCCACTCAAACCAGATTTCATTTTAGTTGATGGTAAATATCCCATTCCTAGAATTACAACCCCACAAAAAGCAATTATCGGTGGAGATAGTAATACCTGGGTAATTGCTGCCGCTTCCATTATAGCTAAAGTAAGTCGTGATTGGTTAATGACCGAATTTCACAAAGAATATCCCCAATATAACTTTAAAAAACATAAAGGTTACGGCACTAAAGAACATCTGCAAGCGCTTGCTCAATTTGGTCCCTGTCCTCTTCATCGTCGCTCCTTTGCTCCCTTAAAAAAAATTAATTAGTAGTTTTACGGGCTTGATTTCGAGCATTTTCAGTTAAATATTTTTTTCTCAACCTAATATTTTGCGGTGTAATCTCCAAATATTCATCCTCATTAATTAAACTCAATCCTCTTTCTAGACTTAATTCTAAAGGGGGGGTTAATATAATTGCTTCATCGGAACCAGAAGCTCGAACATTGGTAAGTTTTTTGCCTTTAATAGGATTAACAGTCATGTCATTTCCTTTAGAAACATTACCAATCACCATCCCTTCATAAACATCAGTATTGGGTTTTATATATAAAACCCCTCTTTCTTGTAGATTCCAAAGAGAATAAGCAAGTGCTTTCCCGGCAACCATAGAAACCATAGAACCTAAACTACGTGCGTCAATCTTATCCGCCATTGGTTTAAAACCAATAAAACGTGAACATAATATTCCTTCTCCCTTAGTATCAACAATAAATTCTTCACGATATCCAAGTAAACCACGAGTGGGTATAGAAAAAACTAACCTTGTGTGGGCGTTTTCTGTTTTTAAATCTAACATTTCTCCTCGCCTTTTTGCAATTTTTTCAATAACAATACCAGAACAATTCTCCGGTATATCAAGAATTAATTCTTCAAAAGGTTCCACTTTTACTCCTCCCTCTTCTTTTATAATCGCTTCTGGTTTTGAAACTTGTAATTCAAAACCTTCTCGACGCATATTTTCAAGTAATACCGCAATATGCAATTCACCGCGGCCGTAAACTTTAAATAGACTATTATCGGAAAAATCAATTCGTAAACCAACGTTTACCTCAAGCTCTTTTTCAAGTCTTTCTTTTATTTGACGGCTGGTAACAAATTTTCCCTCTCGTCCTGCAAACGGTGAACTATTAACCAAAAAATCTAAACAAATTGTAGGCTCATCTATAGAAATTGCTGGTAACAATTCTTGGCTGTTTTTTTCACAAATTGTTTCCCCAATAAAAATATTAGGTAAACCGGCAATTAAAATAATATCACCAGCAACAGCAATTTTTTCTTCTTGACGACTTAAA
>JARRBY010000012.1 GCA_029982795.1 Patescibacteria group bacterium
AAAACTGATTTAACAACTGGATATGTTTTACCAACATATACTTATCCAATTAATGAATGGACCCATACAGTTTTCTCTTATGATTTTAATGGAAATTATAAAGTTTATATAAATGGTGATTTAAATTCTTCGGGACAAGTTGTAGATTTTGTTAATTGGTATATTCCTAATAGTTTTATTAGGTTAGGTGTATATGGGACTGCTTTTCTTGGAGAAATTTCAAATGTTCTAATTTATAGCCGAGTTTTATCAGATGAAGATGTAAAAGCTTTGTATAGCAGAAACAGAACTGATGCTGGAATTATTTTTACACCTGAAAATTAATTATAATTATATTTTAATAAGTAGGTGAAGTTATTTATTTAATCATTAAAGGCATTTTAACAATAAAGGTGGTTAATTTCTGTGGTGAGGAATAGACTTTAATGTTGCCTTTAAAATCTTTCTCAATTAGGTTTTTAGTGGAGGAGAGACCTAAACCTAAGCCTTTTTTATTCTTTGTGGTGAAAAAAGGTTCGAAAATTTGATTGATATTTTGAGTTTTAATACCAATACCATTATCAATTACTTTGATAACTAAAATAGTTTTAATGCGTTTTATTTTAATAACTACTTTTTTGTTTTTTTGTTTTGTGGTAGCCGCGCAAGCCTCAATTCCATTAGCGATTAGATTAGTCATAATCTGATGAAATTTTAAGACATCACCGTATAGATAAATATTTTTATCACCTAAAATTGAAATGGTGACATTGGATTTTTGTGCTTGATATTTGAGGAGAGAGATAATATTTTGAATTTCAAAAATGAGTAAAAATTTCTTTTTTTCATTTTCAGCGGCAATGGATTTTTTAATTGAACTTATCAAATCTGCCATTTTATTGGAAGCGACAATCGCTTGACGGAGACAATTTCTTGTACTGTCTAATTTTTCTTGTTCTTTGCCATTAATTTGTTCCAAATTTAATGAGATAGCGGTTAAAGGATTTATTAAATCATGGAAAATGCCGGCTGATATTCTGCCAAATTCAGCCAGTCGATATAATTGACTAATTTTTTCTGATTGCATTTCTCTTATCTCCCTTGTTCTTTCTTGTATTTTAATTTCCAGCAGTCCAGTTTCCTTTTGTAGTAGTTTGCGATTATCTTCCGCTACCTTTAAGGCTTGTCGCAAGTGAGTTGTGAACATAACAATAATTAGGGAAATAATTAGAATAAAGAAAGTGCAAATTACCGTCTCATCAAACTGTGATTCGGCCTGCCGCCAGGGCTCTTTAATGGCAACTAGCCCTTTTTGTTGGCAGGAGGTGAGGATGATGATAAAAAGATTAAGAGAGAAGGCGTTAATAATAACCGCTCGGGTATTTAACAGAGCGCCACTTAAGGCAATGATTAAAACTGATAATATTAAAGCTACAGGAAAATCTGTTCCCCAGTGGAAAAAAGCATAAATGGTGGGAATAATAGTGAGAATAATTAACATTTTAGCAATACTTTTGCTTTGGTGGTTTTTTTCTAAAAGAAGAAGGATGAAAAGAAAGAATAAAATTACACTAATTAAAAGAAAGGTGTCTAATTGTTCCTTCGGATGAGAGATAAGGGTTTTAATTTTAATTATAATAATTAAGATAAAACTAAAAATTAAAAGACAAATAAGATTATGTAAGATTTTTTTTCTTTGTTTGTTTTCAGAATTAATGTCAGGGGCAGAGTAAAAATTTTTAATGTAAATCTTAAAATTATTAAAATTTTCTTTTAATTTCATTTTTTTTATAAAATAAAAAACCCCTTTTTAGGAGTTTTTTATTATTTTAGATTTGACTATCAATTTTATAACCACGGTTTGATACGGTATAAATATATTTATCATTTTTCGTTTCGATTTTTTTACGAATTTTCATGATGTGCACCTCAACTGTATTAGAGAAAGGATCAGCGTTTTCGTCCCAAACATTATCTAATATATCCTGGCGGCTTTTATATAATCCTTTATTTTCCATTAAGTATTGAAGAAGAGCAAATTCTTTATATTTCAATCTGATACTTTCTTTATCTTTTTTCACCAAAAATTTATCCGGATAAAGAGTTAGATTTTTTACTCGGAGATAATTATTTTTTATCTCTCGTGGTCGTCTGGTTATGGCTTTTAATCGGGCTAAAAGTTCACTTAAAGAAAATGGTTTGGTTAAGTAATCATCAGCACCGGCTTCCAGTAATTTTATTTTATCTTCCAGCTCATTTCTCACGGTTAACATAATAATGGGGATAGTATTTTTTTCTTGTCGTAATTTGCGTACTATTTCCCAGCCGTCAAGATGAGGCAGATTGTAGTCAAGGATTAGGGCCGCATAATTATTTTTTTGGGCTAATTCAAAGCCAATTTGGCCGTCATAGACAGCCTCAGTTTGATAACCTTTTTCTTTGAGAAAAAAACATATAGATTTTGATATTTCTTTGTCATCTTCAATAAGTAGTATTTTCATAATGATGCTATTATTTAGTTTAATATATCTATTTGTATTATAAAACAAATAGGATGAACAAAAAATAAATTTTGAGGTGGTTTTGTTATTGGTTGCCTTTAAAAAAAAGAAGGATTAAGATATTATTAAGATAAACAGGAGAAATAATGAAAAATAGTCAGACAAAAAAATTGTTAAAAGCCTTGCAAAATAAGGAAAATAATCCTTTTGCCATTAAAGAGGGTAAGTTTAGTTTTGGTCGTTTAAAAGATTCTGTTTATCATTCCGGTTGGACGGAGGAATCGTTTTTGTCAGATAGTGGGAATAAAGAAGTGGTTAGTCGTAGTTTTAATTTTGAAAAATTAACACTATTCTCCTTAATTGCGGCTTTAGCTCTACTGACACTAGTTAGTCGCGCTTTTTGGCTGCAAGTGGTAAAAAGTGAAGATTATTATCTTTTATCCGAAGGGAATCGTTTGCGTCAGGAGATAATAGAACCAAAAAGAGGGATTATCTATGATCGTAATTTTCAGCCACTTGTACGGAATAAGGCTAATTTTGTTTTATCGTTGCGGCCAATTGATTTGCCTCGTGATGAATTAGAACGGGATAATTTAATTCGTCAAATCGCCTTGGTTTTAGCGGGTGAAGATTTTAATCGGGAGCCGGAAAAATGGCAAACGGAAAAAGGGCAGGAGATACAGTTAAGTAAAGATCCAGAATATTTTTATAAAATTAAAGATTTGCTGGCAGAAGTCAAAATCGGTTCTTTAGAATCATATCAACCTTTATTTGTGGCGGATAATATTGATTATGAAACCGCCTTGCTTATTAATTTAAAATTAGCTGATTGGCCGGGAGTTGCTTTGAGCAATAAAATAAGGCGGGAATATTTAGTGAGTGAAAATAACACTCCCCAGGTAGCAAGTTCTACCAGTTTAGCTCATATTTTAGGTTATACGGGAAAAATTAATGACGCGGAATTAAAATCATTAGGTAAAAATTATTCAGTACTTGATTATGTTGGTAAGACGGGCTTGGAATATTTTTGGGAAAAAGAGTTAAAGGGAATCCCGGGTAAAAAAAATATTGAAGTTGATGCTTTAGGACGAAAGAAAAAGATTATTGATGAGGAGTCAGCTCAAGATGGTTTTAATCTTCAGTTAGCTCTTGATTTGGAATTACAACAAAAAATAGAAGAAATATTAGCTAAACATTTAGAAAAAATTGGCGTTGAACGAGCTTCGGTTATTATTACAAATCCACAAAATGGAGAAATTTTAGCTATTATTAGTTGGCCTTATTATAATAATAATCAGTTTGCTCAAGGTATAGATCAAGCTTCCTATCAAGCTCTTTTAGCTGATCCTAACAATCCTTTATTTAATCGAGCGATAAATGGTGAATTTCCTGCAGGCTCAACCATTAAACCAATTTTTGCTGCCGGTGCTTTAGAGGAAGGAATAATTACGGAAAATACCAGTTTTTTAAGTACAGGGGGGTTACGTATTGGTCAATGGTTTTTTCCTGATTGGCGCGCGGGAGGGCACGGTATGACCAATGTTCGGAGTGCTATTGCCAACTCAGTTAATACTTTTTTCTATTATATTGGTGGCGGTTATGGTGATTTTGTTGGTCTTGGCTTGGATGGTCTTGTTAAATATTCACGTTTATTTGGTCTAGGAGAGAAAAGCGGGATTGATTTAAACGGAGAAGCAAACGGTTTGGTTCCTACCCGTGAATGGAAAGAAAAAACGAAAAATGAATCTTGGTATATAGGTGATACTTATCACGTCTCAATTGGTCAAGGAGATGTTTTAGTTACCCCTCTGCAAGTAGCTAATTATACCAGTATTTTAGCCAATGGCGGGACTTTTTATAAACCGCATTTAGTAACAGAAATTTTAGATAGTCAGAATAATTTAATACAAAAAATTGAGCCGGAAATAATTCGTGATAATTTTATTTCCGATTATAATATAAATGTCGTTCGTGAGGGTATGCGGCAAACAATAACCAGTGGTTCGGCTCGTTCTTTAAATTCCTTGCCAGTTGCAGTAGCGGGGAAAACGGGTACCGCGCAGTGGTCCAGTGTGAAAAATACCCATGCTTGGTTTATCGGTTTTGCTCCTTATGAAAATCCTGAATTAGCTCTAACTATACTGTTAGAAGAAGGTGGTGAGGGTAGTTCCACGGCGGTTCCGATTGCTTATGAAATTTTGCAGTGGTATTTTGGTGAAAGAAATATGAATAATAATTAATTTATGCCACTTTATATTCACTTAACAATTCATTTTGTTATTGCCTTATTGGCAGGTTATTTAATAGGGAGTTTTTTTAAAGAGAAAAGAAGAGGAATTATATTTGGTATTTTAGGTGGTTTTTTTATAGATTTAGATCATGTTTTGGAATATTTTTTTGTTTTTGGCCCTCATTTTAATTTACTTTATTTTTTTGAAAGTCGTCAATTTTTAATTAGTGAGAAGATAATATTAGTCTTTCATGCTTGGGAGTATGTTCCTCTATTTTTATTGCTCGCCTATCTGTTGCGTAAATGGAAAAACGTTAAGGTAGCTTTTATCACCCTGGCTTTTGCTGGTTCTTTGCATCTTGTGTCCGATGTTTTTATTAACGGGTATTATTTTCGTTATTATTCTTTAATTTATCGTTATCAGCAAGAATTTTTGGCCCCTAATTTATTGCCATCTGCTATTTATCAAAAAAATTTAGATTATAAGGAAGAATTAGGTATTTAACTTTTATTGCTAATATTAAATAAATTATAATATATTTAGCACTCTCTTGACTTGAGTGCTAATTTTGTTTATAATATAAATAGATTTAAAATATTATTTCTATTCTGAAAAAAGAAATTATGATTTCTGAGCGTAAACAATTTATTTTGCAGACTATTATTGATGAATATTTAAAGACTGCTCAACCGGTGTCATCTGGTTCTCTGGTGAAAAAATATAATTTAGATATATCACCGGCCACTGTTCGAAATGAAATGATGGAGCTTGAAGCTGACGGTTTTATTTATCAACCCCACATCTCTTCCGGTCGGATCCCAACTGAATCAGCCTATCGCTTGATGTTAGCTAATATAAAATCAGAGAAACGAGAGAAGTTTATAAAAGAAGCGGAGATAAAATTATTAGAAAAGGTTTTTAATGGTCAGGAAGATTCTTTTCGACAAACAGCAAAAGTAATTGCGGAATTAGCTGATGGCGCTGTTTTTTGGGCCTTTCACAAGAATGATTTGTATTATACCGGTTTGTCTAATCTTTTTTCTCAACCGGAATTTAAACAAGTAACAGCGGTTTATGATGTTTCCAGTATTATTGATCGGTTAGAAGAAATAATAGATGAAATTTTTGAAGATTTGGAAGAAGGAGAGCAGGTTTTAATTGGTGAAGATAATCCTTTTGGTAATTTTTTAAGCACGGCGCTGGTAAAGTATAAACATAATAATTCTCATGGCATCCTTGGTATATTGGGTCCGATGCGAATGAATTATGGACGTAATCTGGCGTTGGTAGAATTTATTAAAAAGAAATTTGATTAAAAAACTATGAGCATTATTAAGCAAGGAATTTATAGGCATTATAAAGGCGCTAAGTATAAGGTTATTGGTGAGGCGCAAAATTCAGAAGATAAACAACCACTGGTGGTTTATCAAAGTCTAGAAACTAATAAAATTTGGTGTCGACCGAAAGAAAATTTTTTAGCAGAAGTGAAAACAAAGGAAGGAAAAAAACCACGGTTTGAATTAATAGAAGAAGATAACGATTCCTTTGAAAAAAAGTATTTACGCGCTTTGGCGGATTATCAGAATTTATTAAAACAAACGGCCAGAGAAAAAGAAGAGTTTGCAAAATATGCGATTTCTGATTTCTTATATGATCTTTTACCGGTTTATGATCATTTAAAATTATCTATCAATGGGCTATCGGAAGAAGAAGCAAAAAATCCTTGGGCCGTTGGGGTTAAACATGTTTTAAAACAATTTAAGGAAGTGTTGTTAAATCGAGGAATTGAAGAAATAAAAACTAAGGATGAAAAATTTAATCATGACATGATGGAAGCAATTGAAGGTGAAGGTGATATGGTTGAAAAAGAAATAATGCCTGGTTATAAACTTAATGGTCGGGTTATTAGACCGGCCAAAGTAATTGTAAAAAAGAAAGAAAAATAATTAAGAAAGATCTTTCTATATCCACTGAATATATAATTCAGTTTTATAGAAAGATAATCTAAATCTATGTCACTAATAAAATGGACACCATTTTTCTCGGACTTTGACGATATAGATAAACTTACCGAGTCTATGTTGCCAACAGTACGGGGAAGTCAATTTGGTTTTACCCCTGCAGTTGATATGTATGAAGATAATGATAATATCATTATTGAAACACAGCTGGCAGGAATTGATCCCGATAAGGTTGATGTTTCAATTGAAAATAATGTTTTGTGCATTAAGGGAGAAAGTGAAAAGAAAAGTGAAATTGATGATAAAAATTATTATCGCAAAGAAATTCGTCGGGGCTCATTTTTCCGTTCTATCCCCTTGCCAACAAAGGTTGATGGTGATAAGGCCAGTGCTGTTAATGAGGAAGGAATTCTAAAGATTAGCATTCCAAAGGCAGCCGAGGTAAAGCCAAAGTCAATTAAAATTCAGAGCAAAAAATAATTGTTAGCTCAAGAACTGGTCCTTTTTTGGGACCAGGCTTGAGCTAATAATGAATAATAACTAGCTTAATAATTAAAAATTAAAATAAAATAACAAAAATATGGGAAAGATTTTAGGAATTGATTTAGGAACTACTAATTCCGCGATGGCAATAATGGAAGGTGGTAGTCCCAAAATAATTGAAAACATTGAGGGCAATCGGACGACGCCTTCAGTGGTGGCAATCTCAAAAAATGGAGAGAGAATAGTTGGTGGAGCGGCTAAAAGACAGGCGGTTATTAACCCGGAAAATACTGTGTATGCGGTCAAGCGTTTAATTGGTCGTCATTTTGATGAAGAGGAAGTACAACGTGATTTAAAAACTGCGCCTTATAAAATTGTTCAAGCGGGAGAAGGGGTGAAGGTAAAAATGGGAGATAAAGATTACACTCCGCAAGAAATATCAGCGATGATTTTATCCAAGTTAAAAGCTGACGCTGAGGCAAAGTTAGGAGAAAAAATAACGGAAGCAATTATTACTGTTCCGGCTTATTTTAATGATTCACAACGTCAAGCTACCAAGGATGCCGGACAAATTGCCGGTTTAGAAGTAAAGCGTATTATTAATGAACCAACGGCGGCGGCGTTAGCTTATGGTTTTGATAAAAAAAGTGGTCAAAAAATTGTTGTCTATGATTTAGGTGGTGGCACCTTTGATGTTTCAGTGCTTGATATCTCTTCTGATACAGTTGAAGTAAAAGCTACCAATGGTGACACCCATCTGGGAGGTGAAGATTTTGATCAAAGAATTATTAATTGGATTATAGAAGAGTTTAAACGAGATCAAGGGATTGATTTATCAAAGGATACTTTAGCTTTACAGAGGATTAAAGAGTCAGCTGAAAAGGCTAAGATTGAACTTTCCACCTCTCAAGAAACAGAAATTAATCAACCCTTTATTACCACCGATGCTAATGGACCGAAGCATTTAATGATGAAGCTATCACGTGCTAAATTAGAGTCATTAGTGGAAGATTTGGTAGGAAAAACAATTGAGCCTTGCAAAAAAGCAATTGCTGATTCAGGCTTTAAGTTAGAAGAAATTAACGAAGTTATACTGGTGGGTGGTATGACTCGCATGCCTTTAGTGCAAAAAGTTGTTAAAGAATATTTTAAAAAGGAGCCAAACTTAACAGTTAATCCGGATGAAGTAGTTGCGCTGGGAGCTGCGGTTCAAGCGGGCGTTTTACAGGGTGATGTAAAAGATGTTTTACTTCTTGATGTGACACCGCTTACTCTGGGAATTGAAACGATGGGAGGAGTTGCTACTCCTTTGATTGAGAAAAACACAACCATTCCTACTTCAAAGTCACAGATTTTTTCTACCGCCGCTGATGGTCAAACCAGTGTGGAAATTCATATTGTTCAAGGAGAAAGACCGATGGCAAGAGATAATAAAACTTTAGGACGTTTCATCTTAGACGGGATCCCTTCAGCGCCACGAGGAGTGCCCCAAATTGAAGTTAAGTTTGATCTCGATGCTAATGGGATTTTGAATGTTTCAGCTACTGATAAGGCGACTAACAAGCAACAAAAAATAACCATTACCGCTTCTTCCGGTTTATCTTCTGAAGAAATTGAAAAAATGAAAAAAGAGGCAGAGATGCATGCGGAAGAAGATAAGAAGAAAAAGGAGGCAGTGGAAACTAAAAATCAAGCAGATGCAGTTGTCTTTACAACGGAAAAAATGTTAAAGGAGTCAGGTGATAAGATTAAAGCTGAAGATAAAAAAGAATTAGAAGAAAAGATAGAGGCCCTTAAAAAAGTAAAAGAAACTGATGATCTTGAGGAAATTAAGAAAAAATTAGAAGACGTTAACGGGGTGGCGCAAAAGATTGGTGCGGCGATGTATCAAGCCCAGCCAAATGCTGCTGGAGCACAAGCCGGTGCGTCAGAAGCGGATAAGGAAAATGAAAAAAAGGCTGATGATGAAGTAGTTGAAGGAGAAGTGGAAGAGAATAAATAAGTTTTGTTTGTTTATTGGCTGCCTCTTTGAAAATAAGGGGCAGCTTGTTGAATTAATTAATAGATTATTTGTGAGAAATTATTATGTCTAAGGACTATTACAACGTTTTGGGTGTTTCAAAAAGTGCCAGTAGTGATGAAATCAAAGCCGCTTTTCGTAAAAAAGCACATCAGTATCATCCGGATAAAGGTGGTGATGAGGAAAAATTTAAGGAAGTAAATGAGGCCTATCAAGTTTTAGGTAATGAGACTAAACGAAAACAATACGATCAATTTGGAACTACTTTTAATAATTCAGGGGGCCCTTCTGGAGGACAGAGTTGGGGCGGTTTTTCTGGTTTTCAAAATGGAGCTAACTTTGATTTTGATGATATCAGTGATATGTTTGGCGGTTTTGGTGATATATTCGGTTTTAGTGGATCTCAGGCACGGACAAAGCGAGAGACTGCCGGGCGTGATATGGAAATACTTATTAAGCTTGATTTTTTAGAAGCTGTTTTTGGGACAGAAAAAGAAATCAGTTTTCCTAAAAAAGCCCAGTGTGATAGATGTAACGGTACTGGGGCTGAACCCAGAGCTAAGATTGAAACTTGTCCTGTTTGTCATGGTTCCGGTTTTGTCGTTAAGTTGCAACGCACTATTTTGGGCAATATTAAAACTAAGCAAACTTGTTCTCAGTGTGGCGGTGAAGGCAAGATTTATAGTGAAAGTTGTTCAAAATGTGGCGGCAGTGGTGTTTATAGAAAGCAGGAAAATTTAAAAGTTAAAATACCGGCCGGAATTAATAGTGGTGAATCAATTCGTTTAAGTGGTAAAGGGGAGGCCGGTGAAAGAGGCGCCCCAGCTGGTGATTTGTTTTTAAGAATACAGGTTTTGCCTCATAAAAAATTTCAGCGTGATAATTATGATATAAAAACTGAGGAAGAAATTTCTGTTACTCAGGCAATAGTTGGAGCAAAGATTGAAATTGAAACGGTGGAAGGAAAAGTAACTTTAAAAATCCCGGAAGGAACTCAATCGGGAACAATTTTTAAATTAAAAGATAAGGGGATAAGTCGTTTACATGGTAGTGGAAAGGGTGACCATTATGTGAAGATAAAGGTAAAAATTCCTAAGAATTTGACAAAAAAACAAAAAAATACTCTAATTGAACTTGGTCTTTAATTTAAGGTTATTTTTATTGACTTTTATAGTTAAAATGTTAAAATAAGAATAGTTAATAATTAACTATTAATTTTATGGCAAATTGGTTTACTAAGCTTTTTAAGAAAGCATCAAAAGATGAGGCGAATCTTAAAACAACTCCTTCATCTGATTTAAACAATGAGACTTCAGAAACTGTTAGTGATAAACAAACTGAGCCGGAAGATGAAAAAGAGGTTATAGAGAAAGAAGAGGCGAGTTATAGTGAAGAATCAGTTGATGCTAATAATGTTGAAAAGAGAGATTAAGAAATGGTGTAATAAATAAAAAACGCGTTAAACGCGTTTTTTAAATGTAAAACAATGTTAATTGATACACACGCTCATATTAATTTTGCTGACTATAAAGATGATTCTGATGAAACTATCAGACGAGCTTTGGATAATGATACTTGGATGATACTGGTTGGGTCTGAATTGAAAACATCTAATCGGGCTTTAAATTATGCTAATAAATATGAAAGAGGTGTTTATGCCGCAGTGGGATTACATCCTATTTATTTACAAGAAAATTTAATTGCCACTGATTTAGAGGATGAGGATAAATCGGAAAGAAATTTAAAAAGTGAAGAATTTGATTATGGCAGTTACGAAAAATTGGCAAAATTTGAAAAAGTAGTGGCAATTGGGGAGATTGGGCTTGACTATTATCATCTTGATCCGGCTAAAAATCAAAATACTTTGAAAAAAAAGCAGCAAGAAGTTTTTGCCGCTCAAATTTTTTTAGCGCGTAATCTTGATTTACCGGTGATAATTCATTGTCGTCAGGCTCATGATGATTTATTGGAGATGTTGCAGGATTTCAAGAAGGAGTATGGACATCTTCTGCCAACTAATCGTCCTTGGGGAGTAGTTCATTGTTTTTCCGGCAATGAGGATTTAGCTTGGAAGTATTTTAACTTAGGGCTTATTATTTCTTTTACCGGTTTAATTACTTTTTCTCGTAATTGGGATGATTTGATTCGCAAAACTCCACTTGATAGAATGATGATTGAAACTGATTCTCCTTATATGACGCCAGAGCCTTATCGGGGACAGCGAAATGAACCATTATTGGTCCAGTATGTAGCGCAAAAAATAGCGGATATTAAAGGAATCAAAGTAGAGAAAGTGGCGGAAAAAACTACAGAAACTGCTCGAAATTTATTTCGAATTTAATAGTTTAATTTAAATTTTTTTTACCTTGACTTTTTTTTCCGTTTGCTTTATAAAATATAGTGTTGGTTGTTTATTAATTGCTTAATAATGGATAAAAAAACAATAAGAGAAATAGTGGTTGCCAGTGCGATGTATAGTTTGGGGTCTATTCTTGGACCACTTTTAATTTTAGGTGGCACGGGGTTACTTCTTGATAAAATACTAGATACTTATCCTTGGTTTTTATTAGGGAGCATTTTAATTGCTTTTATTGTTACAAACATTTTATTGTTTAAAAAGATTAAAAAAATCAACAAATTAATGGATAACTATCGTCAAGAAGTGATTGCAAAAAAAATTGATAAGGAGCAGAATAATTTGGAAAAAAAAGTTGATTAACAGAACAATTATTTAGTCAAAAGACTAATTTAAGGTGTATGGGATTAAATATTTCTTTAGCACCGGAGGTGCTTTTTTATATTGGGTCATGGCCAATTACTAATACTTTTTTTTGGTTTTTTTGGGTATGGTTGGCTTTATTAATCGGTTCATTTATTTTACGAAAAAATTTAAAATTAGTACCGGGTAAAGTTCAAAATTTAATTGAAATGTTAATTTCGGCGGCCTATGATTTTACAGAATCAATAATTGGTCAAGGTAAAAAAGCAAAAAGAATCTTCCCTTTAGTGGCAACTCAATTCTTTTTTGTTCTAACCTGTAATTTGTTAGCTTATATTCCGGGACAAGCAGCCGTTACTTTAAATAATGGAGAGAAAATGGTACCACTTTTTCGATCAATAGTTTCTGATTATGGACTTGTTTTTATGATGACCATGATAACAGTTATTACCATTCAGGTAGTGGCGATTATCGTTAGTGGCCCTTTTTCTTATTTAAAGAAGTTTTTAAATTTTGCAAACCCTTTGAAATTTTTTCTAGGTTTAATGGATTTAATTGGTGAAATTGCTAAAATTGTTTCATTATCTTTTCGTTTATTTGGAAATATTTTTGCGGGAGAAGTTTTAGGGGCGGTAATGTTGTTTTTAGCGCCTTTCTTTGTGCCCCTTCCGTTTTTGTTTCTAGGGTTATTAACCGCCGTTGTCCAAGCCTTTGTTTTTGCGGTTTTAACTCTAGTCTTTATTTCAATGGCTTCAGAAATAGATGAAGGGGCGGAATCTAAGGCTGGCGCTTAAAATATTATAAAAATAATTAAAATAATTAAAATAATTAATTTAAAAAATTATGGAAATTCAAGCAGCTAAATATTTAGCCGCTGGCATAGCAATCGGTTTAGGTGCTATTGGCCCCGGCATTGGTGAAGGTATTGCCGCTTCTAAGGCTTTAGAAGCAATTGGCAGAAATCCTGAAGCAAGTGGAAGAATTACGCCATTAATGTTTGTTTCAATGGCGATTACAGAATCAACAGCGATCTACGCTCTGGTTATTTCTCTTATTATTTTATTTGGTTAATATTAGAAAGTAATGACGGTCTAACTCTTTTTGAGTAAAGAGTTAGATTACTTTGTTTTTTAATTTTATTTTTTTATGGATAGACTAATACAGGCTTTAGGTCTTGATGTTAGAATAATGATAGCGCAATTTATTAATTTCTCAATTTTGGTTTGGGTGTTGTGGCGTTTTGCTTATCGTCCAGTACTTAACATGCTTGAAGAAAGACAAAAAAAGATTGAGAAAGGAGTCGCTGATGCTCAAGCAGCGGAAACACGTTTGCAAACTACTACAGAAGAGAGCAAGGAAATTATTTCTCAGGCAAGAAAGGAAGCCGGTATAATTATTGAAGAGGCTAAGAAAAAGGCGGAGGGAAGATACCAAGAAATAGTAGATAAGGCGCAAGTTGATATAAAAAAGCAAATTGATAAAGAAAAAGGGGCGATTGCACAAGAAAAAGATAGATTAATAGCTGATGTTAAAAAAGAAATCTCTTCTTTATTAATTATTAGTTTGGAAAAATTTTTACAAGAAAAAATGGATAGCGAAGCTGATAAAAAAATAATAGAAAAGATTGTTAAAGATTTAGCCTAAAAAGGTATGAAAATAAGTGTACCACAATATACGCGAGCGCTGAGAGAATTAATTGCTAGCGAGCCAAGTCAAGCAAAACAAATAATTGCTAATTTTGTTGCGTTAGTGGTTAAAAATAATGATAGTTATCGTTTTGCAGAAATAGTGGAACAACTTCAAGCTGATATAAAAAAAGAAAGAGGAGAAGTGGAAGTAGAACTAATTAGTGCTAGAAAATTAAGAGTTGAATCACAAAATATTATCAGTAATTATCTTAAAAAACAAATGAAGTTGAATGAAATTAAGGTAAAAGAAATAATTAAGCCTGAGATTCTGGGAGGATTTATTGTTCGCTATGATGATAAAATAATTGATGGCAGTCTACAACAAAATTTAGTTAATTTTAAAAAGATTTTAAGTAATTAATTTATACATATGGAGAATAAAAAAGATTTTATCATTGAAGAATTAAAGCAACAGATCTCCGGATTTAAAGCTGAGCTGAAAGAGCAAAGTGTTGGGCGGGTTTTAAAAATTGCCGATGGAATTGCTTTAGTATCAGGGTTGCGCGAAGCAATGATGAGTGAGCTTTTGTTATTTAAAAGTAGTCAAGGAGAAATTGCGGGGGTAGCCTTAAATTTGGAAGATAATTTAGTGGGAGCTATTATTTTAGGTGAAGGTGAGCATATTAAAGAAAATGATGAAGTGGTTTGTACTAAAAAGATTTTAAGTATTCCCGTAGGAGAGTCTTTGTTGGGTCGAGTCATTAATCCTTTAGGAGAGGCGCTTGATGGTAAAGGCCAACCGGAAACTAAGGAATTATATCCAGTTGAGAAAATTGCACCGGGGGTAATTACCAGGCAGTCAGTGAATGAGCCTTTGCAAACCGGAATTAAGGCAATTGATGCAATGATACCGATTGGTAAAGGGCAACGAGAACTTATTATCGGTGATCGTCAAATTGGAAAAACAGCAATTGCGATTGATACTATAATTAATCAAAAAGGGAAAAATGTTAAGTGTGTTTATGTGGCAATTGGTCAAAAAGAGTCAAAGATATCAACTATTGTAAAAAAATTAGAAGAAGCTGGTGCAATGGAATATACGACGGTTGTTTTAGCCGGTGCCTCTAATCCGGCTTCGTTATTATATATCGCTCCTTATGCCGGTTGCGCTGTAGCTGAATATTTTTTAGCAAAGGGAGAAGATGTGTTAATTGTTTACGATGATTTATCTAAGCACGCGGTGGCTTATCGTGAAATCTCTTTATTACTTCGTCGTCCGCCGGGACGGGAAGCTTATCCGGGTGATGTTTTTTATCTTCATTCTCGATTACTGGAGAGAGCTTGCAAATTAAATAAGGAAAATGGCGGTGGTTCAATTACCGCTTTACCTATTATTGAAACTCAAGCCGGAGATATCTCTGCCTATATTCCCACCAATGTTATTTCCATTACTGATGGTCAGATTTTTCTAGAACCGGATTTATTTTATAAAGGTAATAGACCGGCTATTAATGCCGGGCTTTCCGTCTCTCGGGTTGGTTCCAGTGCGCAAGTAAAGGCGATGAAAAAAGTAGCGGGCAAAATGCGTCTGGAGGCGGCTCAATTTAGAGAGTTGGCCGCTTTTGCGCAATTTGGTTCAGATTTGGATGAAGAAACTTCTCGTAAGTTGGAAAGAGGAAAAAGATTGTATGAAGTTTTTAAACAAGAGCAGTATCAACCGCTGGCGGTTTATAAGCAGGTTTTAATTTTTTATGCTTTAATTAATGGTTATATGGATAATGTGCCGGTTGAAAGAGTGCGTGAATTTGAAGAGGGTTTATACCAAGCGGCTGATACCAGTGGAGAGTTAGAAAAATTGTTTACCACCAAAACAGAATTGGATGAGGAAATGGAAGCATTGTTAAAAAATACAATTAATCATTATAAAGATACTCTTGATTATTTAAGTTAGTATGGCTAAAACTAAAGAAATACAGCGACGTATTAAATCCATCAGTAGCACTAAAAAGATTACTCGGGCAATGGAAATGGTGGCGGCGTCAAAAATGAGAAAGGCGGTGGAAATGGTTTTAAAAACAAGAACCTACGCTAATTTAAGCTGGGAGACGGTTTTACATTTATCAAAAAACATTAAACAATCAGATTTTAACACCTTACATCCTTTACTAACTAAAAGACCTAAGATTAATAAAGTGGCGGTTATTTTAATTACTTCAAATCGGGGAATGTGTGGTGGTTATAATTCAGCGATTATTAATAAGGTGAAAGATTCAATTAAAAAGCATGTTGAGACACCAATTGAATTTATTTTGGTAGGGAAAAAGGGAGAGGTGGTTTATGGTCAGAACTATAAAGTGGCCGCCCAATTTCCCAAGGCTGATTTGATCTCGGAAACAGCGGAGATAGAACCAATTATTAATTTAGCAATGGCTGATTTTTTGAGTGGTAAGTATGATAAAATTTTTGTAGCTTATACCGATTTTGTTAGCGCTGTTAAACAAGTGCCAAGAATGAAACAGCTTTTACCGATAGATATTGAGGTTGAAGATGATTATTTGGGGATAGTGGCAGATGAAAAAATTAGGGTTAACAAGAAATTATTAGCGGAAAAAGAAAGAAAACATTTAAATACTGCTTCCGGTTATGATTATATTTTTGAGCCTAGCCCGGAGGAAGTATTAGATGAAATGATACCTCGACTTTTAGCGGTTCAAGTTTATCAAGCGCTTTTAGAGGCTAATGCTTCTGAACATAGTGCACGGATGACAGCGATGCATCAGGCAACTGAAGCTGCAACTGATATGGTAAAAGAATTAAATTTATTTTATAACAAAGCAAGACAGGCGAGCATTACTGCAGAAATTGCAGAAATTAGTGCGGGCGCCAATGCTTTAGCAGATTAATAAGAATTTAAAAATATGTCTGAGAAAAAAAATAACATCGGTAGTATTAAGCAGGTCATCGGCGTTGTGGTTGATGTCTACTTTGCCGATAATCTTCCGGAAATTTATAATGCTTTAGAGGTAGATTGTAATGGCAATAAATTAGTGTTAGAGGTGGAACAACACATAGGTTCTAATGTTGTAAGAACAATTGCGATGGGATCAACCGATGGTTTAAGTCGTGGAGTAGAGGTGGTAGATACGGGCGGACCTATTAGTGTTCCTGTCGGAGAAGAAACTTTAGGACGTATTTTTAATGTATTGGGAGAAACGGTTGACGGTGGTGAAAATCCTAAAACCGGACAGCGATACGGGATACATCGTGAAGCTCCCAAATTTGTGGATCAATCGGATAATATTGAAATTTTAGAAACCGGAATTAAAGTTATTGATTTAATTTGTCCAATTGTTAAAGGAGGAAAAGTGGGAATGTTTGGGGGTGCCGGTGTGGGAAAAACGGTAGTTATTCAAGAGCTTATTCATAATATTGCTTCTCAACATGGAGGTTATTCTGTTTTTGCCGGTGTGGGAGAAAGAACTCGGGAAGGGAATGATTTGTATCATGAATTTAAGGAAAGTGGTGTTTTAGATAAAGTGTCTATGGTTTTTGGACAAATGAATGAACCCCCGGGTTCTCGTGCGCGAGTTGCTTTAACCGGTCTTTCCATCGCGGAATATTTTCGTGATGAAAAACACCAAGATGTTCTTTTCTTTGTTGATAATATTTTTCGTTTTACCCAAGCGGGCTCAGAGGTATCTGCTTTGTTAGGGCGTATGCCTTCAGCAGTGGGTTATCAACCAACATTATCAACAGAAATGGGTGAATTACAGGAACGCATTACTTCTACTAAAAATGGTTCTATTACCTCTATTCAAGCTGTTTATGTCCCGGCTGATGATTTAACCGATCCGGCGCCGGCAACAACTTTTGCCCATCTTGATTCAACTGTGGTTTTGGCGCGTTCTTTATCAGAACTTGGTATTTATCCGGCAGTTGATCCGCTTGAATCTTCTTCTATTATTTTAGATCCTAAAGTAGTGGGACAAGAGCACTATGAAGTAGCCAGAGAGGTGCAGCAAATATTGCAGAGATATAAAGATTTGCAAGATATTATTGCTATTTTAGGGATGGAAGAATTATCAGCGGAAGATAAAGTGATTGTTGCCCGTGCGCGAAAGGTACAAAGATTTTTATCACAACCTTTCTTTGTCGCTGAAGCTTTTACCGGTCGGTCTGGTAAATATGTAAAGTTAACGGATACAATTAAAGGTTTTAAAGAAATTCTAGAGGGAAAACATGATGCTAAATCAGAAGATGATTTTTATATGAAAGGGGCGATTGAAGAGGTGGTTTCTGAAAAAAATAAGTAAGAATAAATAATGATTCTATGGCGGCTAAAAAAACAATTCAATTTGAAATAGTAACTTTGCAGAAAGTTGTTTTAAGGCAAGAAATTACCCAACTTACCGTGCCCACTAAGGATGGTGAAATAACAGTTCTGCCTGAGCATATCCCTTTGGTGTCAGTTTTAAAACCGGGAGTAATTGAAACTCGGGATAAAGAGGGAGAAACAGAGATTATGTCTATTTCCGGTGGTTTTATTGAAGTTTTACGTGATAAAATTGTAATTTTAGCTGATAGCGCGGAAAGAGCTTTTGAGCTTAATGAAGATAAAGTACTGGCAGCGAGAAAAAAAGCGGAAGAGGAAAAATTAAAAGCGGAAACCGATGATCATTATGATTTATCACAGGTGGCAATTAAATTAGAGTCAGCTTTAGCTCGGGAGAAAGCTTTGCAACGCTGGCGTCGTTTGAAAAATAAATAGGGGTATTTAAATAAACCCAAAAAAAAGAACTGAAAATCAGTTCTTTTTTTGTTTTCCTATTTTTAAATAAATAAATAGGTTAAAACAATTAAGCCAATAATAATTCGATACCACCCGAAAGGAATAAAATTATTTTTCTTAATAAATTTGAGAAAGAACTTAATTCCTAAAATTGCAGTTATAAAAGAGATACTAAAACCAATTATCCAAACAGTGATTTCTTCCGCAGAAAATACCGGTGGTGATTTATACAAGTCATAGCCGGTAGCGGCGGCCATAGTTGGTAAAGCAAGCAAGAAAGAAAATTCCACTATATTTTTACGACTTATTCCCAGTGATAACCCTCCCATGATAGTGGCGGCTGATCGGGAAACTCCGGGAACAACGGCTAAAGCTTGAAAGACGCCAATTAGAGCTGATTGTTTGTAACTTATAGTTGCTAATTCTTTTTCAGTTACAACTTTTTTTGTATTTTTTGAAGAAAATCTTTTTTCAAGGATAATTAAGATTATACCACCGACAATTAAAGCAAG